>NZ_JBQFRV010000003.1:0-310145 GCF_056537565.1 Ruegeria sp. C8
ACAGACCTACGATGATGACGTAGAAGCTGTTGAAAACCTCCAGAATCTGAGAGTTCCAGCTGCCCAGAGTGCTGTTCGCGTTCGCCGGAAAGATCAGCGCCCAAAGCACTAGCGCAACCATCACGCCTTTACTGATCAGCGCAATCGGAACGCTGTTATTCTCATAAAAACCACTATCCGCGGTCTTAATGTCCAAATCCGTAAACGGTTCTTTAATCGACATCAATTTCCTCCCATTTTTCGTTTCTTGCAGCCGTTGCACCCCGGGCCATCCGGCATGCAACGGCACTGTTCTTAAAGTGCTAGGACCAGACGGTCCGATTTCGCCCTGGAGACACAGGTGCATAGGTAGCTGTTCGAGGCTTGTTCCTCGGGAGTCAGAATGCCGTCCCGGTGGTCCACCTCACCTTCGACGACGTCCACCATGCACGACCCGCACAAACCTTCGGAGCAACCGAAATCCACATGAACCCCGTTGGTTCTGAGGACGTCGAGAATAGTTTCTTCCTTCGACACTTTGAAGACAGCTCCCGTCGACTGGACCTCGACTTCAAAGCTGTCATTGGGCGTGTGTTCAATATCGGATGCAGCTGCAAAACGCTCAAAGTGGATGGCCCCACCGCGCAGAGCGCTGCCTGACTCAAGGACCGCGTTCAGCATCGGTTCCGGACCGCAAGTGTAGACATCAGCGCCCATCGGCATGGATTGCATGACAGCGGTCAAATCGAACTGCCCGTCTGTGTCGTCGCAATGCAGATGGTACCACTCATCCAGACCCAAAGCGCGAAACTTGTCATCCATCGCGGCTAGATCCTTGGATCGGACCAAGTAATAAACCCGGAAATCCTGTCCTCGATTCAGCAGCTCCCGGGCCATTGCGACCATCGGGGTGGCACCAATACCGCCCGCGATAAGGGTCACGTGGCGATCATGGCTTTCCAGTTTGAAATGGTTGCGCGGACCTCCGATGGCGAGTTCGGCGCCCTCTTCCAATGCGTGCATTGCCAACGAGCCACCGCGACCACTATCCTCACGCTTGATGGCGACGTTCAGGGTGCGGCCGTCCTGGCTCCAACTCCAGAGCGAATACTGGCGCACCAGATCGTCGCCAAGGTGGATATCCACGTGCGCGCCGGGTTCAAGTCCGGTGAAACGCCCCTGTTCGATTTCGAAGCAGAAATCCGAAGTGTCCGAGCTGAGTTCAGTTTTTCGGATCAGACGCGCTTTCTGAGTGTTCATCGGGTTACTCATCTTATTTTGCGCCGAAAAGAACCGCAGAGAGGCGGTCGTTGTGTCGGCCTTGGTGTTGACTACTACCTGGCTTGGGTCGGGGCGCGCCTCGGAGGGAGGGCAAAGAACTGCGATACCGGCTTTCGAGAAAGGCGGAACTTCATCGGGCGCAAAACTGCAGAAAAAACGATAGTTTTCAATTGCAATATTTTTCGCACTCAGGTGAAGGTAGCTCAATCTAAAACCTCAGAGCCACGTATCCCCTATGTCGCGACGTCACTACAATCTGCCTCCGCTTGCCTCGCTTTCTGCTTTCGAGGCCGCCGCCCGGCACCTCAGTTTCAAGGTTGCTGCAAGCGAATTGTCCGTCACGCCCGGTGCTGTCAGTCATCAGATCAAAGCATTGGAGACCGAGCTGGCATCCCCTCTTTTCATACGCAAACATCGCGGCGTTGAACTGACAGAGGATGGTGCAGAGCTGCTAGAGGCACTGGGAAGCTCTTTCCTGAAGATCTCAAAAGTTCTTGAGCAGATTCGCAGTGGGGATTCCGACAATCATGTCACCGTGGGGTCCACAACAGCGGTAGCCGCCTTGTGGCTTTCCCCGTCGGTCATTCGGTTTTGGCAGGACTATCCGCACGTAAAAGTGAACCAAATGGCCGAGGACACGTATTTCGCAGATCGTTCTGACGTGGACTTTTTCATTCGATACGGCAAAGACCCGAATGCCTCTCTGCCGCATACCAAGCTGTATCGGGATATCCTGACACCGGTTTGCAGCCCCGAACTGGCGGAAGATCTCAAAGGGGCCAGTCTCCGGGACCTGACAGAACACCGTTTGATTCACCTTGCAACCAAACACAGCAACTGGACCACATGGACGGACTGGTTTCAGGCGTTAGGGTTTAATGAGAGTATTCAGACGCAGGCGCGTGTCAGCAGCTATGCTCTGGCCCTGCAGGTCGCCAGAAAGGGCGCTGGCGTCGCCCTCGGCTGGAAGCGTTTGCTAAAACCCATGCTGGATTCAGGAAAACTTGTGGCTTTAGAGGACTTCAACATACCTGCGCCGCATAATTTCTATCTGGTTGAACGGGAAAACGATAGCCTGTCAGAAGGGGCGCTGGCCTTGAAAGAATGGCTGCTGAATGAGCTTGAGGAGAATTCGGTTTAGCTCCCCTCATCTAGCGGTTAGGATTTTTAGTATTGAATGCAGGGCCTCTGCGCTGCCAATGGGAGCCTAGAAAAACGCCAATTCAAAAGTCTTAGGAGTGACTGATGAACAAGCATGCACCGCTTTCGTCTGTTCTGACCCCGTTAAACACAGCAAAGGGGCTGCCGAACGCGCATTATATCGACCCTGAAGTGTTTGCCGAGGAACGCGACTCGGTCCTGTTTGCGAACTGGTCCGGGATCGGCTTCGGCAAGGACATCCCTGAAGCAGGGGATGCCTATCCCATTGATTTCCTTGGCATGCCCCTGTTGATGGTCCGTGATCGCGACGGTCAGATTGGCGTGTTCCAGAACACCTGCCGCCACCGCGGCATGATCCTAGTCGACAAGCCTCAAAAAATCCGCGGCGCGATCCGTTGCCCCTACCACAGCTGGTGCTACGGCCTGAATGGTGAGCTGCGCACCGCTCCTCATGTCGGCGGCCCCGGTCAGAATACCCACGAAGATCTGGATTTCTCGGAACTGGGTCTGATCCGCATCCGCTCCTACGTCTGGCGCGACGTGATCTTTGTGAACGTCGACGGCAACGCCCCCGAGTTCGAAGAAGTTCACGGCGAGCTGATGGAGCGCTGGAAAGAGTTCGAACAGCCTATGTATCACGGCGGCGCTGGCGCGTCGGTCCGGCTTGAGCTGGATTCGAACTGGAAATTGGCGGTCGAAAACTTCTGCGAAAGCTACCACCTGCCCTGGGTTCACCCAGGTCTGAACAGCTATTCCCGTCTGGAAGACCATTACAACATCAACGAGCTGGGTAAATACTCGGGTCAGGGCACCCTTGTATATCGTCAATTCGAAGGGGAAGACGGCTCGAAACTGGCGGACTTTGATGGCCTGAGCGAAAAGTGGCACGAAGGCGCGGAATACATCGTGGTCTACCCCAACACCCTGCTGGGCGTTCAGCGTGACCACGGTTTTGCCTTCATCATCGACCCAATCAATCATGAGCGGTCGAACGAGCGGATTGAGCTGTACTATGCTCAGAAACCCGAAGACAGCCCCGAACATGAAGGCCTGCGCGCGCAAAACGCGGCGCTTTGGAAAACCGTGTTTGAAGAGGACGTCTTCGTGGTCGAAGGCATGCAGAAAGGCCGCCATGGCATCAAATTTGACGGTGGTCGCTTCTCGCCTGCAATGGACGGCCCCACCCATTGCTTCCACCACTGGGTCGCAACGCAGATCGAAAAGGCACGCGCGGAGGCATGACCACTTTTCTGAACGACGGCTTGGCCAGGAATTTCCTGGCCGGGTCGTGGGTGGAGGGCGACAAGGGCGCCTCCATCGCGGTGGAAGATAACCGTTTCGATCGCCGGTCGTTCGCTCGCTCTGTCTGTGGCCGCTGGAAGCTCGACCTTGCTGGCCGGTGTCAACCCTGCCCGCCACATCACGCAAGAGGTCTTTGCCCCGTCACCTGCTACGCGCCAATCGATACCGAAGAGGATGCCATGGCCAATTGCATCGAATTCGGGGTGGCCGCGAAAAAGGGCTTGAGGCGCTTTACAACTACGTTCGCACTAAAAACATCGCCATTTCGCTAAAGGGATAGCCATGGATCGCGAAGCCTTAGACCGTGAACTGCTAGAGGCACATGCCAATTGCGACCAAGAGGCGCTTGTGCGCCTGTATACGATTGCTGCCGACGAACGAGAGCTGGCCCAGGACATTGATGCCGCCTGTTTCTATCTTACCCACGCTTTCGTTTTTGCACTGGAATCCGGCCACCCAGAGGCAAGCAATCTGAACAAACGGCTGGCTGACTATGGCCGCGCCCACAGACTGGAGTTCTGAGCAATGTCGGCAAAGCATAGGTGAAATAATGCGCGGTACCCGGCGGTGCCCGTATCCCCAAGAAGTGAATGCAGGCTGCATCTCTGGTCAAACAGGGTTCTCAGTTGACGCGTTTAGAACAGTTATGGGTCTGAATCGCCATATTCTTAACGAAAGACCGGTTCTGACATGACACAGCAAATCAGGAAGATGAAATGCGCGAAGAAGCACAGGCGGTAGTTATCGGCGGCGGGGTGATCGGTTGCTCGATCCTCTACCATTTGGCCAAATTGGGATGGTCCGATGTGGTCCTGCTGGAGCGGGATGAGTTGACCTCTGGCTCAACCTGGCATGCGGCAGCCAACATTCACGGTCTGCATGACAGCACCAATATCAGCCGCATCCAGCACTATACGATGAACCTGTATAACTCGCTGGAGGAAGAAACCGGCCAAAGTTGCGGTGTCTTCCAGCCCGGCTCGCTCTATCTGGCTCAGACAGAAGAGCGGGAACACCAGCTGAAGCTGCAGGCCGCAAAGGCCAAGCTCTATGGCATGAATTTCTATGAGATTAGCATTGAAGAGGCGCAAAAGCTGAACCCGCTGGTCAATTACGAAGGCATCCGTTGCGTGATGTTCGAACCAGATGGCGGCAATGTTGATCCGTCGGGCGTGACCAACGCCTATGCGGTCGGTGCCCGCCAGCGTGGGGCCGAGATCCATCGTTTCACCCCTGTCACCGCGACTGAGCAGCAGGAAGACGGCACTTGGATCGTGAAGACCCCCAAAGGTGACATCAAAACGCCTTGGGTCGTGAACGCAGCGGGCCTCTGGGGTCGCGAGGTGGCCAAGCTGGCTGGGATCGAGTTGCCGCTGCAGCCCACCGAACACCAGTATTTCGTGACCGAGGCGATGTCTGACGTCGAAAGCCACGGCACCCGCCTGCCCTCTGTCTCGGACCGCGATGGCGAGTATTACCTGCGTCAGGAAGGTAACGGCTTGTTGGTCGGCGCTTATGAAAAGGACATGAAATTCTGGGCCGAGGAAGGCACACCTCTGGATTTCGCCCATGACCTGTTCCCAGACGATCTGGAGCGGATTGAAGAGAACATGATGAACGCGATCGAACGTCTGCCCGCTGTGGCTGAGGCCGGGATCAAGCGCGTTATCAACGGCCCGATGATCTGGTCTCCAGACTCTAACGTGCTGATGGGACCAGTACCCGAGGTGGATGGTTATTTCTGCTGCAACGGCATTATCCCCGGCTTCTCGCAGTCGGGCGGCATGGGCCTGATGGCGGCGCAGTGGATCATCGAAGGGGAAACCCAATACGATATGTTCGCATGGGACATGGCGCGCTTTGACACCTGGGCCACCAAGGAATTCACCAAGGCCAAGGTGCAGGACCAATACGCGCACCGTTTCGCCATTCACTTCCCGAACGAAGAACGCAGCGCAGGCCGCCCCGCCCGCGTGCGCCCCATCTACGAGACGCAGAAAGCCATGGGCGCTGTCTTTGGCCTGAACGTCGGTTGGGAACACCCGCTGTGGTTCGCTGATGAGCCGGGTGTCGTGGATACAAACGGCTTCACTCGTCAAAACTGGTGGGCCCCGGTTGGTGAAGAATGCAAAATGCTGCGCGAGCGTGCGGGGATCATCGACATCTCGAACTTTGCCAAATACATCTGCAAAGGCCCCGGCGCTGCGGATTGGTTGAATGCGGTCTTCGCCAACAACATGCCCAAGGCGATCGGCCGGTCGTGTCTAACGCCGCTGATCTCAAAACGCGGTGGCATTGCCGGGGACTTCACCGTCACCCGTGTGGCCGAGGATGAGTTCTGGGTCATTGGATCGGGTATGGCGGAACGCTATCACAAGCGCTTCTTCAAGCAGGTCCCCCTGCCCGAAGGCACCACATTTGAAAGCCACACCGAGGCCATGTGTGGCTTCAACGTGGCTGGTCCGCAATCGCGCGAGATCCTGCAGCGGCTGACCAACACGTCGCTGGCGAATGAGGACTTCCCCTTCATGCGCTCAGCCAAGATTGAGCTGGCAGGCGTTGAGCTTCTGGCCCTCCGTGTCTCCTTCACCGGTGATCTGGGGTGGGAGCTGCACTGCAAGACCGAAGATCAGGCGCGCCTCTACGATGCTCTGCTTGAGGCAGGCAAAGAATTCGGCGCAGGACCAGTTGGCAGCCGTGCCCTGATGTCGATGCGTGTTGAAAAGGGTTATGGCTCCTGGAGCCGCGAATACAGTCCCGAATACTGGCCGCATGAGGTGGGTCTGGACCGCCTGTGCAAGTTCGAGAAGGATTTCCTCAACAAAGACGCCGCGCAGAAAGTGCTGGAAAACCCTGCGCGTGAACAGTTGGTCTTGCTGCGTCTGGATGAGGCCGACGTGACGGCCTCCAACGCGGACGCCACTGGCGGTGAGCCGATCTTCAAGGACGGCGAAGGCATCGGTCGCGTCACCTCGGGCACCTATGGCTATACCGTCGGTATGTCGCTGGCTTTGGGTTATGTCAAAAACGCCCAACCCGGAGACGAGGTTGAAGTGATGGTTCTGGGCCAACCCCACAAAGCCACTATCCTGCACGAGCCGCCCTTTGACGCGGCGGGCAAAGTCCTTCGGGGCTAAACGTCGAACAATCATGTTTAAGCCAGTCCTTCTCTGGGCTGGCTTTTTCATTTCTGCATCAAAGTCGCGTGGCACTGCAAAGGCGCGTTCGACCCAGCTACGCTCAAGCAGACTTCAGACAAACAAATGGCCAGCACCCCAAATGCTGGCCATTTTTTGAGTGAGTGATAGGCCCGAAGGCCTCACCGGTGAATCTCTTGTCTTGGACAAGTTATCAAGCGGGGACGGATCAGTGTATTGGGGGAATCCCGTAGATCATGCAGTTTTAGTCATGTCTTGCGGGCAAAGCTTCGCAACAGTTTGAAGCGAAAGGAAAAACTGGTCGGGTTTCCGCACCAGTGGGAAAGACCCGCGCCACTAGGGCGCGGGTCGTTTTCTTAGCCGATGATGGCGTTCAGCGTCGCACTCGGACGCATCACAGCCGCCGTTTTGGCGGGATCGGTGTGGTAGTACCCACCCAGATCGGCAGCCCCACCTTGGGCCGCGGCAAGCTCACCCAAAATCTGCTCTTCCTTGTCGGCCAGAGCAGTTGCAAGCGGGGCAAATTCAGCTGCCAATTCCGCATCATCCGACTGCGCGGCCAGCGCTTCGGCCCAATAGCGCGCGAACCAGTAGTGGCTGTCACGGTTGTCCGGCTGACCAACCTTCCGGCTGGGGGACCGGTTGTTGTCCAGAATGCCCTGCGTTGCCGCCTCCGCCGCCGCACCCAGAACACCCGCCTTGGTGTTGCCCTTGCTGTCGGCGAGGAAGTTCAGGGATTCACCCAGCGCACAGAACTCACCCATCGAATCCCAACGCAAGTGGTTTTCTTCGACCAGCTGCTGCACATGCTTCGGAGCGGACCCACCTGCACCGGTCTCGAACAGACCACCGCCGTTCATCAGTTTGACGATCGACAGCATCTTGGCCGAGGTGCCCAGTTCGAGGATCGGGAACAAGTCAGTCAGATAATCGCGCAGCACGTTGCCGGTGATGGCGATGCTGTCATTTCCGGCGGTGATGGTCTCCAGCGACTGACGCGTCGCCTCACGCGGGGCCATGATCAAGAATTTATCTGCAACACCAGCCGCTTCCAGCGCGGGCTTAACATATTGGATCAACTCGGCGTCATGGGCACGGTTTGCGTCGAGCCAGAAGATCGCCTCGGACCTGGTCAGGCGCTGACGGTCCATCGCCAGTTGGATCCAGTTCTCGATGGGCGCTTTTTTCACTGTGCAGGCCCGCCAGATGTCTCCGGCCTCGACCTCATGCGAATGCAGAGTTTCACCATTGGCAAGAACGACACGGATTGTGCCATCCGCAGGTGCCTGGAACGTGGTCGGGTGCGAGCCGTACTCTTCGGCCTTTTGAGCCATCAGGCCGACGTTGGCCACCGCGCCGGCAGTGGCCGGGTTCAGCGCACCATTGGCTTTAAAGAAGTTGATGGATTCGTCATAGACCGACGCGTAGCAACGGTCAGGGATAACACAGTTGGTGTCGCCTTTGGCTCCGGTTTCATCCCAGCCTTTGCCGCCTGCGCGGATAACGGCGGGCATCGAGGCGTCGATGATCACATCGGACGGGACGTGCAGGTTGGTAATGCCACGGTCCGAGTCGACCATATACATGGACGGACGGTCACCCTTGAGGGCGTCGATGGCGGCCACGATGTCAGCATTGTCCTTCACGCGGTCCAGCAGATCCCCAAGACCCGAGTTCGGGTTAACACCCAAGGCCTCAAGCTCTGCGCCAAATTTCTCGAACACCGGAGCCAGCCACGCGCGAACGGCATAGCCGAAGATGATCGGGTCGCTGACCTTCATCATCGTCGCCTTCATGTGCAGCGAGAACATGGTGCCATCTTTCTTGGTGTCCTCAATGGCATCTGCTAGGAAGGACGACAGCGCTTTGACCGACATAAAGGTCGCATCGGCAACGGTTCCCTCTTCCAGCGGCCAGCCGTCTTTCAGCACGGTCACGCTGCCATCTTTGCCGACAAATTCGATCTTCGCGTCACCGGCTTGCGCTGCGGTGATCGTCGCCGATTTCTCATTGGCGTAGAAATCGTTGCCAGACATTGAGGACACTTTGGTCTTGCTGTCCGACACCCATTCCCCCATCGAATGAGGGTTCTTCTGGGCGTAGTTCTTCACCGCCCGCGCCGCACGGCGGTCACTGTTGCCTTCGCGCAGAACCGGGTTCACCGCCGAGCCTTTGATCGCGTCATAGCGCGCGCGGATCGCCTTTTCTTCGTCACTCGAAGGCTCTTCGGGGTAGTTGGGGATGTCGTAGCCCTGCGACTGCAGCTCTTCGATCGCGGCGACAAGCTGAGGAACCGAGGCCGAAATGTTTGGCAGTTTGATCACGTTGGCGTCGGGCGTTTTTACCAGATCGCCCAATGCGGCAAGATCATCGGTGATGCGCTGCGCGTCGGTCAGCTTCTCTGGGAACGTCGAAATGATACGGCCTGCAAGCGAAATATCCTTAGTGCCAACGCTGACACCCGCCGCCGAGGCGAATTTGCGAATGATGGGCAGAAATGAGGCGCTGGCCAGCTCAGGCGCTTCGTCTACAATGGTATACAATATGTCGAAGTTCGATTTATCTGCCATATTCTTTCACCTTTTTTAAGCCTTTAAGGGGCAATCGCTGCAAGAGTTTGGGCCGCTTCATTGCGGCGCGGGAGGGGCGCTAATGACATAACACCCCTGAGTGACTCTGATTTGACAGGGCTTCCCTTAAATCAGGTTTGCGTTGGGATCAATCGTCTACTGGGGGCGCAAATTGCCACGGTTGGGGAAAAACACGCCGATGGGCCTGTGATTTCGCGCCCTTCAGCGCCCAACGCCCCAGGTATCACTTAGCCGATATCCGCCAGGCCATGGGTCATCCGGGTCCAGCATGTGCTGATGAACGCCGGTGATCCAGCCTCGGCCGCTGATCTCGGGGATGATGGCCGCGCGGTCCCCGACCTTGGTTTCCTCGACAATCCGGCCGGTAAAACGCGATCCGATGATAGAAACGGCCTCGAAAGATTGACCAACCTTCATCTGGCCCTTCGCGGCCATAAGGGCCATGCGCGCCGAGACCGCCGTTCCGGTTGGCGAGCGGTCAACTTTGCCGGGCTGGATCGCAACGGCGGATTTGCCTGTGAGTCCGGTTTCGGTTGTCTTCAAAGGCCCACAAAAAGCACAGAAAGAGATATGGTTCCAAGCCGCGTTTTGCGGATGGGTAAAGCCAAGCTGATCATTGGCGGCATTGGTGATGGCAACGCCCAAACGGGCGATATCGCGGGCCTCGGCCTCCACAATTTCCAACCCCCTAGCATCCGCATCGACCACCACGAAACTATCGCCTCCATAGGCCGTATCCACGGCAAGGGTGCCCACACCCGGCACTTCCAGGGGGACCGCGATCTTGTCGGCAAAGCTTGGCAGGTTTTGCACATGGATACGCTGGGCCTTACCATCCCCACACTCTGCCCGGACCCGTACCAAACCGCCGGGAGCCTCGAGTGTCATACGCGTTTCCGGCTCTTGCATGGGGATGATGCCGCTGTCCAAAAGAACAGTGGAGACACAGATCGAGTTTGACCCCGACATGGGCGGCGTGTCCTCCGGCTCCATGATGATGAACGCCGCATCCGCCTGCGGATGTTTCGGAGGGACTAGCAGGTTGACGTGGCGAAAGACGCCGCCTCGGGGTTCATTCAGCACGAAATTGCGCAAGTTCTGATCCTGCGCAATGAATGTGCGTTGATCCCACAGGGTTTCTCCGGGTGGTGGTTGCACGCCACCGACGATGACGTCGCCCACCTCGCCTTCCGCATGGGCCGAGATCACGTGGACGGTTTTGACGCTGCGCATGGGGCCTCTCTACTCGAAATGAGTCGGGCCGACTGGCCTCGTGTGGGCCAGTTCAGAGGACGACCCCGTTTCGGTCAAGCCTAAACCTGCGCTCAAAACACACCGGTTGAACTTGAATCGATGCTACCTAAACCGAACGCCAGTCTCAGGGTCGAACACCATGGCACGTTCGGGTTGGACCGTGATCCCGATCTTCTCGCCTGTCGTGCTGCGTTGGTCATCCCGTTCTTCAACGATCAGCTTGTCGCCATTCGGGGTCAGAAGATAGGAATAGGACACGCCCCCAAGCGCCTCGGTCAAATCAACGGTGCAGGTGTCGGCACTGCGGTCGATCTGGATGTGTTCGGGCCGCATGCCAAGGGTCACCTTGTTTACCCCAGCCGGAACTTGGGCCGATACCGGCAACGGTTGACCAAGGGCCGGATGCGTGACGTGGCCGTCTGCATAGTCGCATTCGAGAAAGTTCATCGCTGGCGAGCCGATGAAGCCCGCCACAAAGCGGTTGTCCGGATCGCGGTACAGGTCCATTGGCGCGCCCACCTGCTCGATCCGGCCATCGCGTAGCACGACAATTTTGTCGGCCATTGTCATCGCTTCGACCTGATCGTGGGTCACATAGATCATGGTGGCGCCGATCTCTTGATGCAGGCGTGCGATTTCGACCCGCATCTCAACCCGAAGCTCGGCATCTAGGTTGGAAAGCGGTTCATCGAACAGGAACACCTCGGGACCGCGCACAATCGCACGCCCGATGGCGACTCGCTGGCGTTGACCACCAGACAGGGCCTTGGGCTTGCGTTTCAAATATTGATCCAGTTTAAGAATGCCGGAGGCGTCCTGAACCTTCTGGTCGATCTCTGCCTTGGGAACGCCATTCATGCGCAGGCCAAAACCCATATTCTCGGCGACCGTCATATGCGGGTACAAAGCGTAGGTCTGGAACACCATCGCCACGCCGCGTTTTGCAGGATCCATGTGGGTCACTTCGCGCGCGCCAATATGAATTTGGCCTTCCGAGGTTTCCTCGAGACCCGCGATCATCCGCAGTAGGGTGGACTTACCGCAGCCCGAGGGGCCGACGAATACACAGAATTCACCATCTTCGATTTCCAGATCAATCCCGTGGATCACCTGAGTCTGGCCGTAGCGTTTGATCGCCTGATTGAGCGTTACACCTGTCATGTCGATTGCATCCTGTTGTTCTGTCCATTCGGGCGGGTTTCAGGGAACCGCCAAGCCTGCGCCTCGGTCGCGATCTGGTCGGCAACGCGCCGCACCCGAGGGACCCAGGCCTCTAGTTGATTGAAATCCATCCGCCCGGTTGAACCGGTTACCGAAATCGCGCCCAAAACGCGCCCGCCCGAGGTCAGAACCGGACAGGCAACGCAGATAATACCGGGTTCATGCTCTTCGTCGTCGATCGCGTAGCCTCGGCTGCGAATCAGTTCCAGATCCGCCCGCAACGCCGCCTCCGAGGTCAGCGTCTTGTCCGTGAAACGGTGATAGCTTTGCTGGGATACGGCGCGATCTAATGCGGGCCCATCCAGAAACGCCATCATCGCTTTTCCGACGCCGGTGCAATAGGCCGGGCCGACCTTGCCGGCCTGCGAATACATCTCGACAGGCTGCGCCGCGTTGCGTTTGTCGACATACAGCACCTGATTGGAGTCCAGCTGCGCCAAATGCACCGTTTCACCTGTCTCGGAGCTGAGTGTATCCAGAAACGGCCGCGCGATAGGGGCCAGAGAGCTTTGCGTCCACGCCGTATGCGCCAGACGGACCAGCCGCAGGCCCGGCGAATAGGTCTGGCGGTCTGGCTCATAGGCCAGCATGCCCTGATTGGTCAGCGATTGCAGAAAGCGATAGAGCGTTGCTTTGGGAAAGCTGCTGCTCTCCAGCAGTTCGGCAAACCGCACCGGGCGCTCGAACGAGGCCACGTGCTCCAGCACATCACATGCTTTGCCTATTGTTCCGTCACCAGCCACGGGTGTGTGTTCTCCTCCGTTTGACCCCCGTTCAGCCACGGTGTTTGCACGAGGGTCTTGACAAGACTAGCCGAGTCGATGTGTAGTTTTCAATATATAAAACACGGTTTCACTATTTGGAACTAAAATGGAAGCTAAGGGAGGACACCATGCATTCCATGTTCAAGCGCACCGCTGCCGCACTGGCGGCGAGTGTGGCACTAGCTGCACCCGTTGCCGCCGAACTGACCGGCGAACTGCGCATCTTTCTTGACACCTCGAACCCGGCGCCGCGTGCGACGATGGAAGCGATGATCGAACAGTTTCAGGCTCAGCACCCGGATCTGGCCATCGAAACCACAGTGATCGACCGCGAGGCGTATAAGACGCAGATCCGCAACTTCCTGACGGCTGACACGCCGGACGTTGCTACATGGTATGCCGCAAACCGCATGAAGCCTTATGTTGAGGCGGGTCTGTTCGAAGACGTTTCGGACCTGTGGGCCGAGCCGGAGATCGCCGAGAATCTGGCCTCGACCAAAGGTGCAATGACCCTTGATGGCAAGCAGTGGGGCGTGCCCTATACCTACTATCAGTGGGGCGTTTACTACCGCAAAGACATCTTTGATGAGCTTGGCCTGACCGAGCCGACCACCTGGGAAGAAGAGCTCGCGAACTGCGAGAAGATCGTCGCCTCGGGCCGCGCCTGCTATACCATCGGGACCAAGTTCCTGTGGACCGCCGGTGGCTGGTTCGACTATCTGAACATGCGCACCAACGGGTTCGACTTCCACAACCAGCTCGCCAATGGCGAAATCAGCTGGGAAGACGATCGCGTCAAGCAGACCTTCGCCAACTGGAAGCAGCTGGTCGACATGGGTGCCTTCATCGACAACCACCAGACCTATAGCTGGCAGGAAGCCCTGCCCTTCATGGTGAACGGAGACGCCGCCGCCTATCTGATGGGCAACTTCGCTGTTGCACCTCTGCGCGAAGCGGGTCTGAGCGACGATCAGCTGGACTTCTACCAGTTCGTCGCGATCAACCCCGATGTTGAACTGGCCGAGGATGCGCCGACCGATACGTTCCACATCCCGGCCAACGCGTCGAACAAGGAAGCCGCGCGTGAGTTCCTGCGCTTCGTCGTGTCTCCGGACGTTCAGACCGAAATCAACAACGGTTCCAACCTGGGCCAGCTTCCGGTCAACGCGCAATCCTCGGTGGATGACGACAAGTTCCTGCAGCAAGGGTTCGCCATGCTGTCCTCGAACAGCCCCGGTGGTGTCGCACAGTTCTGGGATCGTGACGCACCAGCTGAAATGGCCAAGGTCTCGATGGAAGGCTTCCAGGAATTCATGGTCAAGCCCGACAATCTGGACAAGATTCTAGCCAAACTGGAACGCGCTCGTAGCCGTATCTACAACAACTGATCTGGCAGGGGCCGGGTGAAAACCCGGCCTACGCCTTCCTCAATTGCAAGGCGAGCTGAAGCTCGCCTTCGCCCCCAGATCCGAGATAGCCCATGTCAGCCGTCGACACACCGGAACAGGAAAGCTGGTTCCATCGCAACCAACAACGCATCGCGCCTTGGCTCTTTCTTGCGCCGGGCCTGTTGTTCTTCATGGTCTATGTGATCATCCCGGTCTTTCAGTCCTTCAACCTGTCACTTTATGAATGGGATGGGCTGGGCGCTGCTGAATATGTTGGTTTCCGCAACTACGAGGACCTCTATTGGGAGTGGGTGGATCGCGATGCATTCTATATCTCGCTCAAGAACAACCTGATCTGGTTGATCCTGTATCTCGCAGCGATCCCCGCGGGCCTGTTCATCGCCCTGTTCCTGAATCAGACGGTCTGGGGCATTCGACTCTACAAGTCTCTATTTTTCTTTCCGTTCGTGATCTCTCAGGTCGTTGTCGGGCTGGTTTTCACATGGTTCTACGATCCGACATTCGGGCTACTGAACGAATTCCTCAGTTTCTTTGGTCTTGGCCCGCTGAATGTGCTGGGAGATGAAAAACTGGTCACTTACGGCATCATCGTCGCTGGCCTGTGGCCGCAGACGGCCTATTGCATGATCCTGTATCTCACCGGCCTAAACGCCGTGGACCCCGAACAGATCGAGGCTGGACGTCTGGACGGTGCAAAGGGAGGGCGGATGCTGTGGCACATCATCCTGCCGCAACTACGCCCCGCCACGTTTATCGCCTTTGTCGTGACAATCATTGGCGCTCTGCGGTCCTTCGACCTGATCTCGATCATGACGCAGGGCGGGCCGTTCGGGTCGTCGCGCGTGCTAGCCTATTACATGTTCGAGGTCGCCCTGTCCGAATACGGCTTCCGCATGGGATATGGCGCCGCCATCGCTGTGATCCTGTTCCTCATCATGCTGTGTTTCATCGCCTACTTCCTGTGGTCGATGTACCGCGAAGAAAGGGGGCACTGAGATGTTTCCCAAACCCATCGAAAAACAACCCCGCGCGGCACAGATCACCTATCAGGCCATGCTGCCCATTGCCCTGCTGCTGTGGCTCGGCCCCTTGCTTGCAGTTGCCTTGTTCTCAATCAAGCCAGAGGCGGATTTCACCAACGCAAACTACTGGGGCTTGCCGTCCCGATTTGAAGGCGCGGTCAACTATGGACAGGTCTTCTTCAACTCGGACATGCCGCGATATCTGCTGAACTCGTTCTTGATCACAATCCCAACGGTGATCGGAGCGGTTGCACTCAGCTGCATGACAGGGTTCGCGCTGGGGATCTACAAATTCAAGTCGAACTTGTGGATCTTCTTCATGTTCGTGGCGGGCAACTTTGTCCCGTTCCAGATCCTTATGGTTCCGGTCCGCGACCTGACTTTGGAGCTTGGCCTCTACAATACCAAAACCGGTCTGGTCCTGTTCCACATCGCGTTCCAGACCGGGTTCTGTACACTGTTCATGCGAAATTTCATCCGCGCGCTGCCTTTTGAGCTGATCGAAGCCGCCCGGGTCGAAGGCATCAGCGAGGTCCGTATCTTCTGGTACGTGGTCCTTCCCCTGATGAAACCCGCCATCGCGGCGCTGAGCGTGCTGATCTTCACCTTCATCTGGAACGACTATTTCTGGGCCGTGGTCCTGACACAAGGGGCCGAAAGCCAACCTGTGACCGCTGGGATCACCAGTTTCAACGCGCAGTACCGCGCGGCATATCAACTGATGAGCGCGGGCTCCCTCGTTGCCGCCTTGCCGCCGGTGGCCATGTTCTTCTTGATGCAGAAACACTTCATCGCGGGTTTGACCCTTGGAGCTGTTAAATAACGCCAAACGAGAGTTTTGCAAAATGACCAAAATCACCTTTATCGGCGCGGGTTCCACGATCTTCATGCGCAATATCGTGGGCGATGCGCTGCTGACCCCTGCGCTTGCCGACAGCCATTTCGCGCTTATGGATATCGACCCGCAGCGTCTGGCCGAAAGCGAAACCGTAGCGCGGGCCATGATCCGTTCGGTCGGCACCGGAGCAACGGTGACCACCCACACCGACCGCCGCGCGGCGTTGGAGGGGGCTGATTTCGTCATCACTGCCTTTCAGGTCGGCGGGTATGAACCCTGCACGGTGACGGATTTCGAGATCCCCAAGCAATACGGGTTGCGCCAGACCATCGCAGATACGCTCGGGATCGGAGGGATCATGCGCGGGCTACGCACCGTTCCAGTTCTGTGGGGCGTGGCACAGGATATGATGCAGCTCTGCCCCAACGCGACGCTGTTGCAATATGTGAATCCGATGGCGATCAACACCTGGGCTCTGGCCGAGCAATTCCCGGACCTGAAACATGTCGGCCTGTGCCATTCGGTCCAGAATACAGTCGAAGAACTTGCCCATGATCTGGACCTGCCCAAGGATGAGATCCGCTACAAGGTCGCAGGCGTGAACCATGTGGCTTTCTTCCTGCGGCTGGATCATCAGGGCCGCGACCTGTATCCCGCCTTGCGCCGGGGCTATGCCCATGGTTCTCTGCCGAAACCACCTCTGTTGATGCCACGCTGCCCCAATAAGGTGCGGTACGAGGTGATGGACCATTTGGGCTACTTCTGCACCGAGAGTTCGGAACATCTGGCAGAATATGTGCCGTGGTTCATCAAGGACGGGCGGCAAGACCTGATTGAGCAATTCTCGATCCCGCTGGATGAATACCCAACCCGCTGTGTCGAGCAGGTCGCGGATTGGAAAGAACAGGCTAAGACACTGACAGACGGGCGCGATGTCTCGGTTATTCGCAGCCACGAATTCGCGGCGGATCTGATGAACGCCGTCGTCACGGACACGCCCTATACGGCCTATGGAAACCTGCCCAACACGGGTCAGATTCCGCAATTGCCCTTGGGCGCTGCGGTGGAAACCCCCTGTTTGGTCGATTCAAACGGCGTTCAGCCCTCGGTCGTTACCGACATCCCGCCGCAACTGGTGGCGCTGATGCGCACCCAAATCAACGTGCAAGAGCTAACCGTCCGGGCGCTGACCGAGCAAAACGCCGAATACATTTACCATGCCGCCATGATGGATCCGCATACCGCGGCCGAACTGGACCTGCGCCAAATCCGCAGCCTTGTCACGGACCTTCTGACCGCGCATTCGGACTGGCTGCCCGACTGGTGCCGCCCACTTCGCGCCGCATGATCTTCAATTCATCACGAACCTCAATTCCAGCCCAAGCCAAAGATCCAAAGCCAGAATGACAAAGAAACGCCGCTCATCGCATTGGTACGGAAAACTCGACAAAGACGGGTTCATCCACCGTTCCTGGATGAAAAACCAAGGCTTCCCCGATCATGCCTTTGATGGGCGGCCCATCATTGGCATCTGCAACACCTGGTCGGAACTGACGCCCTGCAACTCGGGCCTGCGCGATCTGGCCGAAGGCGTGAAACGCGGTGTGTGGGAGGCTGGGGGCTTCCCGGTCGAATTCCCGGTCATGTCGCTGGGCGAGACCCAGATGAAGCCCACCGCCATGCTGTTCCGCAATCTGCTGGCCATGGATGTTGAGGAATCCATCCGCGCCTACGGCATTGACGGCGTTGTTCTGCTGGGCGGATGTGACAAGACCACGCCAGGGCAGCTGATGGGCGCGGCCTCGGTCGATCTGCCCTCAATCGTGGTCAGTTCCGGGCCGATGCTGAACGGCAAGTTCAAGGGCAAGGATATCGGATCGGGCACCGATGTCTGGAAGTTCTCGGAAGAGGTCCGTGCGGGCGAGATGACCCTGCAGGATTTCATGAACGCTGAATCCGGAATGTCGCGCAGCGCCGGGGTTTGCATGACGATGGGTACGGCCTCGACCATGGCCTCGCTGGTCGAAGCGATGGGCATGTCCCTGCCCACCAACGCCGCCCTGCCCGCCGTTGACGCACGGCGCATGGCGCTGGCACACCTGACCGGCAAACGGATTGTCGAGATGGTAGACGAAGACCTCAAACCCTCGGACATCCTGACTAAGGAAGCATTTGAGAATGCCATTCTGGCCAATGCCGCTGTGGGTGGCTCGACCAACGCCGTAGTCCACCTGCTAGCGCTGGCGGGTCGAGTTGGTGTCGATCTGACGCTAAAAGACTTTGAGATCGGATCTGAAATTCCCCTGCTGGTCAACTGCATGCCTTCTGGCAAATACTTGATGGAGGATTTCTGCTATGCCGGTGGCGTGCCCGCGGTGCTGAATGAACTCAAGTCTTTCTTGCGCCCTGCCAAAACGGTTCTGAACAAAGATATCTCGGCTCACTACGAGGGGGCAGAGTGCTACAATCGCGACGTGATCAGGCCCTTCGGTGACCCGGTGAAGCCCGCAGCCGGTCTGCGCGTTCTGCGCGGTAACCTTGCCCCGAACGGAGCCATCGTGAAACCCTCGGCAGCGACGGATGAGTTGCTGGAAACCGAAGCCGAAGCCTTTGTTTTCGAAAGCATCGAAGACCTGAAGGCCAATATCGACCGCGAAGACCTGCCTGTGACGGCCGAGACCATTCTGGTTCTCAAAGGGTGTGGACCCAAGGGCTATCCCGGCATGCCCGAGGTCGGCAACATGCCGGTCCCGGCGAAACTGGTGAAAGAAGGCGTGCGCGACATGATCCGCATTTCGGACGCGCGCATGTCCGGCACCGCCTTCGGTACTGTCATCCTGCACGTCAGCCCCGAGGCGCAGGCCGGTGGCACATTGGCATTGGTCAAGACCGGCGACCGCATCCGCGTCTCAGCCAGCAAGGGAGAGCTTGAGCTGCTGGTCGATGAGGCAGAACTCGACACTCGCCGCGCGGCTTGGCAGCCGGAGGCGCCGCATTACACGCGCGGTTACGCCCGACTTTACATCGACCACGTGCTGCAAGCCGATCAGGGCGCTGACCTTGATTTCCTTGTCGGCAAAGACACACGCCTCGTTACAAGAGAGAGCCACTAATGGACCAACCTGCTGTATTCCAAGACCTCAAAGGGGCCTCAGTCTATATCACCGGTGGTGGCTCGGGCGTTGGCGCTTCGCTGACCGACGGGTTCATGGCGCAAGGGGCCAACGTGGCCTTTATCGGCCGCTCGGACGCAAGCGCCTTCGTGGAAGAAATGCGTGCCAAACACGGCCGCGCGCCCCTGTTCATGCAGGGCGATATGACCGATACGGAACTGTTGCACGCCACCATGCAAAAGGCCGCCGAGGCCCATGGACCAATCAAAGTGCTGGTCAATAACGCCGCCAACGATCAGCGCCACTCTCTGGAAGAGACAACCTCTGAATTCTGGGACTGGATGATCGAGGTTAACCTGAAGGCCTACTACTTCGCCTGTCAGGAAGCGGCGCGGCAGATGGAGAATGGCGGCTCGATCATCAATTTCAGTTCGATCAGCTACATGATGGGCAACGCGGGCTATCCGATTTACACGACCTCGAACGCAGGGATTACCGGGATGACCCGCTCGCTGGCGCGCGAGCTTGGTCCGAAAGGCATCCGCGTCAACGCGCTGGCTCCCGGTTGGGTTCTGACGCAAAAGCAGATGGACATGTGGGCCACGCCCGAAGACCTCGCCGCACATTTGGATCGCCAATGCCTTAAAGAACATCTAAAGCCCGACGACATGATCGGACCCACCTTGTTTCTGGCCTCAGACGCCAGCCGCGCCATGACCGGACAATGCATGATTGCCGATGGTGGCGTCGTGGTAACGGGGTAGAACGATGAAACCAGAATGGATCGCAGCGGACTGGGGCACTTCGCACTTGCGCGTCTGGGCGATGGAGGGTGCGTCTCCTATTGACCAAGCCCAGTCGGACATGGGCATGGCGCGCGTCTCCAAGGGCCGATTTGAGGACGCCCTGTTGGCACTGATCGAAGGCTGGTTGGGCAGTGCCCCTGTCGATGTCGTCGCCTGCGGGATGGTCGGTGCTCGTCAGGGATGGGTCGAAGCACCCTATGCCGCCGTTCCAACCGCGCCTGTGAAGGGCGTTCCGATCCGCGTGCCTGCCACCGATCCTCGGATCCGCGCCTTTGTCGTGCCCGGTTTGAAACAGGTGTCCCCGCCTGACGTGATGCGCGGCGAAGAAACGCAGATCGCAGGATTTCTGGATACACATCCCAATTGGGACGGCGTGATCTGCTTGCCCGGCACCCACACGAAATGGGTGCAGGTCAGCGCGAATGAGGTCGTCAGCTTCCGCACCTTCATGACCGGAGAGCTGTTCGACCTCCTACGTGGTCAATCGGTCCTTCGGCACTCGGTAAGTGAAGGCTGGGACGAGACCGCGTTTACTGAGGCCGTTGAGGATACTCTGTCCAAACCCGAACAGCTCGCCGCCCGTCTGTTCAGCCTGCGTGCCGCAGATTTGCTGCACGGACAGGATGGCAGCACGGCCCGTGCGCGATTGTCCGGGTTGTTGATTGGGGCGGAACTTGCGGCCTCACGCCCCTATTGGCTGGGTCAGCAGATCGCGATCATCGGGGCCGAGGGTCTATCGGCCGCATACGCGAAAGCTCTGCAACCGCAAGGCGCCTTTGTCGAGATGGCCGACGCCACCACATCCACTCTGGCCGGGCTGAACAAGGCCCGCAATATGACAAGAGAAACCGTATGAGCCGCCCTATTATTGCCATTCTGCGAGGGTTAACCCCCTCGTACGCCGAGAAAGTCGGTCGACTTCTGATCGAAACCGGGATCAACCGGATCGAGGTGCCGCTGAACTCTCCGGATCCTCTTGAGAGCATCGGGATTCTGGTCGAGGCGTTCGGCGATCGCGCCCTGATCGGCGCGGGCACGGTGCTGACCCCTGAACAGGTTGAGGCCGTGCGGGATGTGGGCGGCAAGCTGATTGTCTCGCCCAATGCCGATCCTGATGTGATCCGGCGCAGCCGTGAACTGGGGCTGCAATCCTGGCCGGGCATCTTCACCCCGACCGAGGCCTTTTCGGCCCTCAAAGCGGGTGCAACCGGTTTGAAGCTGTTCCCCGGCTCCTTGGCAGGCCCCGCAGGTCTGTCAGCGTTGCGGGCGGTCTTGCCTGCGGGCACGCAGGTCTTCGCGGTTGGCGGCGCGGGTACAGACAACTTCGACGAATGGATCGCAGCCAGCGCGGACGGGTTCGGCATCGGCTCGGCCCTGTTCAAGCCGGACATGGAGATCGCAGAAATCTCGGAACGCGCCATCCGGATCGTAGCCGCCTATGACGAGGCCGTTGCATGAGCGTCACTTTCGACGACCGCCCTTGTATGCTGGGCGAAGGTCCCCTCTGGCATCCCGAGCGGAAGCAGTTGTTGTGGTTCGATATCCTCGGCAAACGCCTACTGACCCGTGAGGGCGAGGCGCAGAAAAGCTGGGACTTCGACGAATATGTCTCGGCCGCAGGCTGGGTGGACCGTGATACTCTGCTGATGGCCTCAGAAACCGGGTTGTGGCGATTTTCGCTGGCCACGGGCGAGAAATCATTGATTGCCCCGCTAGAGGCTGAAAATCCCGTCACCCGCTCGAATGACGGTCGCGCCGATCCGTGGGGCGGGTTTTGGATCGGGACGATGGGCAAAAGCGCGGAACCTGGCGCCGGTTCAATCTACCGGTTCTACAAGGGCGAATTGCGCCGTTTGGTGCCGGGTATCTCCATCTCAAACGCGATCTGTTTCGCTCCGGACCGATCCTGCGCCTATTACGCAGACACAGCGACACGACAGGTCATGCGGTGGGATCTGAACTCCGAAACTGGCTGGCCCGAAGGAGAGCCTTCGGTCTTTCTGGATCTGAACGAAGACGGTTTGAACCCGGATGGCGCGGTGGTTGATACCGCCGGGAACGTCTGGATCGCTCAATGGGGGGCGAGCCGGGTCGCGGCCTATGATCCGACGGGCAAGTTCCTGCGCGCGGTCACCATTGACGCCGCCCATACATCCTGCCCCGCCTTTGGCGGAGACGACCTGACGACACTGTTCTGCACAACCGCCCGCCAAGGGCTGAGCGCGGAAACGCTTGAAACCCAACCCACGAACGGAATGACCTTTGCCGAACTGAACGCTGGCCAGGGCCAACCGGAACACAGAGTCCTTCTATGACCCCCGAACTCGGCGTTTGCTACTACCCCGAACACTGGCCCGAGGCTGTTTGGGCCGAAGATGCCGCGCGCATGGTCGAAACGGGCCTGAGCTGGGTGCGCATCGGCGAATTCGCCTGGAGCCGTTTGGAACCCTCCCCCGGCGATCTGCAATTCGACTGGCTGGATCGCGCGGTCGAGGTCCTGGGATCGGCCGGTTTGAAGGTGGTTATGGGGACACCCACAGCGACGCCTCCACGCTGGATGCTGGACAAACACCCCGATATGCTGGCCGTCGACGCCCAAGGTCAACCGCGCAAATTCGGGTCACGTCGGCACTATTGCTTCAGCCATGCGGGCTATGTCGACGAGTGCGTCCGCATCGCCCGGATCTTTGGCGAACGCTATGGCCGCAATTCACACGTCGCCGCCTGGCAAATCGACAATGAATACGGTTGCCACGACACCACGATCAGCTACAGCGCCCCGGCGCTAAAGGCGTTTCGTCTTTGGTTGGCGGATCAATATGGCAGTATCGGCGCCCTGAACGAGGCTTGGGGCAATGTATTCTGGTCGATGGAATACGACCACTTTGACCAGATCGACCTGCCAAACCTGACCGTGACCGAGCCGAACCCGGCCCATGTTCTGGCCTTCCGACGCTTTAGTTCAGACCAGGTGGCGGCGTTCAACAAGGCTCAAGCCGAAGTGTTGCGCCCGCTGACCGATGCGCCGCTGTCGCATAACTACATGGGACGTGTGCTTGAGTTCGACCATTTCGATGTTGGTGCGGACCTCGATATCGCCACCTGGGATAGCTATCCCATCGGGTTTCTGTCGGACCGGTTAGAGGATGATGCCGAACACAAGGCCAGATTCCTGCAACAGGGCGATCCGGATATGCAGGGCTTTCACCACGACCTCTATCGCGCGGTTGGCCGAGGTCGTTGGTGGGTGATGGAGCAACAGCCGGGCCCCGTGAACTGGGCCCCGTTCAACCCCGCCCCCCTGCCCGGCATGGTCCGGCTTTGGTCGCTTGAGGCCGTGGCCCACGGGGCCGAGGTGGTCAGCTATTTCCGCTGGCGCCAAGCACCATTTGCGCAAGAGCAGATGCACGCCGGATTGCTGACACCGGACAGCCGCGCGGCCCCCGGTCTGGCCGAGGCACGCCAGACGGCGGATGAATTGAAGGCCATCGGACCGGTGCACCAGAAACAGGCGCAGGTTGCGATCCTGTTCGACTATGCTTCGGACTGGGCGTGGACCACGCAGCCGCAGGGCGCAGGTTTTGACTATTTCCGGCTGGTATTCTCGGCCTATCGCGCGTTGCGTCGCGCCGGGCTATCGGTTGACATCGTTTCACCTCAGGACCTACCGAAAGGTTACGCGGTGATCCTTGCGCCAGGTCTGGCCACAATCGACGCCGAGTTGGAAACGCGTTTGGCAAAGGCCTGCGATCTTGCCATCCTTGGCCCACGCAGCGGCGCGATCACCCGTGATTTCCAGATCCCTCTGTCGGGCCGCCCCGGCCTTGATGGCATCGATTGCCATGTCGATCTGGTTGAAACCCTGCCGCCCAATGTCAAACGCCCGGTCGTGGGGGGCGGAGCGGCGCAGCACTGGATCGATCGTCTGTCCGGAGACGGCGCGGACCTCTTGCAATTTGAAGATGGGACTCCAGCCGTGAAAACAGGGGATGGCGTTTGGTATCTGGCGGGTTTCCCGAATGAGGCGCTCTGGGATCGTCTCATCGGGCTGGCGGCGGAGCACACCGGGCTGAATTTGCAGCCGTTGCCCGAGGGCCTGAGGCTTCGGGAAACGGCCGAGCATACGTTCCTGATCAACTACAATGCCGATCCGGTTGAGTGGAACGGGCACACCATTGCGGGCTGCGACGTTGTAGTCCTCGAAAACAGCGCGTCCTCGGAGGGTTGAACCGGGCGCCGCTATTCCGTCCAAATCGCAAGGCTGTGGGCGGCTACCGGGTCTTCTCCGACCAGGAGCTTGCGCTTTGAGTTCACGGGCAGCGGTTGGTCTTGATCACCGAAATTGAAGGCAAAGCGCAGGTCCCCGCGTTGGGTGAGCCGCAAATCGTGATGCGTTTCGGAGACCTCCAGCCCAGCCCAATCCAACACGTCGCGCAAAATGTCCCGCAACAACGTGCCGCTCGGGACCATCGCAAGATAGGTCGCCCGGTCCGAGCGCATGACCGCCGGACTGCCATTCTGATATCGGCTGGCGAAATGGCCGATAACTTCTGCGCTCGTCTCGACAATTTCGCGCCAACCTGTGAAGGGCAGCGGGTTTTGCTCGCCCAACTGCACGGCTTCGTCCGCAAGGTCGGGCAAGGACTCGACTCGCAAAACGCAAACACCTGTCAAATCACTCAACACCCCCGGCGCGAGGCTATCCGGGCTGTGCATGTCTGGCGTCTTGCTGCCCGAGCGCGCCCCAATCAACAGTTTCGCTGAGGTAGTCTTTAGTCTTGAGGCCAACCCGTCGCTGACAATCATGCTCTGCGGCAAAACGATCAAGGCATAGCCATCGAGGTCGTCCTCCGGCCCGACAAAATCCAGATCGACGCCGAAACCGCGCAAGGCCGCGTACCAGTCTCGCAGGATGTTCGCATTGGGAAACTCATTGTCATGCGGCAGTATATCCGCCGCCCAGACCGACGTATAGTCGATCAGCATTGCGACTTGGGCCTTCTGCCTTTTGGCCGGCGGCAAAGCCGCGCGATCCTTCACCACCAGCGCCAGCTCAACCGCTGCCTGATCCAGACTACCATCCGACCGTAAAAGCGCGGTGTGGAACTGCTCCTGAGCGAACTTGGCTTGCCGCCAGCGAAAGAGCATCACCGCCTGCGCACCATGAGCATAGGCTGCCCAGGTCCACAGCCGGACCGCTCCATCTGCGGGCGAAGGGTTCTTTTCCGCCCAGTCGACGGGACCGGGTTGCTGCTCTAACACCCACATGCGCCCGCGTCCCTGCGAACGATAGAGATCGCAGTGAAACCCCTGATAGTCAGGTGCCCCGGTTCGCAAGTAGCGATGCTTGTCCTGATCAGACAGGGATGATCCCAGCAGATTGCCCAGCGGGTAGCTGTCGAAACCGACGATATCCAAATCGGCGGCCACCGCGTGGTGATCATACTCGAAACTGCCCGCCATGAAGTTATGCGTGATATCGCGGCCCGGCGAATGCGCCCGAAGAATATCCACCTGAGCCTTGTTGAACAGTCGGACCCGGTCCGAGGAATAACGCGCAAAATCCAAAGATTGCGTCGGGTTCGCGGCCGCGACCAAGCCGTTTGGTAGCTCGATCTGGTCAAAACTTGAATACTGCGTGCCCCAGAAGACCGTACCCCATCTCTGGTTCAATTCTTCAATCGTGCCATAGCGCTCTTGCAGCCAGCGGCGAAACCCATTGCGAGCCGCGTCGGAGTAGCTGAGGACGGTGTCGTGGTCATTGTATTCATTGTCGATCTGCCACGCGTGGACATGCGGGTTTTGACCATAGCGCCCGGCATATTCGGTTGCGATCCGTTTGGACTCTTCAAGGAAGACATCGCTGGAGAAGCAATAGTGCCGGCGCGATCCAAAGCCGCGCACGCGACCGTCAGGGCCCACGGGCAAAATCTCCGGGTACTCGTCGATCAGCCATTTGGGTGGCGAAGCCGTGGGCGTAGACATCATGACCCGCAGGCCAGCCTCACCCAAAATCCCGATGACCTCATCCAGCCAACCCCACTCGAACTGACCGCGCCGGGGCTCGATCAGGCCCCAGGTGAACTCGGCAATCCGCACCCAATCGAGGCCCATATCGACCATATGCGCAGCATCGTCTCGCCACTGGGACGGGTCCCATTGTTCGGGGTAGTAGCAAACCCCTAGCTCAAGTTTGCTCATCTGGTGTCCTTCGCGGTTCGCCGCTCGATCCATTTCAGGAAGCTGGCGCAACCCAGAGTAATCACGACATAGAGGATCGCCGCCGTGTTGAAGGGTGCAAAGGGCAGGAAGCTAGAGGCCTGGAACTCGCGCATTCGCTGGGTCATGTCGCGCACAGACAGGATCGACAGCAGCGAGGTGTCCTTGATCATCGCGATGAATTCATTGCCCAACGGCGGTGTCACGATCCGCAAGGCCTGCGGCAGCACGATCAGCCGCGCAGTTTGCCAGCGCGACAGGCCCAGCGAGCTGCCAGCCTCAAGCTGGCCTTTGGGTATGGCTTCGATGCCAGATCGGAAGATCTCGGCCATGTAGGCGGAATACCCAACCGAAATGGCGATGATCCCGCGGGTCATGTTGGTCATGTCGATACCACCGCCGGTGGCATCCTTGACCGCGCCTGCCAGAGGAAGGCCAATATAGAGGATGATCACCAGCATCGGAATTCCGCGGATCGTGTCCACGAAAAACTCGGCCCCGACCGCAAGTGGGTGCAGTTTGTGCTGAGCCCCACCCACCGTCAGTGTAAGCAAAAGGAAACCGAAAACGGCAAAGGCCAGACCCGGGTTTCGGAACTTGTCCGGCAGAAAGCTGGTTTGCCAGATCACCGGATAGCCCTGCGTATGGGCCTCAACCGGAACAAACGCGCCCGAGACGCTGTCGACGGTCTCAATCTGTTCCAATGCGGATGCAGCGTCCGGGGCGCTCCGGATTCGGACTTGCTGATCGCCGCCGCCTTCGAATTCGCCGAAGCGGATCACATCGGCCTGCGCCTGAGGGGTACCGCGCACAATGGCAATACGGCCCTCGGTATTGCCGACAAGGACATAGCTGACTTTGGGCTGCATGAAGAAAAAGGTGGATACTGCAAGCAACGCCAGACTGATCGCGCCATAGACCATCGTTGTCCGGGCCTTTGGCTTGAATGACTGAAGCCCGACCCAGATCAGGCCAAGGATCGCTGCGAAGATATAGGCAAAGATCGCCGCGCGGAACGTGATGGCGACGCCTGTTGCGAATTGCCAATGGGCCATAAACATCAGGTAGAACAGCGCGGCGCCCGTCAGAATTTCGAACCCAAGCTGCACGCGTCCGCGCAAAGGTTTCGCCAAACGGATAGAGATCAGGCATAGCGCGACGATCACGGCATAGACCGCTAGAAGGATCTGCAGGCCGCTTTGAACTTGTGCCACTACTTCGGGAAACAGAACCCAGGTTTGGTTGGAGCGGTCAATCAGGGTCGAGGTATTCTCGCTGAGCGCATGAAAGAAGACGGACTCGGCAAAGGGCATCAGGACATCCGGGGCAACAAAAGCCAGAATGGACAGGCCAACCGCCGCCGGAAACGCCACCAAAGCGGAAATCCGAAGCCATGCGGGCGCTTGCGCTTCGAACCGGGTGTGGCGGGCGCAAAGATAACCGAGGATCGCCGTCGCAAGGACCAACAGGAACCCCACGAATATCGGCCCCGCATTGTTGCCGATCCCCAGAATGGCGACCAGAGATCGCAGGTATTTGGATGAGGTGGCAAACAGATAGATGATAAACGGCGCGGCTGCGAGCAACACGAGGTTGCTCGGGCGGATCGAGCTGAGGCGCGACATGGGGTTCTCCGCTAAGTCAAAGCCCCGGCGGCAGAACCCGCCGGGGCTGGAAGGGGTTCAAAGGATCAGTTGGTGCCCCAGTATTTGGCTTTCAGCTCATCCAAAGTGCCGTCTTGCTGAATTGCGGCTAGACCTTCGTTGATCGCATCGACGGTCGGATCGCCTTCCTGAAACACGATGCCCAGCGGATCGGATTGCAGACCCGTTATGCCCACGGTCAGTTCACCCGCGAACTCCTGCTCATACGCGGTGGCCGAAGTTCCGTCGATGATCACGCCTTCGACGTCGGCGTTCTGCAACGCCAGAATAGCAGCCGAGAAGTTGTCATAGAGGCTGACATTCTCGCGCCCTACCAGCTCTTCCGCCAATTGCGCATTGGTTGTTCCGGTTTGAGCGGCCAGTTTCAGACCTCCGGCTTTGAAGTCATCCAAGGTCGTGTCACCCTTGTCGACTTGCAACAGGATGGCCTGGCTGACCACGATATAAGGCTCTGAGAAATCCATGGTCTCTTCCCGTTCCGGCGTGATCGACACGCCCGAGATGACCAGATCGAACTCACCTTGCTGAAGGGCTGCGAAGATGCCGTCCCACGCGGTGTTGACGAAATTCGGCACGCAGTTCACGCGTTCGCAAATGGCGTTCATCACGTCGACGTCAAAGCCCACGATCTCGCCCGTTGTCTCATCGACGGTCTCCATCGGCGGATAGGTTGCATCTGTTCCGATCTTCAGAACGCGGCCTTCCAAATCGGCGGCAAAAGCGGCCGGGACCGTCATCGTGGCAACGGCTGCCGCGGCAAGTAGATGTTTGAACATGTTTGGTTTCTCCTTTGTTGGGTCAGGTCAAATCGCCGGGTTCGGCGGAGGTGTGTCAGGTTGCCGCTCGATTAACGTGGCCCTGATCTTCTTTTGAATTTCAGACGGATCGACCCCGTCCAATGATTTTAACATGAACGCGCCCAGCAACCGGCTGGTCTCGTCAATCGGCACGTAGTAGGCGCTGGGCGCGGGCACGAAATACTTGCTGAGTTGGAGGTCATCGGTCGAAATGACCACAACATCGCGCCCGACCCTGATGCCATCTTCGGCGGCGGCGGACAAAACGCCCAATGTCATCGCCTCATTGGCGCAAATGATACCGGTCGGGCGGTCTTTGCGCTGCATCAGGCTGCGAAAAGCCTCTTGGCCGCTTTGCGCCGTTGTGGGGCCGTTGTAGATCAGATCGGGTTGAACGGGCACGCCCGCCGTCTGTAGCGCGGCGGCATAACCAGTCTGACGCTGTCCGGTGTAAACCAAATCGGCGGGTGGGTTGATAAGCGCAATCCGCCGATGACCTAAACGCAACAACCGCTCTGTGGCGTCGTGCGCCGCGCTTTCGCTGTCGAAATCGACATAGGGATGAGGTTCAGAACTGTCGCTCATGCCATAGGTCACAAAGGGGAAGTTCTGGTTTTGTAGATAGGCGATACGCGGGTCGTTATGTCGAGTGCCCGAAAAGATCACCCCATCCGCCGAGCGTTCCTGTACGATCGCGCGCAGGGCGGCCATCGCTTCGTCCAAATCGGCCACGCTGCACACGCTCAGCTCATAACGTGACCCCTGCAAGGCGGTTGAGATGCCAGCCACAATTCGGGTGAACTCGACACCCTCCCACTCCTCGGTTGCGTCGGTGGAGACGCCCACCAGTACCGCGATCCGGTAGGACTTGTTCGTGCGCAATTTCAGCCCGGCAAGGTTTACTTTGTAACCCTGCTCCACGGCCACTTTCTGTATCTCTTCACGGGTTTCGCGTTTGACCGAGTCCTCTCCGCGCAAGGCATTGGAAACGGTCCCGACGGAGTAGCCTGTCTGCTTGGCGATAGACTTGATCGTTGCGCGGGCCATTTAGTTGCGACCTTTCAAAAGGTCGGTCAGAAAGCGCCTGCCTATTGTCAGCGTCGTCGCCGGACTCGGCGACTCGTCATGCTCAACGAACAGATCCGAACACGCGGTACGATGCAGCGCGTCAAGAACTGCGTTCCAGTCAATATCGCCCTGCCCCAGATCCCGCCACCGGGCGTCGCCCTCTTGGCTGGGGTCCACGTCCTTGGCATGGACCGAGACCACACGGTCGGCATAGCGCCCAATTATCTCGGCAGGGTCCAAGTTCGCCGCCCCCAGCCAACCGATATCGGGCTGCCAAAAGACGTTCCCTGTTTCCAGGAACATCTCCAACGGCGTCTGCGAGGGATAACCGACCAGATCGAAATCGTGGTTGTGATAGGCCAGCCGAACGCCCGAGCCGGACAATTGCGCAGCCCATTGTGTTAACTGGCCCGACACAGCCTTCCATCCCTCGGCAGTGTCGGGCCGCGCCTCTGGTGCCAGCCAAGGCATGACGGCAACCGGGCATTCCAATCGTTCCAAAAGGTTCTGAATTTCGGGTAAACGCCCCTCGAATTCTTCCCAGTCGAAATGCGCCGAACGGACCCGCAAACCAGATTGCGCAACGATCCGGGCCATCTGAGGCGCCGTCAGGTCGTGCAACCCCGTCGTTTCGACATCTGCATAGCCACATGCCGCTGCCAATTGCAATTGATCGCTTAGATCATCACAATTCCGAACTGTGTATAGCTGTGCAGAAACCCGCATTTACCACCATTGAAACGTTTCAATAATGGTTGAACAGGGTTGAACGAGTTGTCAAGCGGCTTGAAGCAGCGCGCGCTGAATCACTTGCGCATGGACAGACCGTTATGGAAAAGATGCACTTTTTCCGGCCGTGCTGTCACCGAAACCTGCTGCCCGCGAAGGTTCCGTTGAATACCGGGCAGTTTGGCGATGACCTGATCCGCGCCATTGGATTTGGCAAAATAGAGCAGAGTCACCTCACCCAACGCTTCAGTGAAATCAACCTCGCCGCTCAAGATCGGGTCGCTATTCGTCAAAGTGAAGTCTTCGGGTCGGACGCCGATATTTACCTGCTTGCCTTCATCTTCCGTCCCGGTTGGAATCGCAGAAATCGCTGAGCCGCCGCCATCCAGGGCTATCGTTGTCATCTGCCCAGTGCCGGTGATTGTTCCGGGCAGCAGGTTCATTGAAGGCGAGCCGATGAACTGGGCCACGAACTCATTGTCCGGGGTTTCATATAGCTCAAGCGGGGTGCCGACCTGGGCGATGCCTTTGTTGGCCAGAACCACGATACGGCTGGCCAAAGTCATCGCCTCGACCTGATCATGGGTCACATAGATCATGGTGCTGTCGGGCATCGCCTCTTTGAGGCGTGCAATCTCAATCCGCGTGGCGACGCGAAGTGCTGCATCGAGGTTCGAGAGCGGTTCATCAAACAGATAAACCTTAGGATCCCTCACAATCGCCCGCCCGATTGCGACGCGCTGGCGTTGGCCACCGGAAAGGGCCTTGGGTAGACGATCAAGATATGGGTCCAGTTGCAGAATTTGCGCCGCGCGCTCAACAGCAGCGTCGATCTCGGAGGCGGGCCGCTTGGCGATCTTAAGCGCAAAAGACATATTCTCGCGCACGGTCAAATGTGGATAGAGGGCATAGGACTGGAACACCATCGCGATGCCGCGCTGCGCGGGCGGCACGTCATTCATGACCTGACCTTCGATCTCCAGCGTGCCACCGGTGATCTTCTCCAGCCCAGCAATCATCCGGAGCAGAGTGGATTTTCCGCATCCGGACGGGCCGACAAAGACGATCAACTCGCCTTGTTCGATATCCAGATCAATGTGTTTCAGGACATCAACCGGTCCATAGGATTTCGCCACATCTGTGAGTTTGAGTTCTGACATGACTTACCCCTTGTCCCTGCGCATCAGGCAGAATTCGGCAGGTTGCAGCGTGACGCGACCTTCACCCGTGACACTGCCAATGTCCTCACCAATTGCCTGCCAGCTGCCCGAGGGCAGATCGACCTGCCCCGCTTCGCGCCCCAGATTGAAGGCGCAAAACACCTCTTCGCTGGCGTTTTCGCGGCGGAAAACTAGGGCCGGGCCGACTTGCTCCATCTCTGATTGCGCCCCCGCAGCCAGCGCCGGATGCGCTTGTCGAAGAGCAATCGCGCGGCGATAGTGATGCAGCATGGATTGGTCGTCCGCCTCCATACGATCAACCGAGCGTTCGGATTGCTCGGCACTGACAGGTAACCATGGCTCGCCGGTGCTAAAGCCCGATTGTTCGTCCTGAGTTGCCCAGACCATTGGCGTCCGGCATCCGTCGCGGCCTTTAAACTCCGGCCAGAACTCAACGCCATAAGGATCTTGCAAGCGCTCGAAAGGCACATCGGCCTCGGGCAGTCCCAGTTCCTCACCCTGATACAGACAAGCCGAACCGCGCAGGCACATCATCAGAACCGCGTGCTGGCGCGCTGCTGCATCGCTGAGGTCCCAGCGAGAGGCATGGCGTTGAACATCATGGTTCGAGAACGCCCAGCAAGGCCAAGCGTCTCCAGCCTTGGCCTGAAGCTGGTCGAACACCTGTTTCGCGTAAGCTGCTGTCAAGGCTCGTTTTTCTAGGAACTCGAACGCATAGCACATGTGCATACGCGCATCACCCGAGGTGTATTCCCCCATGATCTCAAGCCCGCGTTGCGCGTCACCGACCTCACCCAGACAGGCGCGTCCTTCGTATTCGTTTGTCAGCGCCCTCAGTCGCTCCAGGAAGGCGATGTTTTCAGGCTGACTTTTGGAATAGAGGTGGTTCTGGTGGTTATACGGGTTCACTGCGGGCGCAATCGAGGCATTGCGCTCCTCAACCGGCAGCACGGGGTTATCGCGCAATTGCTTGTCGTGGAAATAGAAGTTGATCGTGTCCAGACGAAAGCCATCGACCCCCATCTCGAGCCAGAACCGGGCCACGTCCAGCAGCGCGTCCTGCACCTGTTCACAGTGGAAGTTCAGGTCCGGCTGCGATGTCAGGAAGTTGTGCAGGTAGTATTGCAGTCGGCGCGGGTCCCACTGCCAGGCAGATCCTCCGAAGATCGACAACCAGTTGTTCGGCGGCGTCCCATCGGGTTTGGGGTCGGCCCAGACGTACCAATCGGACTTCGGATTGTCCCTTGAGGCACGGCTTTCGCTGAACCACGGGTGTTGATCCGAAGTATGAGACAACACCAGATCAATCATCACTTTCAGACCCTTTGCGTGGGCCTGACCCAGTAGCTCTTGGAAATCCTCAAGCGAGCCGAACATCGGATCGACATCACGATAATCGCTCACGTCATAGCCGAAATCCTTCATCGGCGACTTGAAGAAAGGCGAAATCCAGATCGCATCGACGCCGAGCGAGGCGATATAGTCGAGCCGTTGGGTGATCCCCTTCAGATCACCAATTCCGTCGCCATTGCTGTCCTGAAAGCTGCGCGGATAGATCTGGTAGATCACGCCGCCCCGCCACCAATCTGAAGGCGCTTTGGTTGAGTTGGATAGGTCTACAGTGTTTTGCACGTTCATCAGACGCCTCTATTTGACGGATCCGGCCAACAGGCCCCGGACCAGGTATTTTTGCATTGCAAAGAACACGACCAGCGGCACAAAGATCGACACGAAGGCCGCCGTCGCTAGAATTTCCCAGTTGCCGCCTCGCGTGCCTAAAAGCTCGACGATGCGGTTGGTCATCACAGTGGTTTGGCCGGTCGCATCGATCAGGAAGACCTTGGCGACCAGAAGGTCGTTCCATGTCCATAAGAACTGAAAGATCGCGAAAGAGGCCAGCGCTGGGAAGCTGAGCGGAAGGATCAGTTTGGTGAAAATCTGGAACTCGGTCGCGCCATCGACACGGGCGTTCTCGATCAGATCGCGCGGCAATCCGGCCATGTAGTTGCGCAGCAGGTAAATCGCCAGCGGCATACCAAAGCCAGTATGGGCCAGCCAGACGCCCAGATAGCCTTTGCCAATCCCGATATTCAGGTGGAATTTCAACAGCGGGATCAACGCCAATTGCAAGGGCACAACCAACAATCCAACGACGGCCGCGATCAGCAGCGCACGGCCCGGAAACTCCATCCACGCCAACGCATAGGCCGCGAATGCAGCAACAAGGATCGGGATGATTGTCGCGGGAATTGTCACCGTCAACGTGTTGAAAAATGCCTTGGCCATACTGTCCGAACTGCTCTGATCCAGCAGGACTTTTCGGTAGTTGTCCAAGGTGAATTCCGGCGGCAATTCGGCCGTGACGAACACGCGCGCGCCTCGGTTTCCGGTGAACTCCTCGCTGTTCTCCATCCTGTAAGCGCCGTCCGCATCAACGGTGATCGTGCCGCCTCGACGCAGCTCGGCGGTGTCGCCGGGGACAAAGGCATCAACCTCACGGGCACTGATGCCCCAGTTCGAGATCTTCACCTGCTCGTCATCCCCGAAAAGCTGGCCTTCTATCACATAGAGGCCATTCTCCAGCACCTGCGTTTCAGGTGCGGCACTACGCAAGGTTAGGTTCTGCTCGGACGGAAAGATCGACCGCCACCAGCCACTGCCCGAAATTTGATCCGCGGTCCGGAAAGATGAAATCAGCAGGCCGAGGGTCGGAATCACCCACAGCACCACCAGAAAGACAACCGAGGCATGGACGACCCAGCGCAGTGCCGGTTTGGTTCCTGCAATATCGCTCATGGCCTACTCCATTTCCTTGCGCGCATTGCGCACGTTCCAGATCAGGATTGGAGTCACCAGCAACATGATAACCATGGCCGAGGCGGACCCCACCCCCCAATCATTGGCGCGGAACAGTTTGTCGTACATGTAGTTGGCCAGCACCTGCGTCTCCCATTGGCCGTTGGTCATGGCAAAGACAATGTCGAAGACCTTCAGGACGGTAATCGTAATCGTCGTCCAGACCACCAGAATGGTTGTTTTGATCTGAGGTACTTTGATCTTGAAGAAGATCTGGAACGGGTTGGCACCGTCCAGAATGGCGGCCTCGACGGTTTCTTCTGGGATGCCGCGCAAGGCAGCCGACAGGATCACCATGGCAAATCCGGTCTGAATCCAGACCAGAACGATCATCAGGAAGAACGAGTTCCAGAAGGGAACGGTCAGCCACGTTTGCGGCTCAGTCCCGCCGAAGAAGATGTAGAGGGCGTTTAGAATGCCGATCTGATCCTGTTCCGCCGGCCGCGCGTCATAGACCAACTTCCAGATCACCGAGGCCCCTACGAAGGAAATCGCCATCGGCATGAAGATAAGCGATTTGGCAAAATTGCCCCAGCGGATGCGATCGGTCAGCTGCGCCACGAGTAGACCAAAACCGGTCGACATTGCGGGTACGACGATCAGCCAGAACATGTTGTTGCGCATGGCTTCCCAGAATTTAGGCTCGGCCGCCATCTGGGTGTAGTTGTCCAGACCGACCCATCTGTACCCGCCGCCAGGCACGCGCTCCGTGAGAGAAAGACGCAGCGTCTCAACCACCGGATAGGCCAGATAGAGGCCAAGCGCCGCGAGCGCAGGGAACAAGAACAGCCAGGGCCGGATCATGTTCGCGCGGTTGATGTTGCGCCCTGCATTCGGCCCGCGCGGCGGGAACAGGACTTTGTCCAGAAACTGGTTCGAGATATAGAAGTAGCCCACGCAACCCGACACACCGATGATGATGGTCAGCAGGCCCTGAAGTGCCGGTGTCATGATGCCCTCGTCGGTTTGGAAACGGGGCAGCCGCATAGCCGCCCCATAACTTCAGTTACTTCGCGGCATCCCACGACGACTGGATTTCACCTGCAACAGTGGCCGCGTCCTTCGCGCCCGAGGAATAGTCGACCATGCCGGTCCAGAACGTCCCCGCGCCGACCGCACCCGGCATCAGGTCTGAGCCGTCAAAGCGGAACGTGGTGGCGTTGGTCAGAATCTCACCCTGACCGCGTTGCGTGTCATTGGCATAGTTCTCGGGGTTTGCCCCCAGATGCGGCGTCAGGAACCCGTCCTGAGACATCATGATCTCATGCGCAAATGGAGTTTTGAGGAACTCCATAAACACTTCAGTCGCCGGACTTGGGTTCGTGATGGTGAACAAGGTGCCAGCGCCCAGAACCGGTGTTCCCAGATCCTTCTCAGCATAGGCCGGGAAATAGAAGAAATCGGCATCCACGCCCAGCTCTGTCCCTTCCGGGAAATAGGCCGGAATGAATGAGGCCTGGCGGTGCATCATGCAAGCAGGCGGGCTGTCAAACAGGCCCTTGGGGCTGTCGCGGAAATCGATTGCAGCCGTGTCATCTGCGTTCCCAACCACATAGTCGTCATTGCGGGTAAAGCTGCCATATTCCTCGATCGCGGCAATCACGCGCGGGTCGTCGAACTTCATCTCATTCGAAACCCACTGGTCGTAAACCTCGGGCGGTTGCGTGCGCAGCATCAGGTCCTCAACCCAATCCGTTGCCGGCCAACCGGTCGCGCCACCGGATGCGAGACCGACACAGAGCGGCGTCTCACCGTCTTCGACCATCTGATCCATAAGCGCTTTGAACTCTTCCATCGTCTCCGGAACCTCATAGCCGAAGTCCTCGAAGTTCTCAGGGATGTACCAAACCAGAGACTTCACGTTCACGTTGAAGAAGAAGCCGTAGAAATCCTTGGCTCCGTCTGCGTTCTCGAACGTTCCCAAATCGACCCAAGACTGACCGGCGGCGAAATTGTTCTTGATCCAGTCTGCCGATCCTTCGGCAAGCGGCGTCAGATAGCCGTTCTTGGCCATGTTCGCCGCCAATCCGGGCTGCGGGAAAACCGTCAGGTTTGGCGCTGATCCGGCTGCTGCGTCGATCAAAATCTGCTGTTCCAGCGAGTCCGAGCCGACATAGCTGGAGTTTGCGCCCGTTGCCTCATCGAAATAGGCGACCAGATTTTCGAAGGATTGTCCTTCACCTGCAAGCCAAGGGCCGAAAATGGTGAGGTCCTGACCGCTCAGATCATGAGCGTCTGCAAAAGCCTGGAACCCGTCCCAGTCAAAGCCGCCCTCTCCAACGGGGTGGATCATTTGACCCTGTGCGTCAACAGCCCCGGCAGTCAGGGCAAACGTGGCCACACCTGCGTACAGCGTGCGTTTCATGAAATCTCCTCCCAATACTCTCCAGCGCCTTCGCTTCACGTTTTTCAAAGCGCTTTGAATGATTATTGTTATCCGCTAACATTTTTACTCTGTCAATGAGTCGTATTTTCGAATAAGTCAGAAAAACATGCTTGCCTGTTATCACAACAGGTTGGCCGGCGCACAAAACAGGACCTCACCAGTAAAGCCTTCGATTTGAAGGCGCTTTGACTACCTATGAACCTCAAGCAGCTCTCTGAAACACTGGGCCTTTCGCAAACCACGGTCAGCCGGGCACTAAACGGCTATCCTGAGGTCAACGCTGAAACACGTCTGAGGGTTGAGGCTGCTGCAGCCAAACATGGCTACCGCCCTAACAGCCGCGCCAAAGGGTTGGCGACGGGCAAGTCCATGGTCATCGGTCACGTCATCCCCAGCTCATCAAGGCATGAAATGGTGAACCCGATCTTCGGCGATTTCGTCGCCGGAGCGTCAAAAACATATGCCGAGCATGGCTATGACATGATGTTCACCAACGCCGATGACACCTCGATCGAGGCGGCCTATCGCAACCTGTTCCAACGCGGGGCGGTCGATGGTGTCGTGCTGCAGGGTCCAAAGGTCAACGAGCCAAGGATCGAGGTTCTGACGCGCATGGCGGTGCCGTTCATCGTTCATGGCCGCTCAACCGGCGTGCAGGCCGAATATGACTGGATTGATGTGAACAACAAAAGTTCGTTCCAGCGCGCGACGCAGTTTCTAATTGATCTGGGCCACCGTCGCATCGCCCTGATCAACGGGCTGGAGGATATGGACTTTGCCCAACGCCGTCGCGCCGGATATCTGGACGCCCTGCAGCAGGCCGGGCTGACGCCGGATGCCGCCTTAATGCGCAGCGCCGAAATGACCGAAGTCTATGGTCACCGGGAAACCCATCAGATGCTGCACATCGAGGAACCTCCGACTGCGATACTGGCATCGTCGATGATCACAGCCATAGGCGTGCGCCGCGCGCTAGAAGAAGCCGGGCTGCAGATGGGGCGAGATATTTCGGTCATCGCCCATGACGATGATCTTTCCTATCTCAAAAACGGACAGGATGTGCCGATCTTCACTGCAACGCGGTCCTCGGTTCGGGACGCTGGCGAAATGGCGGCCGAGATGCTGATCCAGCGGATCAAGTCTCCGTCTTCACCGGTACATACGAGGTTGCTTGAGGCCGAGTTGGTCGTCGGGCGGTCAACCGGGCCTGCGCCTACTGGGGTTCGATGATGAAATACACACGCAACGACTTCCCCGGCGACTTTCTGTTCGGCGTCGCGACATCCGCCTACCAGATCGAAGGCCACGCTCAAGGCGGTGCGGGCCGGACGCATTGGGACAGTTTCGCGGCCACCCCCGGCAATGTCGTCGGCGCGGAAAATGGCGCACTCGCCTGCGATCACCTAAATCGGTTCGAACAAGACTTTGATCTGGTTCAGGATGCAGGCTTTGACTGCTATCGCTTTTCGACCAGTTGGGCGCGTGTGTTGCCCGAAGGTCGCGGACATGTAAATCAAGCCGGGCTCGACTATTACGACCGTCTGGCGGACGCGCTGCTTGAACGTGGCATCCGCCCCTGTGCGACGCTCTACCACTGGGAGCTACCTTCGGCACTTGCCGATCTGGGGGGCTGGCGCAATCGGGATATCGCCGGGTGGTTCGCCGATTTCACCCAAGTGATCATGGGCCGGATCGGAGATCGCATGTATTCGGTCGCGCCGATCAACGAGCCGTGGTGCGTCAGCTGGCTCAGCCATTTCGAAGGCCACCACGCGCCAGGTTTGCGTGATATTCGCGCGGCTGCACGTGCGATGCATCATGTTCTTCTGGCCCATGGCAGCGCTATTCAAACAATGCGCAGCCTAGGCATGTCCAATCTGGGCGCTGTCTTCAACCTCGAATGGGCGGAGCCTGCGGATGATAGCGCGGCTGCGCAGCAGGCGGCCGCGCTCTATGACGGGATCTACAACCGGTTTTTCTTGGGCGGCGTGTTCAAAAAAGCCTATCCCGACAACGTGCTGGAGGGACTGGAGCCTCATTTGCCCGAGGGTTGGCAAGATGATTTGGACACAATCGGGGCGCCTGTTGATTGGTGCGGCTTGAACTACTACACCCGCAAGCTGATCACCTCGGCAGACAGTGCATGGCCAAGCCTGACCGAAGTGCCCGGCCCTCTGCCCAAAACTCAGATGGGTTGGGAAATCGACCCCGCCGCCCTGACCCGATTTCTGAAAAGGACCGCAGAAGACTATACCGGTGATCTTCCGATCTATGTTACAGAGAACGGCATGGCGAGCGCCGAGCGCCAGCAGGATGATGAGCGCATCGCCTATCTGGACGATCACTTGACGGCGGTGCAACAGGCTTTGGATGCGGATGTGCCCGTAAAGGGGTATTTCATCTGGTCTTTGCTGGACAACTACGAATGGGCCTTTGGCTATGAAAAACGGTTTGGATTGGTAGACGTGGATTTTGAGACGCTGGACCGCAGCCCCAAAGCCTCCTTCGCTGCCGTAAAAGCCGCACTTTCCGAGGGTGCCGCCGACCGGCAGGCCTATCGCCAGCCGTCCGGGTCTTTGCGCCCACATTGGACATTGGTGGCCGATATAGGTGGTACGAATACGCGTCTGGGCATTGTCTCTGATGGTAAGCTGACCGCATTGCACAAACACCCGACGGGCACCCTGCCCGATCTGCTGGACGCGTTGCATCATATACGCGATGAAGTTGGCACCGCGCCACAAGCCGTGGTCGCGGCTGGGGCCGGACCGGTGCGCGACGGGCGCATCCAACTGACCAACGCGAATTTGGACCTGTCCGAGGAGGCCCTGGCCAAGGCGACAGGGGCCGCCAACACCTATGTGATCAATGACTTCACCGCAGCAGCCTGGTCCGTGGCCGAAGTGACAGAGGCTGACGTATCCGTCCTGCAAGGCTCTGCCACTCCGCCGATGGGTACGCGTTTGGTCGTCGGGCCTGGAACCGGTTTGGGTGTCGGTGCACTGCTCTATTCTGAGGGGCATTTCCACACCGTTTCAGGCGAAGGCGGCCATGTGGGCCTGTCCCCGCGCACGCGGGATGAGGTCGATATCTTCGACGCCGCCCGCCATCTGGCACCCGAATGCTTTTTCGACGACAGCCTAGTGCTTGAGGCCGAAATGTTCCTCAGCGGAACCGGCTTGCCAATCCTGTATCGGGCCGCAGGCATGGCGGCTGGGCAAGCTCAGCCTCCAGTTCGCACTGCCCGAGATATCCTGCAGGACGCACGCGACGGCAAGGACCCGGTCGCCGTTCGCACCGCAGATTTGTTCATCAGCCATCTGGGTGCGTTGATGGGTGATATGGCCGTCACCGTGATGCCTGCCGGTGGCGTGTTCCTTGTAGGCGGCGTCGCCGAGAAAAACCGCTGGATGTTTGGCGAAACCTTCCGCAACGCGTTCAATGCAGGCGGACGTTTCAGTGAGTTGCGGCAGTCGATGAACCTTTATATCTCGGAACAGGCCGAATTTGGCATTGTTGGCGCTAACAACTTCTGTAAAAATGCGCTTCAGCGATAACTGAGCGTATTTTGGAAGAGGATGTGGGATGATCCTGTGTTGCGGTGAAGCCCTGATCGACATGATTGCCGAACCGACCCTGTCCGGGCGGGACGGTTTCGTTCCCCATTCCGGTGGCGCCATATTCAATACCTCTATTGCTTTGGGCCGGTTGAGCGCGCCGGTTGGCCTGCTGACCGGTCTGTCCTCGGACATGTTCGGGCGGCAATTGGCTGATGACCTGCGGGCCAGCCACGTGGACACGACACATGTGATTGCCTCGGACAGGCCGACCACGCTAGCATTTGTTCAACTGAAAGATGGCCACGCGACATACACGTTTGTCGATGAAAACACGGCGGGTCGGATGCTACGGGCCGAGGATATGCCGCGCCAACTCCCCGCGGTTTCAGCGCTGTATTTTGGTGGCATCAGCCTTGCCTGTGAGCCTTGCGCGGATGCCTATGCCGCGATGCTGGCGCAACATGGCGCGAACTGTGCTGTGATGTTGGACCCCAATATCCGACCCGGTTTCATACAGGATCAGACCCGCTACCGCACGCGGTTGAACCAGATGATTGAACAGGCCGATATCGTCAAAGTCTCGGATGAGGATCTGGACTGGATCATCCCTGGCCCGGAAAGCCATGATCAAAAAGTCCCTTTGCTGCTTCAAGCAGGCCCCTCTGCCGTCATCGTCACCCGCGGAAGTGAGGGCGCTTCAGGTTATCAGGCCAACGGTGCTGTGGTCTCAGTCCCAGTCAAACCGGTGCAAGTTGTGGATACGGTTGGCGCGGGGGACACGTTCAATGCCGGGGTTTTGGCCTCGCTGGAACGGGCTGGCCAGTTGACAAAGCCCGGATTGAAAGCACTGTCCCCGGATGCGCTACGCGACGCCTTGACCTTGGGCGCAGAGGTGGCTGCTGTGACCGTCTCGCGCGCCGGGGCCAACCCGCCCTGGTCGCATGAATTATAGCCCTACGAAGAGTCCGAGATGAAACGATCCGAAATCAACCGTATCAAGACCGAAGCCCAGGCATTCATCAGTTCATTTGGTGCCGTTCTGCCGCCTTTTGCAGATTGGACACCTGAGCAGATGCGCAACACTCAGGCGGAAAGTATCCGTGCCCATGGGCTAGGTTGGGATATCACCGACTATGGTCAAGGCAAGTTCGATGAACTTGGGTTGTTCCTGTTCACCCTGCGCAACGGCAACGTCAGCGATCTGAGCCGGGGGCGCGGTATGCTCTATGCCGAAAAGCTGCTGATCTCTCGCGACAAACAGCTGTCGCCGATGCACCGCCATATCGTCAAAGCCGAGGACATCATCAACCGAGGCGGCGGCGATCTGGTTATGGAAATCTATGCCTCGGACCCCGATGGCGGTATCGACCGGGATACCCCAGTCACTGTTCCCAGCGATGCCTGCCCTGTCACCATAGGGCCCGGAGAGCATCTGCGCCTGAAGCCAGGTCAGAGCGTGACCTTGATGCCCGGCATCTGGCATGCCTTCTGGGCGGAAGGTGGGGATTGCTTGATTGGCGAAGTCTCAACCGTGAATGACGACCGGACGGACAACGTATTTGAAGACCCGATCCCCCGCTTTGCAACAATCGAAGAAGATGCAGCGCCGGATTTCCTGTTGGTTGCCGACTACTGACTTCATTAAGAATTTCGCGCTTGCATTTTCTGACTAATTTAGTCAGTTAATGGCTGACCCAGTCAGATTCCGTTGGAATCATCGCCCGGTCCCATTTTTGCGACCGAAAGAAAACCTGACATGCGAAAATCCCTCGCCGATCTGTTGGCCATGGACGCTGTTGCCAGTCGCCATGGCTGCGCATTGAAACCAAAACTGAGGCAGGCGATTGAGGCTGATCTCAGCTTTTCCGTCCGCGCTGCATCACCGCGTCTTGAAACGCCAGTTGATCCCAATACGCTTCCGCAAAACGTCCACCCATTGGCCGCGAAAGCCCTCGACCCCAAAAGGGAACGCGCATGAAACACTCGGCATCCAACCACACACTGCCCCGCATCGAATTTGACGGTTTCGAACGCGGTTTGCTGCCTGTCATGCGGCACTTCATCCTCAGCTTCACAGAGCCGGAAACACAGGCTTGGCAACATGCCTTTTCGGTAGCGACCGAGCGTTGGGGGCGCGATCAGGGGCTTGTTCTGGCGCATCTGGTCTTCAAGATTATCAAGGCCACGCTACACACCCGCCCTCTGGGTCTGGCCTTCAAAGACCCGCTTTGTGCTGAAACACGGCAAGAACTGACATGTGACGAGCACGCCCTGCTCCGGATGCTGCATCACATGCGCCGCGACGAAACTCCGGCAGCGCGCGATGCCTTGAACGAATTGACCGGAGGCTATCCGGACGCCCATCTGATACAGGCCGGTTTGACCCTGGCTAGCCAGTTCCCGACAAATGGCGTCGGACCGGGCCAACCCGCGCGCAGGCCGATCCTGCGTGTGGTCCGCTAGCGCGATTCCTGTGCTTGACAATAGGAGCGTGAGCAGACTAGCTGCTCTGGATGGTTCCCGACGGCCTGTGTCTGAGGGATGAAAATGGGAATACGGTGCGGCCCAAAGGCCAATGCCGTGACTGCCCCCGCAACTGTAAGCGGAGAGCGACGCCACAAAACCACTGGCCCCAAAGGTCGGGAAGGTTGGCCGAGCAATGACCCGCAAGTCAGGAGACCTGCCATCACAGTTTAACCAACCCGGGGCGGGGTGTCCCGGAAGGAGGCTCGATGGCACATCTGCGTGCTGATGCAACTCATGGCTTTTGCCTTCAATCGGCTTTCGTTCAAGTCGGCGACGCGTGCCATGGCTGATCATTTCGTCCTGATATGCGGCACCTGCAATGGGCCGATCCCTGCGCACGAGGCAAAAGAAGCGTTGGACCGCCAGCTGCCCGAAGGGTTCTCGACACGCCTGATCGACTGTATGGCCGGGTGTGATCGCCCGATGACCGTCGGGCTGCAGGCCAATGGCAAGGCGCAATATCTGTTCGGCGACATTCAATCCCCTGCTGATCTGAGCGCTTTGGCTGAGTTCGCCCATCAATTTCGCGACAGTGAGAATGGCTGGACCAGCGCCTCGACCCGTCCTTTGGCGCTCTATACCAAAACCCTGTCGCGCATGCCCTGCCTGCCACCGGAGGGCACGGCATGAGCTTTCTGGTCGCTGAAAATCTGGAATATTACGCCCTGAACGGCGATGTTCTGCTGCGCGACACCTCGTTCTCGCTTGAGGAAGGCGCGATATTGGCCGTCGCTGGCCCGAACGGGGCGGGCAAAACGACGCTGCTCAACCTCTTGTGCGGGGTCGCAAAACTGGCGCTAGGCGATGTGCGTATTCAGGATCAAAGCCTGCGGAAACTGTCCTCGCTGGAGCGGGCCAGACGGATTGCCGTTGTCGGCCAGCAGGAAGTACCCGACGGGCGGCTGCACCTGCGCGACTATGTGGCCCTTGGGCAAATCCCGATCAGGGCCGACAAATCCGCAGAAGCTCTTCAAACGGACCTGCAGCGCGTGCTCGACACCACCGAGCTGTCCCATCTGGCCGGCAAACAGATGGCAAAACTGTCCGGCGGAGAGCGCCAGCGCGCTCATATCGCACGGGCTTTGGCGCAGAACCCCTCGCTGCTGTTTTTGGACGAACCGACCAACCATCTGGACCCGGATGCCAAGGGGCACATGCTGTCTCTGGTCGCCGAGTTGGGCGTGACGGTTGTGATGATCGTCCACGATCTAGTCATGATCCCCGAATTCGCCAGCCACGTCGCCCTGATGAAGAACGCGCAACTGACGGCCTTCGGCCCGGTCTCCGAAGTTCTGACGCCGGACCGCGTGCGCGAGACTTTTGGTGTTGACTATTTGTGTTTCCAGCACGAAGGACGCGTGATCCCCGCGCTGGACATCCGAAAACGAAAGCTTTCATCTTAACAGGAGAGATTGATGAAACTGAAACTCTTGTCCGCTGCGGTCTTAAGCGCGCTGGCGGGCGGCGCTGCCGCGCAAGAGATCACCGTCGACAATTGCGGTGAACCTCTGGTGTTCGATAGCAAGCCCGAGCGGATCGTGGTTCATGATATGAACATGACCGACATGGCCTTTGCACTGGGCCTTCAGGATAGCATCGTTGGCCTGACCGGGATCACCGGCTGGTACAAGACCAGCCCCGATTTCGACGCGCAGCGCGGCGACATTCCCGAACTCGCTCCGAAATACCCGACGGTCGAAAACCTCGTCGCGGTCGAACCCGACATGTTCTTCGCCGGTTGGTATTACGGAATGAAACCCGGCGGGGACGTCACCCCTGACACGCTGGAGCCCTTTGGCATCAAGACCATGGTGCTGACCGAAAGCTGCATTCACCTGAACAAAGACCGTCCCGAAGCCAGCATGGACCTGCTGTTTGACGACGTTCTGCGTCTGGGCACGGTCATGCATGTCGAGGACAAGGCGAACGCGCTGGTCTCGGGCTGGAAAGACCAACTGGCCGCGATCGAAGCCAAAACCGCCGATCTGGAAAAACCCCGTGTCTTCCTGCTGGACGGTCCGGCCGATGCGCCCTTTACCGCTGGCAAATATGCCATTCCCGACGCGATGATCTCAGCCGCAGGCGGCGTCAACGTCACCCATGACATGGACACAAGCTGGGGCCGCACCTCGTGGGAGGCTGTCGCCGCCTCGAACCCCGAATTCCTTGTTCTGCTGGACTACCAAACGGGCAATGGCGCGGCAGATACGTTTAAGTTCCTGCAGGAACATCCGGTGATGTCGCAGACCGATGCAGTCAAGAACGAGCGCTGGATCGGCCTGCGCTACGAAGAGCTGACACCGGGACCGGCAAACATCGAAGCGATCGAGAAGATGGCAACGGCGATGCACCGGGGTAACAGCTGAGATGACGAAAACGGGCCAGGCGGTCCTGCTGGGGGCGGTCATTCTGACCGCCCTTTTGCTGCTGTCGACGATCTATGGCACCACCCCGATCCCCTTGGCCGAGGTTTTCACCGCGATTGGGCTGGGGACTGGCGTGACTGAGGGCGACATGTCCCCTCTGCACCGGATTGTCTTTGACTTGCGCCTGCCCCGCGCGTTGTTTGCGGCGGTGATTGGGGCCGGGCTGGGTGTTGTCGGGGTCGTTTTGCAAACGACAACGCGCAACGACCTGGCTGACCCGTTTCTGTTTGGCCTTTCGTCCGGGGCCGCTGCGGGTGCCGTTCTGGTCATCACTGTGACAGGCGATGTTCTGGGCGTCTGGACCCTGCCGCTTGCGGCCTTTTGCGGAGGCCTGATCGCGTCCGGCATTGTTCTGGCCCTGGTTCAGAGCCTTCGCACCAGTGCGCCAGAGAAACTGATCCTCGCCGGCCTGGCTGTATCTTTCCTGTTTTCGGCCATCACCAATTATCTGATTTTTGCAGGCGACAGCCGCGCCGCGCATTCCGTCATCTTCTGGATGCTGGGCGGCCTTGGTCTGGCCCGGTGGGAGACCTTCCCCCTTGTCGTACTGGGGCTGGCTCTGATCCTGGGCTATTCCCTCTATCGCAGCCGATGGCTCGACGCTCTTCTTACGGGGGATTTCACGGCCTCAACACTCGGTATTCCAGTTCAAGGCCTGCGGTTTCGGATGTTTTTGGTGGCAGCATTGGCCACGGCTAGCTTTGTTTCGGTGGCGGGCGTGATCGGCTTTGTAGGCCTGATGGTTCCGCACATCGCCAGAGGTATCGCCGGAACGCTCCACCGCAATCTCTTGATCACATCTGCCGTCGTCGGGGCCATCTTGCTGACGCTTTCAGACATTCTGTCTCGGCTGCTTCTGGCCCCGCAAGAGTTGCCGGTGGGGATCGTTACAACCTCGATCGGGTCGCTATTCGTGTTCCTCTACCTATTCAAATCCTCACGATCTGACTAGCACGACCGTCATCCCAAGTTTTGCCGACGCTCAAGCCAACTGCCCAACTCATTTTCCGCCGAAAAGATGCTCTCGCGATTCAGTATCTGAGAGGTCATGGCCTTTGAGACAGCCCGGACACGTTTGTTGATCGCGATATCGTTGCCATCCACCGGCAGATCGCCCACATCCAGTTTTTCATAGATCGACAGTAGCCGGTTCTGCACCGTCCTCAGGGCAAGCTTACGACGCAGCGCGATGGTTTTGTCGGGCAAACCAAGGGCGAGATCGGATAGGATTGCCAGCTCAACCTCCGTCAGCGCCTCGCCCGAGCGGCTCTGTTCCCGCTGGATTTGGTGAATTTCCCGATCCACCATGATCTGCGCCTCAATCAGAACGGCACGCAAAGCCAGATGCATTCGCGAGGGGCTGGCCGTCTTCAAAACATAGCCATAGGCGGCCTCTTTCGGAACGATCCGCGCAATGCCGCGGAGATAGGCCTCATCCGAGTAGTTGGACCAAAACAGAATGCGGGTTGCGGGGCGTTCCGACCAAATCGTCCGCGCGGCCTCAATCCCGTTGCGCTCTTTCATGCGCAGGTCCATGACAATGGCCTCGACACCGTTCTGTCGGGCCTGCTCTTCCCCTTCCCGGCCGTTCGAGGCGAGGCTCAGATCGGTCACCTCGGGCAAGGCATCCTGAACCAGCTCCCGCAGGTAGTTCGCGTGCATTGCATCGTCTTCGACCAGCAGAACCTTCATGCCAACACCTCGGTTTTCGGGCATTCAGAAGCTGGTAGGCAGACCGTAATCTCGGTCCCGCTATTGTAGCGGATGTCAAACTGCGCCGCGATCAGCCGGGCGCGGGTGCGCATATGCGTCAGCCCGCCCGAGGCCTGCCGGATTTCAATCGCTCCCATGCTGCGCCCATTGTCCTGCACGCGAAGGCGCAGCCCGTCCTGACATACAATCTCGACCTCAATCCGACTGGCCGAGGCGTGCCGGACCGCGTTGTTGATGGCCTCTTGTGCGATACGGAACAAGGCGATGCGCTTGGTTTGCGGCAGCCGGTCGACCATCCCGCCGGACAGGTCACGAACGTCAATCTCGACCCCTTCATCCGGGTCAATCGCGCGTTCAAGATGGGTCCGTACGGCATGCTGAAAGCCGAACAGCTCCAGCAGGGATGGAATCGAGGTGTCGATGATTTCACGCAGGCCCTGAATGCAGTTCCTCATACTGCTGCGCAGCCCATCCAAGTCCTGAGGCGTTTCGCACCGCTCCAAATCCCGGCTGATCCGCGTCATGTCGGCCAGAGTCTGATCGTGCAGATCCATCCCAATCCGTTGGCGTTCCAATTCTAGCGCGTCTGTCAGGCTGAGGGCCCCAAGCCGCAGCCCCTCTTCCCGCGCCTGCACCTCGGTCCGCATGATCGCCTCGCGCCGAGCCTGTTCATTCGCACGCAGAGCATAGAAATACGGGGCCAGAATGTCGGCAATATTGCGAACTTGCTCGACGGCTTGTTCATCATAGAAATCAAGCTTTTGGGATGAACAGTTCAACGATCCGATCGTGCGGCCCAGCACTTTCATCGCCACATTCACGCGGCTGCGCATATTGTGTTTGAGGATGGGATCATAGTCCCCGCCTTCGAACACATATCGCGGGTCCTCCGGCGCGTTTCCGGTCAACATGTAGTCGCAATCTCCCCGCAGGATATCGCGCACGGGCGAGACCTCGACCGGGGCGCGGGTGCGGCTCCAACTGGTGCGCAGGCCGACCTCATAGCTTGTGTTAAGCCGCCCTTCCTCGTCGATCAGGCAGACATCCAGATGGTCAATTTCCAGAATGCGCACGATCTCGGATTTGACCGACCGCAATGCGGATTTGATATCCAGATTGCCCGCCAGATGGTTCGAAATCCGCAAGTAATAGGCAAGATCGGCCATGTGTTCTCTTTCGCAGCGCCAGCATGCCGCAACCGGCATGGGCGAGTATATCGACCAGCGGATCGAGTGTCATGCGGGTCGCCGCAGCCTATTTGCGGGAACCCGCAAGGAATGCGCGCGTCCTACTCTTACTTTGCGCGTGTCCTTTGGGAATTTTAGGCGCGTCGGCCCCGTCAGGCTGGCACCAAAATCGTGCGGCGCTTGGGCCGCTTTGGGAGGAAAACATGACATTAAAGGCCATATTGCTCGGCGCTGCGGCCGGGATCATCACCCTGACAGCCCCGGCTGCCGAAGCGGATACATCCGAAAAACGCATTGCCCTGTCGAACAACTATGCAGGTAATTCGTGGCGGCAAGCCATGCTGGAAAGCTGGCAGAAAAACGGAGATCAAGCCGTCGCGGATGGTGTTGTCGCCGCTGCTGACGCCTTTACGACCTCGGAAAATCAGGCCACTGAACAGGCGGCTCAGATCCAGAACATGATCCTGCAGGGCTATGATGCCATTGTGATCAACGCCGCCTCACCCACCGCAATCAATGGCGCGGTCAAGGCCGCGTGCGATGCGGGTATCACCGTTGTGTCCTTCGACGGCATCGTTCAGGAACCCTGCGCGTGGCGCATTGCGGTCGACTTTCAGCAAATGGGGCGCGAGCAGGTGAAATACCTGGCCGAGCGTTATCCTGATGGCGGCAACCTGCTGGAAATCCGCGGTCTGGCCGGAGTGTTCGTCGATGACGAGATCAGCGCAGGCATTCATGATGAGGTGAAGAACACCAATTTCGAGATCGTTGGCTCGGTCCATGGGGATTGGGCGCAGGATGTGGCGCAGAAGGCCGTCGCCGGTATCCTGCCCAGCCTGCCCGAGATCGTGGGCGTCGTAACCCAGGGTGGTGACGGCTATGGGGCCGCGCAGGCCATCGGGGCCACGGATCGTCCAATGCCGACCATCGTAATGGGCAACCGTCAGGACGAACTTCAGTGGTGGTCAGATGAGCAGGACGCAAACGGGTATCAGACAACCTCTCTGTCGATTGCGCCGGGCGTCAGCACGCTGGCCTTTTGGGTCGCCCAGCAGATTCTGGACGGGCAAGAGGTGCCGAAGGACCTGACCGTACCCTTCCTGAGAATCGATCAGGCCGGTTTGAAAGATGCCCTGAAAACAACGCCCAAGGGCTCGGTCGCCAACGTGGAATACACGCAGGATCAGGCCAAAGACGTCATCGCGTCGGCCCAGTAAGCGCGTGAAGACCGACGAGAATACGGGACCCGGAGCCACCGCCGCTCCGGTCGTCTCTCTGGAGCAGGCCCATCTGTCCTATGGGCCTGTTCTTGCCCTGCGTGGTGCGACGTTGAGCATCAGCGCAGGAGAATGCGTCGGACTGGTCGGCCACAATGGGGCCGGGAAATCCACGCTGGCGAATGTGATCAACGGCCGCCTCACGCAAACTCAGGGCGCCGTTCACCATCGGAACGCAGATCCTGCCCTACGCAACAGTCTAAACGCGCAGAATGCAGGTATTCGTAGCGTGTTTCAGGAGCTGTCGCTCTGCCCGAACCTGACCGTTTTGGAGAACCTGCGTATTCCCTATCGCAACATGCCGCGCAAAGCCTGGCGGCGGGTTGCGCGGCAAAAGATGCTCGACGCGCTGGACCTTGTCTTTCCGGGTCATGGCATCCACGCCCGCGCAACGGTCGGAAACCTGACTATAGCCGAGCGTCAGATGGTCGAGATCGCCATCGCCTTTGCCGACCGCGACCGAGAACCCAGCCTTGTTATTCTGGACGAGCCGACCTCGTCCCTTGACGCCGCCATCGCGCAACAATTGCTGGACCATATCAAACGGTTCTGCGCCAAAGGCGGTGCGGTGCTGTTCATCTCGCACATGATGGGTGAGATTTTCGAAGTCTCGACCCGGATCATCGTCATGAAAGATGGCCAGATCGTTGATGACCAACCTGCCAGCCAATTCACCCGAGCCTCGATCGTGGATGCGATGGGGCATGTCGCGCCAGATGAAGACACCTCGGGCGCCGGGCGGGCAGATCGGACCCTCGGGGCCGAGGTTGTACGGGCGGCAAATGGGCTGAACGCCCGCGCGGGTGAGATTGTCGGGCTGGCCGGGCTTGCAGGTCACGGACAGGCCGAAGCACTAGCGCAAATCTACTTCGACCACGCCCCAAAATGGAAATCCGCGCGCCAGCCCGAGGTGGTCTTTGTCGCCGGAGACCGCGCCCGTGACGGGTTGATGCCGCTCTGGTCGATCATGCGAAACCTCTCGCTGACAACCCTGCCCGAGTTCAGCCAGAAAGTGATGGTGGATCGAAGCGATGAGGCGGACATGGTTCAGACTTGGAAAGACCGTATAGGCATTCGCACAGACAACCTGTTGAACCCGATCCTTTCCCTTTCGGGCGGCAACCAGCAGAAGGTTCTGTTTGCCCGCGCGCTGGCCTCCTCCGCGCCGATTGTTGTGATGGATGACCCGATGCGCGGCGTGGATGTGGGCACCAAGAAAGACGTCTATCAGATGATCCAGGCAGAAGCCGCAAGAGGCCGCAGCTTCCTGTGGTACTCGACCGAGACCGACGAAATCCTCGAATGTGACCGGGTCTTCGTGTTCCGCGCCGGTCAGATTGCAGCCGAGCTGGAAGGTGATGAGATCACCGAGGAGAACATCCTGCACGCCTCTTTCCAAATGCAGGAGGCCTGAGATGACCAGCGACCGCATGCGCCTATTGCTGCCCGTTCTGTCTCTGGCCGTCCTGTTGGGGGCCGTGTTCTACCTGCAACCCCGCGCGATGAGCTATTTTGGCCTGAACCTACTGTTCAATCTGGCGATCCCCGTGGCTCTAGCGACCATTGCGCAGATGATGATTATCATGGTCAACGACATCGACTTGTCCATCGGCACCTTCGTCAGCTTCTGCGCCTGTGTCACGGCCACATTCGTGCACGACACGCCTCTGCTGGGTTACGGCATTCTGGCTGCTGCGGTTCTGGCCTATGCAGCGCTGGGGGCCTTGATCCAACTGCGCGGATTGCCCGCAATCGTCGTGACCTTGGGCATGTCTTTCGTTTGGGGCGGGCTAGCGGTGCTGATCCTGCCTTCACCCGGCGGAGCATCGCCTGAATGGCTGAAAACCCTAATGAATTTCAAAACCCCACTGGTGCCGGTTGCCGTGATTGCTCCGCTGGTCGTGGCCTTTGCCGTACATCTGCTGATCAAACGGTCATGGGTGGGCGTGGTTCTTCAAGGCGTTGGCGGCAATGAACGCGCGATGGAGCGCGCTGGCTGGTCTGTCGTCCGCCTGCGGGCCTCTGCTTACGGGTTGGCGGGCTTGTTCGGAGTGCTGGCCGGTATGTGCCTCGTCGGGCTGACCACTGCAGCAGATGCCAATATCGCGCTGCGCTATACGCTGTTGTCGATTGCGGGTGTCATCCTTGGCGGAGGCGAATTTGTCGGCGGTCGCATCTCTCCCTTCGGGGCCGTCATCGGAGCGCTGACACTGACACTTGCTGCCAGTTTCCTGTCCTTTCTGCGCCTCTCACCGGATTGGCAAATCGGTGCGCAGGGCGCGATCTTGATCCTCGTTCTCGCCGTGCGCCTGTTCTTTGTCCGCAAGGAGGTCTCGGCATGAGTGACCAAACCACCTCTGACACCGGACCGAACCCGTTGAGGGCGATCTTTCAGAAACCTTGGCTTTGGGCCTATCTTGCTGCGGGGATTACCTTTGTCGCCACCAGCCTGCTGGCCGGGTCTGGGGCCGGGTCGCTGCTCTATGCGGCGCTGACCTTTGCCTCTTTCTCGGCCATTGTCGGCATCGGGCAGATGTTGGTGATCACGCTCGGACCCGGCAATATCGACCTGTCTGTCCCGGCGACGATGACGTTGGCGGCCACACTGGCGCTAAAGTTCATGGACACGCAAACTGCGTTGATCCTGCCCGGTCTGCTGGTTGCAATCGGAATAGGCATCGGTTGCGGGATCGTGAACTTTGCGCTGATCCTGATACTGCGCATCCCGCCCATCATCGCAACCCTGTCCGCCTCGTTCCTTTACCAATCGCTGGCGATCTGGTCGAACCGGGGGCTGCGCATCAAACCACCGGAACCCCTGGCCGAGTTCGCCTCTGGCGGGACGTTCGGGGTTCCGAATGTCGCATTGGTCGGCATTGCGCTGGCCGTCTGCGCATGGCTGCTTTTGGAACGCGCAATTGCAGGGCGGTGGATCTCGGCCATCGGGCAAAACCTACGCGCGGCAAGGCTCAGCGGAGTCCCGGTAAACGCGGTGCGCTTTGGCATCTATGTCAACTCGGCCGTTTGTGCCGCCTTGGCGGGGTTTCTGCTGGCCAGCTTCTCGGGCGGGGCCAACCTGAACATGGGCACCGAATACATGCTGATGTCCATTGCAGTCGTCGTAATTGGCGGGTCGTCCATCGGCGGAGGCAATTCGAACGTACCCGGCATCTGGGGGGCGGCGCTGTTCATGTTCCTGATCGTATCGATGCTGAATTCATACGGTCTGGGCGCCGGAATTCGCTTGATTTTGACCGGGCTTGTGATTGTGGGCGTGGTCACTCTGGCCAGCCGAAAGGGATATAGCGCATGAGTCATTCACAGACATATGAGGTCATCCGGCCCGCATTTCGCGACCTGATCCACACCAACCTCACGCTGGCACGGATCGCTAAGGGCCATGTCTGGACCGAGGGGCCGGTTTGGTTTCCCGCGCATGAAACGTTGCTGTTCTCGGACATACCGAATGCCCACATGTATCGCTGGACCCCGCATGGCGGCACCAGCCTCTTCCGCCAGAACTCGAATTACTCCAACGGCAACACGCGTGATCGCGAGGGGCGACTGGTGACTTGCCAGCACGCAACCCGCTCGGTTGTGCGGACCGAACATGACGGGCAACTGAAAACCATGGCTGACCATCACGATGGCCGCCGATTGAATTCGCCCAACGACGTGATCACCCGTTCGGATGGTTCGATCTGGTTCTCGGATCCGACTTACGGCATCCTCTCTGATCTTGAAGGTCACAAAGCCAAGCCCGAGCAAGACGGCAGCTTTGTCTTCCGCCTTGATCCGGACCGTCCGGAACCAACCATCGTTTCACGAGATTTCGTACAGCCAAACGGGCTGGCCTTCTCGAAAGATGAAAGCCGCCTGTACGTCGCCGAATCCGGCTGCAGCCATGACCCGGACGTTCCTTCTTTACTGAAGGTCTTTGAAGTCCAGCCAGACGGCCAGCTTGGCAAGCCCAGCGATTTCGCCGCGATTGATCAAGGTCTGCCCGACGGGCTGCGCGTAGACCAATACGACAACGTCTGGTGCTCAGCCGCGGACGGGGTGCATGTGTTCTCGCCCGACGGCGAGCTGCTGGGCAAGGTCAAGACACCCGAGACCGTCGCGAACCTGTGTTTCGGTGGCCCGCGCGGCAATATGCTGTTCATCACCGCAACCACCAGCGTCTACGCAGTTCACGTGAACACCAAGGGCGCTGTCGGCTAAGCAAATTCTGGACTTCCGATCCTCGCCTAGACATGGTGGCGGTGTGCGCAAACCCCCTCAAAAGGGTTTGCCCGAAACACGCCACCAACGAAGGTCCACCTGATGAACCAGCCCCAAACGACGCGCATGAACGGCGCGCAGATCATCCTGAAAATGCTGGAGCTTCACGGCGTTTCCCATGTTTTCGGTCTGCCCGGTGAGACAACGATTGGCTGGTACAAGGAATGGCGCGCCAATAGCGGGATTGAGTTCGTGCTGACCCGCGATGAACGCACGGCGGCTTTCGCGGCCGAGGCTTACGCAAAGATCACAGGTCGCCCCGCCGTGCTTGAAGCGCCCAGCCCCGGTGTGACCCACTGCACCCCGGGCATTACTGAGGCTTTCCTCAGCTCGGTGCCGGTGATCTATTTCAGCTCGGACATCCCGATCAATCAGGACAAAAAGCACGGGCTGACCGGGGTCGATCAAGCCCGGCTCTATGACAGCATCTGCAAGGAAAGCTTCGTTCTGACCAATGCACGCGACATCCCGTTCCTGATCCGGCGAGCCTTTCGCGTAGCGACCTCGGGCCGTCCGGCGCCTGTTCATATCCGCGTGCCGATCAACATCTTCGGGGAAGAGGCCGAGATCACCGACCTGTATGCCGAACCCGACTACAGCACATATCCCGCACACCGGCCGGTCGCGGATCACAGCAAGATCCGCGCTGCAATCGACGTGCTGTTGGCGGCGCAAAAACCTGCGATTGTCTGTGGTCAGGGTGCATTGATCTCAAAAGCCTCAGACGCGATCCTTGAACTTGCCGAGCGGCTGCAAATCCCGGTCGGCACCACCACACCCGGCAAGGGCACAATCCCCGAGGATCATCCACTGGCCCTGCGCGTCATCGGTGGCCGCGGCGGGATGGAGTATTCAAACCAGTACCTGCTTGAGGCCGACACAATCTTCTTCGTCGGCTCAAATACCGACAGCGCCGGAACGGATCACTGGAAACTCTATGGCGATCCCTATACCAAAAACTTCCTACACCTTGATATTGCAGAGGCTCATGTCGGAAACACCTTCCCGCTGAAGGTTGGCCTTGTTGGTGATGCCCGCGCAACGATCGAATATATGGTTGAAATTCTTAAGGCTGAGCATCCCGGCCTTCAACGGACGCCATTGGATTTGAACCCGATAAAACAAACCGCGCTGGACAAGGTCTTCAACTCGAATATACCGATGCCCGAAGGCACGATCTCACCGGTCAAGCTGTCTCAGGTGTTGGATAGGATAATGCCCGATGATGCGATTGTCACGTCTGAGCCCGGCGTAAGTGCGATCTATCCATCGGCGCTGCTGACGTTCCGCAAACCGGGGCGGCGCTACATCACCAACTACTCGATGGGGGCGCTGGGATATTCGGTGCCTGCCGCAGTTGGTGCGATCTATGCCCATGACGGCCCGGTCATTTCCTTCACCGGAGACGGATCGTTTGGGTTCGTCATCGGCGATATGGAGACCTTGAAGCGCAGCGGCAAGAACATCACCGTCATCCTGACCCGCAACGACACGTTTGGATGGATCAGGGGTGAGGCGATCCTGCTCGACGATGTGGATGAGCCCTGGACCACCGATTTCGGACGCGTCGACTATTGCAAGGTTGCAGAAGGGTTCGGCTTCAAAACCGCCCGGATCACCTCCGAGGTCGATATCGAACCCATCCTGTCCGACGCCATCGCCAATCCCGGTGCGAATTTCATCGAGATGATGGTGCCCTCACAAGACAAGATCATCCCCTTCGTGCCCAATTGGGTCCGCGTCGCGCGCGCAAAGAACTTGCCCCACTTCTACTGAGGCAGGCTATAGGTCAGCAACTCCCGCACCAGCGGATTGGGAAAACGACGTTTGAAGGTGACGGCGTGAAAGCTTTCATTGATGCGGGGATGTTCCTCGGCCTCGACCAGACGGCCCGAGGACAGCTCATCCTGCACAACGATCGGGGCTACAAGTGCAAGCCCGATATCTTCACGCGCGAGCAGGCGCATCATGGCCATATCATCCACTTCGGCCGCGATCTGAGGCCGGACCGACATGCGGCTGGCCATCGAATCAAACGCCGTGCGGACGCTGCTATTGGTGGTTGGCAGGATAAAGGGCTGCTCTTCCAACAGATCCCGGATCGAGCGCTTCGGATCCAGTCGCGCCGGCGTGCCGACGATGCTGACGGGTTGTACCGCCAGATGGTGCGTTTCAAAACTGGTCAAGCTGTCACTGGCAGGCTCATGATTCATGAGAACCAGGTCGAAATTCAGCGTCTCCAGCCCCTCAAGCAACTCGCTGGGATTGCCTGATCGCAGGATCACCTCAACATCTGAGCGCGCCAGCATTGGGCGCAGAAAGCCGATCTGAAAGTTCCGTGACAAGGTCGCCTGCGCACCAACTCGCAGCGCCGTACGCGCGTTGCCCTCATCCTGCAAAGTGGCCACAAGTTCTTGCCCTGTCGCGAAAATTGCGTCCGCATGGTCCAGCGCGATACGCCCGGCCTCGGTCAGATGCAGCTTGCGCCCGCGACGTTCAAACAGGGGATGACCCAGCCGTTCCTCAAGCTCTTTGATCTGAACAGACAGCGCGGATTGCGACAAGTTCAGCCGTTGGGCTGTCCGGGTCAGGTTGCCATCATGGGCGACCGCCCAGAAGTAACGCAGGTGATGATAGTTCAGAGGCATACCGTTCTAATTAATAGAACGTAATCTCCATAACAATGTATTTTTCATACTCAAGATTGCGCAATATGTCCTGCTCAACCGGCCAAAACAGGCTGGACTTACAAGGAACGCGCATCATGACCTACCTGTTTCTACCCCTGCTTAGCCCGCTGATCTTGCTGGCATCGGCTTACTATGCCAGCCGCAATCCGGGACTGCGGCCAAACCGCGTCGTCAGGCTGTCGGAATGGGCGGCATTGGCGGCTTTCGTAGGCGCCGCACTGTCGGCCCTGATGCTGGTTCTTCACGGCCCCGGCACCTCGGGGTTGATCGGGTTCTGGGGTGTTGGCCTCTCCGTGCGACTTGATGCGGTCAGCTCCATCATGCTGGTTCTCGTCAGCTTCATCGGATGGATCGTTCTACGCTACTCGGCCACCTATATGGATGGAGAGGCCCGTCAGGGTGCGTTCACCGGCTGGATGTCAGCAACACTCGCCTCGGTTCTGTTGCTGGTGATGTCGGGCAACCTGATCCAATTGCTTGCCGCGTGGATTGCGACCAGCCTGCTGCTGCACCAGCTGCTACTGTTCTACCCCGAGCGGACCACCGCCCGACGGGCAGCGCGGAAAAAGGCTGTTGTGGCGCGTATCAGTGAAGGCGCGCTGGCCCTTGCGGTAGTCCTGTTGGTCGCAACCTATGGCACCACGGACATTGCCTCGATCCTGTCTTCGGCAGAACCTAACGGGCTGACCATCGTCGCTGCCCTGCTGATCGCGCTGGCCGCCATCATGGCCTCGGCCCAGTTCCCGGTCCACGGGTGGCTGACCGAGGTGATGGAGGCCCCGACCCCCGTCTCGGCCCTGCTGCATGCGGGCGTCATCAACGCCGGAGGGTTCCTCCTGATCCGCTTTGCCGACGTGATGCTGGCGGCACCGGGCATCATGGCGCTGCTGGTGATGCTGGGTGGGTTCACCGCGCTATTCGGCGGTCTGGTGATGCTGACGCAACCGGCGGTGAAAACCTCGCTGGCCTGGTCGACCATTGCTCAAATGGCCTTCATGATCATGCAATGCGGGCTGGCCCTGTTTCCGCTGGCACTGCTACACATCGTGGCGCATTCGCTCTACAAGGCGCATGCCTTCCTCAGCGCGGGTGAGGCCGTGCGCAACGTAGCAGCCATCCGCAGGCCCGGCCCAGTCGCTGTGCCAAGCGCGCGGAACGTGTTGCTGGCATTTGCCACCGGCATCCTGATCTACGGCATCGTCGCCATGACGTTCGGCGTAGACGGCAAATCCGTTCAGGCGATTGCCCTTGGCGTGATCCTGATCTTCGGCGTCGCCTATCTGCTGGCGCAGGGCTTTGCCGATGCCGCACCCGGCGCGTTGACCCGCCGCACTGTTGTCTATGCTGGCGTAACCTCGATCAGCTACTTCGTCCTGCAGATCATCGCCGTGTACTTGACCAAGGGCACCCTGCCCGCAGCGCCTGCGCCCGGGCCGTTGGAGTGGACGCTAATCATTCTTGCCCTGATCAGCTTTGGCGCGGTGGCCTTGGCCCAATCGACTTTCCCGCTTTGGGCCTCGCACCCGGCGGCGGCTGGTATTCGGGTGCATCTGTCGAACGGGCTCTATGCCAACGCAATCTTTGACCGGCTGCTGGACGGATGGTCCAAGCGCCAAACCGTGTAAGAGGGGTTTCTCAAGATGTATATGAAACACGAAAGCTATCCCGCAGCCCTTCTGGAACTGGTCGCGCTGGCCAATGATGCGGTGCGTCAAATCCCGCCGTTGTTCCCGCTTGCCTCCAACGTCGCGGTAAACCCGTTTCTGGGACAAACGCAAGAGACGCTGGCCGTGACCTCGGCCCGGCTGGCGCGGGTTGCGGGCACGCGGATCACTCCGGACCGGGCGGTATTTGCGCAGAAACTGGCAAGCGGAGAGATTTCTGAGGTCGATCTGCGGGATGCCCTCGCCGGCGTCGAAAGCCGCTTTGACGCACCCAGTTTCGAAGATCTGCAAGCTGCGCTTGGGTCCGAGACCGCGAAGCTGTCTCCCCTGCCCACGGTTGCCGATCTGGCTGCCGAGGTCTCCGGGATCGACTGGCCCGGTCTGATTGACGAACGGATCGGGGCCTGGGCCGCCAGCCATTTCGATCAGGGTCAGGCCCTGTGGCAACCCAACCGCACAGGCGGTGCCTATAGCGCCTGGCGCGAGTTCGCCTCACGCGATCTGACCCCGGAAATCCACGGCCTGAAAGGGTTCGGAGCCTTCGTGGCTGGCACCAACCGCTCGCAATGGCGGGCGATTGGCCGCGCCTCTGAGGCACTGGGTGTCACCCCTGAGGCGGCCAGCACCGCCTTCCATCGCTGGCTGATGACACTGGGCGGTTGGGCGCAATATGCCCGCTATCTGCTATGGCAAGCCGAGCTGGAAGGGCAGACGGATACGAGCACAACCGAACTGCTGGCCATTCGCATGGTGTTCGAAGAGGCTCTGTTTGGCCTCTACCACGATCAGATTGCCGATCGCTGGGCTGAAACCATTGCCCAGCATGAGGCCCCCATCACCCCGATCCGCGATCTGGTGATCGACGCGGTGCTGCAGGACGCTTCGGAGCGCGCGCAACAACGCAAGCTGGCGCAAACCCTCAGCGCCCGTCAGCCGCGCAAGGTCGAAGGCCGCCCCGAGGTGCAAGCGGCATTTTGCATCGACGTCCGCTCCGAAGTCTTCCGCCGCGCGCTAGAATCGCAGGACAGCGGTATCGAAACCATTGGTTTTGCTGGTTTCTTCGGCCTCGCCAGCGCCCACAAGGCAGCCGGTTCCGACGTGACCGAAATACGGGGACCGGTCCTGTTGAACCCGAACGTGTGTTCCCACGCGGCCGAGGGCGCGCAGGCCGACCTTAACCGGCGTTACACCGCACGGGCCAAACGGGCCTGGGGCCGGTTTAAACTGGCCGCGGTCTCGTCTTTTGCCTTTGTGGAGGCAACAGGTCCGGTTTATGCGGGCAAACTGCTGCGCGACGCTCTAGGCAAGGGCCACGAGGCCGCGAAGTTCGACCCTGCGCCGAAGCTTGACGACGGGATCGACCTGCCTACACGTGTCGCCTCGGCCAAAGCCATCCTTGGGGCGATGTCTTTGACCAGAAACTTCGCTCGTATCGTGATGCTCGCCGGTCATGGCGCGGATGTGACGAACAACCCCCATGAAAGCGCCCTGCAATGTGGCGCATGTGGCGGTCATGCCGGTGACGTCAGCGCCCGCCTTCTGGCCGGATTGTTGAACGATCATGCAGTACGTGAAGGGCTGCGCGCCGAGGGGATCGACATCCCGGCGGACACGCTGTTTCTGGCGGCGATGCACCACACTACGACCGACAAGGTCTCTCTGTTCGATCAGGATCAGGCGACGGGTCAGTGGGCCGCGAAGATTGCACAGTTGAAAACCTGGCTGACCTCGGCCGGACAACTGGCCCGGTCCGAGCGCGCCGCGCGTCTACCGCGTGCCAAAGGGGCCAATGACATCGCCCGCCGCGCCACCGACTGGGCTGAGCTGCGCCCTGAATGGGGGCTAGCCGGATGCCGCGCCTTCATTGCCGCGCCGCGGTCCCGGACCGATGGCACGGGTCTTGCGGGTCAGTCCTTTCTGCACAGCTATGACTGGCGCGCGGATGAGGGCTTTGGCGTGCTGGAACTGATCATGACCGCTCCGGTCGTGGTCGCCAGCTGGATCAGCCTACAATATTACGGCTCGACCGTCGCACCTGGCCTGTTCGGCGGCGGCAACAAACTGTTGCACAATGTGGTTGGCGGCATCGGTGTTGTCGAAGGCAATGGCGGCGCGCTGCGCCCCGGCCTACCTTGGCAATCCGTGCATGACGGAGAGTCGTTCCAGCACGACCCGCTGCGCCTGTCGGTCATCATCGAGGCCCCACGGGAGGCGATGAACGACATCCTCAGACGCAACGAAACCGTGAAAGAGCTGTTCGACAATCGTTGGCTGCACCTGATCGCCATGGATGAAAACGGCGATCTGGCCTGGCGTTACACCAAGGATCTGGAATGGGTCACCATGGCGCGGGCCGAGATCCGCGCTATGGCTGCTGAGTAACACTTGAGAGGCCCGGCGAGGACACCCGCCGGGCCGTCTGACCTAAAGCGCGGCGCGGAACAGCTGCGTCAGGTTCTCTTTCGTCAGCTCAATCGGATTGCCCCCGCAGGAGGGGTCAATGATCGCGCCTTCAACCAGCTCGGGTATCCGATCCTCAATCACGCCCAGCTCCGACAGCTGACGCGGGATGCTGAACGCATCGTTGAACTCCTGTACAAAGGCGCGGAATCCGTCGAAGCCGCCCTCGATACCCAGATAGGCGGCAGCCTGTTGGAACCGATCCGCGATGGCGGGCGCGTTAAACTCTAGCACCGCGGGCATGCAAACCGCGTTGGTCGTGCCGTGATGAGTGTTGAACACCGCGCCAATCGGATGGCTCATGGCGTGGATCGCGCCGAGGCCCTTTTGAAACGCCGTCGCCCCCATGGCCGCCGCGCTCATCATCTGCGCGCGCGCCTCAAGATCAGTGCCATCCGCATAAGCGCGTGGCAGGTAATCCTTGACCAACCGCATTCCCTCCAGCGCGATGCCTTGGCTCATCGGATGGTAATGCGGGCTGGAAAAGGCCTCGACGCAATGCGCAAAGGCGTCCAGCCCGGTGCCTGCTGTAATGAATTTCGGCATGCCCACGGTCAGTTCCGGGTCGCAGATCACCACGGTGGGCAGAACCTTCGGGTGAAAGATGATCTTCTTGGCGTGGGTCTCGGAATTGGTAATGACACTGGCACGTCCTACCTCGGACCCCGTTCCGGCCGTTGTAGGCACCGCGATGATCGGCGCAATCACATCCGCATCAGCACGGGTCCACCAATCACCGATATCTTCAAAATCCCAAACGGGGCGCGTTTGACCCGCCATAAAGGCAACCATCTTACCCAGATCCAGCCCCGAGCCGCCGCCAAAGGCAATCACCCCGTCATGACCACCGGCTTTGTAGGCCGCGACTCCGGCATCGAGGTTCTTTTCATTCGGGTTCGGGTCCACATCGCTGAACAGACCCCGACCCAGACCGGCGGCCTCGAGAATGTCCAACGTCGCCGTCGTGATTGGCAAATCGGCCAACCCCTTGTCCGTCACCAGCAGAGGGCGCTTCATCCCTGCCGTCGCACACGCCTCGGGCAGTTCGTTGATGCGGCCAGCACCGAATTTGATCGCGGTCGGGTAGGACCAGTTTCCAACGAGGCTCATGATGTTACCTTCTTCAAATGGTAGGATTTTGGACGGGTCAGGTTGTGATACCCGATGACCGACAGGCCACCCCCTCGCCCTGTATTCTTGCAGCCGGTCCAGCACAGACCCGGGTCCAGATAGTCCGCCCGGTTCATAAATACAGTGCCCGTTTCGATCTGATCGCCCACTCGCGCGGCCCGGTCCACGTCACGGGTCCACAGGCTGGCGGTCAGGCCGAATTCGCTGTCATTCATCAGCGCGATTGCCTCGTCGTCCGAGGACACTTTCATTATCCCAACGACCGGCCCAAAACTCTCATCCCGCATCACGCGCATATCATGGGTGACATTGGTCAGAATCTGAGGCGTCAGATAAGCACCACCATCATCCTCGGTGAATGTCTCGATATGGGCCACCGCGCCATCCGCCACAGCCTCGGCAATCTGAGCACGCACCTCATCGGCAAAGCGCACATTGGCCATCGGACCCAGCGTCGTCTCAGGGTCCAGCGGATTGCCCAGCTTGTAGCCTTTCACAATCTCGACGGCTTTCGCCACGAAGTCGTCGAAAAGACTTTCATGCACGTAGATCCGCTCAATCCCGCAACAGCATTGGCCCGAGTTGAACATCGCCCCGTCGATCAGAGTATCCACGGCGGCATCCAGGTCGGCATCCTCCATCACATAGCCCGGATCTTTGCCGCCAAGCTCGGTCCCGACGCCTGTGAAGGTGCCAGCGGCTGCACGTTCCATCGCCTGCCCGCCGCCGACCGAGCCAGTGAAGTTCACAAAATCAAACGCATTTCCGGCAATCAGGTCATTGGTCACATCGTGGCTGAGGAAGACATTCTGAAACACATCCTCGGGCAGACCAGCCACGTGGAACGCCTGCGCCATCCTCTCGCCCACCAACAAAGTCTGGGTGGCATGTTTCAGGATCACGGTATTCCCGGCGATCAGCGCCGGAGCCACCGTGTTGATCGCCGTCATATAGGGATAGTTCCAGGGGGCCACCACAAAGACCACCCCTTGCGGAACGCGCTTAATGTACCGCCGAAACGTCTCATCCTCGCCCACGGCGATATCGGCAAGCGCGCTTTCAGCAATCTCCGCCATATGGCTGGCGCGTTCATTGAACCCACCAAACTCACCACCGTAGCGCACGGGCCGACCCATCATATGGGCAAGCTCAGGTACGATCTCATCATTCATCGCACCAACCGCCGCGACACCGGCCATCACAAGATCAACTCGCTCGTGCAAGGACCGCGCCGCCCAAGCCGCCTGCGCGGCGCGTGCCCGAGCCGCCGCCTCAAACGCCACGTCCCGAGATAGCACCTCCCGCTCCGCAAAAACCGACCCATCAATCGGTGAGACACACTTTAACATCTGCCCCATAGTCACTCCATTTTCCGAAAAAACAGGATCCCCTGCTTCATCTGGCCCAAAATACCTCGGGGAGCGCGAGGGGCTGGCCCCTCGCTCCTGCCCTCTACGCGCGCTCAAACCCACGGGCAACTTCCCAATCGGTTACCACACGCGCAAATTCTTCGATTTCCACCTCAGCGGCCCGAGCGTAGTGATCCACCACCTCATCCCCCATAGCAGCCCGCAACATGGCCGAACCACGCAAAGCGCTCAATGCTGCACCAAGATTGCCGGGGATCATCCCCGTATCGCCCTGGTAAACGTCGCCGGTTGCCGCAGGTTGCAACTCCAATCCCTCTTCAATGCCGGCAATTCCCGCCGCCAGCATACCGGCCATCACAAGATACGGGTTCATGTCCGACCCAGGGATCCGGCATTCCACCCGAATGGCCTTGGTCCCATCTCCACACAGGCGGAAGCCAGCCGTTCGATTATCCACCGACCAAATAATCCGTGTCGGCGCAAAGGTACCCTTCATGAACCGTTTGTAACTGTTGATATAAGGGGCCATGAAATAGGTGTAATCCGGGGCGTATTTCAGCAGGCCAGCCAAATAGCTTTTCATCACATCGGACATGCCAAGCGGATCATTTTCATCATAAAAAGCAGGCGCGCCGTCTTTCCAAAGGGATTGATGCACATGGCTGGAACTGCCGACCTTGTCGTGATGCCATTTCGGCAGGAACGTTGCCGCATGACCATGCTGCCAGGCGATCTCTTTCACCGCATTCTTGGCGATCGAGTGGTACTCGGCCGTGTCCATCGCAGGCGCGTATTTGATGTTCAGCTCTTCCTGCCCGGTTTCGGCCTCACCTTTCGAGTTCTCAACCGGTATCCCCGCATCCCACAGATGGTTACGGATCGGGCGCATCACATGCTCTTCCTTGGTGGTCTGGAGGATATGATAATCCTCGTTGTAGCCGGAAATCGGCTCGAGATCGCGAAAGCCGTTTTTGCGGATTTCGTCGAAACTCTTCTCGAAAAGGAAAAACTCCAGCTCTGTCGCACACATCGCCTCATAGCCCATGGCTTTCAAGCGGTTGACCTGCGCCTTCAACATCGCCCGAGGCGCATGCGGCACCTCTTCATGCGTGTGATGATCGAGAATATCGCACATCACCATAACAGTGCCTTCAAGCCATGGCACCGGGCGCAGGGTCGAAAGATCGGGCTTCATGACATAGTCGCCATACCCCCGCTCCCAACTGGTCGAGGCATAGCCGTCCGGTGTGCCCATCTCAAGATCAGTGGCCAGCAAGTAGTTGCAGCAATGGGTTTCTTCCCACGCGCCCGCAACGAAATGACCCGCATGAAAGCGCTTGCCCATCAGACGGCCCTGCATGTCAACAAAGCACACCAGAACGGTATCTACTTCACCCGCTGAGACCTGCGTTTTGAGATGTTCGAATGTAAGTGTCGCGGTCATTCTGCCCCCTCCTTCAAATTCCTGATGGCGGGCCACAGCAACGCCAAAATCTCAAATGCTACCGTGGCGACCTGTGACCGCGAACGCAACAGATCATTGCGACGTTTCGGTATGAGATTTCACAATCTGCGCCTGAGTGCCTGCAAACGCTGAAAAGACGGACGCGAGGTACTAACCGCGAGGCCTCAGACCTGCGGCTTGCGCGCGACGATCCAGACGGGATGATAGCTGAGAGAGACGCCGTTTTCGGTCTGAAACTGGCGTGTGTACTCTGCCTCGAACAGGGCGAGTGTGGATTTGGTCCAGACACTTTTCGCGCGCCCGTTGACGCCGGTCTTACGCAGATGGCGCAGAACATGGCGCGGGGTAGGAAAGTATGAAGGTCGCAGCGCCTCGCCTGTCGCAAGCACTTCCAGATGAGCCTCCACAGCCCCTGCCATCTGGTCGGGGCCGCACAAACCGGGGGCACGGGCCGAACTGCCGATCTGGCTTAGTTCCCGATATTGTTCCCGCCCAAAGCCCGAAATCACCAACCAGCCGCCCGGTGCGAGGGATCGCGCCGCCCGTTCCAAAAGCGCCTGCGGGTCTTCCATCCACTGGATCATCGACGCGGAGGCAAAAAGATCCGTCTTCTCGGGCCAGATCACCCGCCGCGCATCGCCGCAGATAAACTGCGCGCCGACCTTATCTGCCGTTTGGCGGGCTTCGGGTGCGATATCATTCAGGGTGAGGCTGTCAAAACGGTGGGCTTGACACAGAAGCCGCGTGAAATGCCCGGTTCCGCAACCCAGCTCAAATCCACGTTCAAACTTTGCCGGGGCGTCGTGTTGGCGCGTCACTTCCACCAGTTTCGCGGCCACCCAGGCCTGTTGGCAGGCAGTGTCGTGATAGCTTTGGAAGCTACGGCTGAAGCTGCGCTGAACCCGGTCCAAGAGTTGCACCATCATGCCAGCCACTCCGCCCAGCTTTGCCCCGCGCGGAACGGGACATGAGGACCTTCGACAGTTCGAATACTATCAGCGCATGAAGCCCATGCGGCCTGTTGCGCGTTTGTTGGCACAATGCGGTCGCGCTTGGGAATCCAAACTCGATCAAAACCCGGGTCCTCAGCAGGGCCACGGTCGATCACCGCGTGTAACTCGGCCCGAGCGGATGGGATATCCAGTTCGGGAACCTCTCCGCTCACACCCGCGCGGCGGCAGAATTTGGCAAAGCTGGTCTGAGACAATTGATCCGCCGTTGCGCGGATCATGTCGGGTGCGATCCCATGCTCGGCACTTGCAGGGTTCAGCGTGCCGCTGACTGCAACCAAGCGATCTGGGCGCATCCCCGTTTGGTTCAGCCAATGCGCGGCTGAGACGACGCCGAAAGAGAAGGCCAGCAAATTCACACGGTCGAACCGCGACAAGTCCGGCAGCGGGTCATCCAGTCGGGTATAGCCCTCAACGAACAGCACATTTTCCCCACCTGTGAGGCAGGAGAATGGCGCAGAACCCAACGCCCACCCCCCGAACACGAGTATCAGATCGGGGCTATCCGAGCGTGTCAGCCAGCGATGACTCATCCGTCGCCTCCAGCGAGATCAACCATGGCGGCGGTGACGCGGCTCAGCTCATCTGGCGAGATGATGTAGGGCGGCATGCAGTAAATATTATGCCCAAACGGACGCAACCAGACGCCTGTTTTTGGGGCGAGGCCATGGGCTACGGCAGGGTCGACACGGTCTTTCATCTCGATCACACCGATGCCGCCCAGAACCCGCACATCGGCAACACCGGGCAAGTCACGAGCCGGAGCGAGTTCAGCCTGCATCTGCTGCGCAATCACTGTGACCTCGGCCCGCCAGTCGCGCTGTACCAACTGATCGAGGCTGGCAACACCTGCGGCGCAGGCCAGAGGGTTGGCCATATAGGTCGGGCCATGCATCAGCACCCCGGCCTCGCTTTCTCCGATACCACGCGCAACTGCCTCGGTCGCGATGGTGGCGGCCAGTGTAATGTGCCCACCTGTCAGGGCCTTGCCGAGGCACAGGATGTCGGGCACCACATCCGCGTGGTCCATGGCAAACAGCTCACCACTGCGGCCAAAGCCCGTGGCAATTTCATCGAAAATCAGCAGCACGTCATGCGCGTCACACAGCGCCCGCGCACCCTTCAGCCAGTTCGGGTGGTAGAAATACATCCCGCCCGCACCTTGCACGACAGGCTCCAGGATCAGCCCCGCGATCTTGTCACCCTTTTCGTCCAACAACTGCTCAAGTGCCTTCAGCCCGTTTTCGGCGGCATCCTCCGACCAGTCCTGATCGAATCGGATGGTCGGGCGCGGCAGGAAATGCTGGATGGACAGAGCGCCCTTGAACAGCCCGTGCATCCCGTTCACCGGGTCGCAAACACTCATCGCTTTCCAGGTGTCACCGTGATAGCCGCCCCGGATGGTGGCGAACTCTGAACGCGCTGTGCGGCCTTTGGCGATCTGGTACTGCACCGCCATTTTTAGCGCGACTTCGATGGCGACTGAGCCGCTGTCGCTGTAGAAGATGCGATCCAGACCCTCAGGCAGCATTCCGATCAGCCTTCGGCCCAGCTCGACTGCGGGCGCATGGGTCAGCCCTCCGAACATGACATGCGGCAGTTGCGCCAGTTGGGCCTGCATCGCCTCTATAATGGCCGGGTGGCGATGGCCGTGAACGGTACACCACCAGGAGGACATGGCGTCGATCATCTGCCCGCCGTCCTCACGCGTCAGCCAGACGCCCTCAGATCCGGTGATCAGATGCATCGGGCCGGGATCCAGCACATGGGTGTAGGGGTGCCACAGGTGGCGGGCGTCAAACTCCAGCGGGGTCATAGAGCCCTCCGGATCGCATCAAGGTCGATGGTCTGGAACGCATCCGACAGGTTTTCACGGGTCAGGTCCGAGAGATAGGGCAGACGCCCCAAATGCCTGACCTTGCACATCTGCGCGATGGTTTGTTCGACCTCTGGCTCGGGGTCGCCAACGAAGGCAACGCCGATGACGTCGCACCCCGCATTGCGCAAAGCCATCAGAGACAACGCCGTGTGGTTGATCGTGCCAAGCGCGGTGCGTGCAACCAGAACCACCGGGGCATTCCATTGCGCGAAGAGGTCCAGATAGAACACCTGTCGGTTCAGAGGGACCATCACCCCTCCTGCCCCTTCAACAACCAGAGGGCCATCGACCTGCGGCAGCGCCAGTTGAGCAAGGTCGATCTCGACCCCCATATCCTCGGCGGACAGATGCGGCGAAGCGGGTATGTTCAGACGGTAGGCCTCGGGCAGAACCTCAGCCCCTGACAGATCGCGCACGATGTCGGTGTCGGTCGCATCCTCAAGCCCGGATTGCACCGGCTTCCAGTAGGTGGCTCCAAGGGCGGCGGTCAGACCTGCGGAGAAAACAGTCTTGCCGACGCCCGTGTCGGTTCCGGTGATGATCAGCGCGCTCATGCGGCCTCCGATTGATATGCCGCCAAAGCTTTAAACAGTGCCAAGATATCAACACGATCTACATTGCCGGTGATGGAAATCCGCAACCGCGATGTCCCGCGCGGTACGGTTGGCGGGCGGATGCCCCTGACGTCGAACCCTTGCGTCTTCAAGGTCTGCGCCATCGTCATCGTACGCGCATCATCGCCCAGAATGACCGGAATGATCTGGCTGTTCAGCGCAGCTTCAGCAATTCCTATTGCGCGCGCCGCATCATGGGCATAGCCAATGCGCTGCTGGGCGGCCTCGACCAGACCTGTCTGAGTAGCCAGCGCCCCGAGGGCCGAACGAACCAAAGCGGCATTCAAAGGCGATGGCGCGGTGGCAAAGATGAAGGGGCGTGCGCGGTTGATCAGCGTGTCGATTACGACTTTTGGGCCGCAGATCAGCCCTCCGGCAACGCCCAGACCTTTGCCGCAGGTGTGCAGCGTCAACAGATGGCAGTCGAGGTCATGCGCCAGCCCCCGTCCCTGAAGTCCGAACACGCCGGTCGCATGGGCTTCGTCCACGACCAAAACGGCGTCTTCCTCACGCGCCAAGCCCGCCAGATCGGTCAGTGGGGCAAGATCCCCTTCCATCGAATAGACGCTCTCGACTGCGATCCAGATTTGGCCCGAGCCGCCCTCGGCCCGCCACTCCCGCACTTTTTTACCCGCGTCCGCGACATCATTGTGTCGAAACGACCGCTGATCGGCCCGGCAAGAGCGCATGCCCTCATGCGCGCTGGCGTGGACCAGAGCGTCATAGAGAACCAAGTCCTCGGCCGCAGGAAGGGTTGCGAAAATCGCCTGATTAGCCTGAAACCCGCCACCCATGAACAAGGCGGCCTCGGCCCCAAAAAACGCGGCGGCTTCGACTTCAAGCGCTTCGTGTTCGGGATGGTTTCCGCGCAATAGACGCGAGCCGCCAGAGCCAACCGGAACACCGCGCGCCAAAGCCTCTTGCGCGGCTTCTTGCAGAAGCTGCGATCTGGCGAGGCCCAGATAGTCATTCGACGCGAAATCCAATCCCGACGCAGGCGTCAGGACCCGGCGGCGATGCCGGGCCTGCAAGTTGTCGAGCATGGATTCGAGCCGAGCAGCAGCCTTCATTCAGCGGCTTCCCGGCCCGCCTGATCGCCGGCTTTCTCGGCCTGTAGACCAAGTTTGGCGAACAGGACCATATCGGTGTCCTCTTCGGGGTTTTCCGCCGTCAGCAGCGTTTCGCCCACAAAGATCGAGTTCGCACCGGCGAGGAAACACATGGCCTGCATCTCGTCGCTCATCTCGCTGCGGCCAGCGGACAGGCGAACGTAAGAGGTTGGCATCAGGATACGCGCCGTCGCGATGATGCGGACAAAGTCGATCGGATCGATCGGCTCGGCATCGGCCAGAGGTGTGTCGGCCTGTGGCATCAGCATGTTGATAGGAACCGAATCCGGCGCGGGCTGCATGTTGGCCAGCGTCAGCAGCATATCGATGCGGTCGCCCGTATGCTCACCCATGCCCAAAATGCCGCCGGAACACACTTTGATTCCCGCTTCCTGCACCCGGTTCATCGTGTCGATCCGATCGGCGAAGGTTCGGGTTGTGATGACCTCGGAATAGTAGCGCTCGGACGTGTCGATATTGTGGTTGTAGTAGTCCAGCCCCGCATCGCGCAACTGCACGACCTGCGTGTCGTCCAGCATGCCCAGCGTCATACAGGTCTCCATTCCCATGGCCTTGACCCCTTCGACCATCGCGACCAGAGCCGCCATGTCGCGCGCTTTGGGCTCGCGCCAGGCAGCGCCCATGCAGAACCGCGTGGCGCCGCCATCCTTGGCCTTCTTCGCCTCGGCCAGAACACGCTGCACCTCGATCAGTTTGGAGGCAGGCAGGGTCGAGCCATTGCGCGCCGATTGTGAGCAATAGGCGCAATCCTCGGCGCAGCCTCCGGTTTTGATCGACAGCAGTTTCGAGGTCTGGATTTTGTTCGGATCGAAATGCTCACGATGGACGGTTTGCGCCCGGAACAGCAGATCCATCAGCGGGAGATCATGAACAGCTTGCGCGGATTTTTTGGTCCAGCCGGAATGAGGGATGATCATTTTATCTATAAAACTCTCGGCAGCTTGCGTTGCGTCGAGTTTATTATCTACAAAATTTCACGACGCAACCCGGCATGCATAACACGTTCAATATGACGCATCAATTCGCGGATCGTTGACCGAGGGCTATCCCAGAATACCCGGCAACCGCAGCCCATGTTCGCGGGCACAAGCCTTAGCATCCTCGTAGCCCGCATCCGCGTGGCGCCACACGCCCGAGGCCGGATCGTTCCACAAAACCCGCTCCAACCGTTTGGCCGCTGCATCGGTACCATCGGCGCAAATGACCACGCCCGCGTGTTGGCTAAAGCCCATGCCGACCCCACCGCCATGATGCAAAGACACCCATGTTGCGCCCGAGGCCGTATTCACCAGCGCATTCAGCAACGGCCAGTCGGAAACAGCGTCCGAGCCGTCCTTCATCGCCTCGGTCTCACGGTTGGGCGAGGCGACGGACCCGCTGTCGAGGTGATCCCGACCAATGACAACCGGGGCTTTTAGTTCTCCGTCGCGCACCATTTCGTTGAAGGCCAGCCCGGCCTTGTGGCGATCCCCAAGACCGATCCAGCAGATCCGTGCGGGCAGGCCTTGGAAGGCAATACGCTCCTGCGCCATGTCGAGCCAATTGTGCAGATGGGTGTTCTCGGGGAACAGCTCTTTCATCTTGGCGTCGGTTTTGTAGATATCCTCGGGGTCGCCAGACAGGGCGCACCAGCGGAACGGGCCGACCCCGCGGCAAAACAGCGGGCGAATATAGGCGGGCACGAAACCGGGGAAGGCAAAGGCGTTCTCGAGCCCTTCATCCTGCGCCACTTGGCGAATGTTGTTGCCGTAATCCAGCGTCGGCACGCCCGCGTTCCAGAAATCGACCATCGCAGCGACATGTTGCTTCATCGAGGCGCGCGCGGCAGTTTCAACCGCTTTGGGATCGCTTTCGCGTTTGTCCTTCCACTGCGCCATGGTCCAGCCCAGCGGCAGGTAGCCGTTGACTGGGTCATGGGCGCTGGTCTGGTCGGTGACGATATCGGGGCGCATGCCACCGGCCTGCATCCGGCGGTAGATATCGGGGAAGATCTCTGCCGCATTGCCCAGCAGGCCGACCGATTTCGCCTCACCCGCCTTGGTCCAGCGGGCGATCATCTCAAGCGCCTCGTCCAGCGTTTCGGCCTCTTCATCCAGATATTTGGTGCGCAGGCGGAAGTCGATGCTGTCCGGATTGCATTCAACAGCCAGACAGCAGGCCCCGGCAAAAACCGCCGCCAAGGGCTGCGCGCCACCCATTCCACCCAAACCACCGGTCAGGATCCACTTGCCGGTCAGGTCGCCGCCATAGTGCTGACGCCCGGCCTCGGCGAAGGTCTCATAAGTGCCCTGCACGATACCCTGCGTCCCGATATAGATCCACGAGCCAGCGGTCATCTGGCCGTACATCATCAGACCCTTCTTATCGAGCTCGTTGAAGTGATCCCAGTTGGCCCAATGTGGCACAAGGTTCGAGTTCGCGATCAACACCCGAGGGGCATCCGTATGCGTCCGCACAATGGCCACGGGTTTGCCGGATTGCACAACCAGTGTCTCGTCTTCTTCCAGATCCTTGAGGCTTGAGACGATGGTGTCAAAGTCGTTCCAAGTCCGCGCCGCGCGCCCGATGCCGCCATAGACCACCAGCTCATGCGGGTTTTCGGCCACGTCCGGGTGCAGGTTGTTCATCAGCATCCGCAGCGGCGCTTCGGTCATCCAGCTTTTAGTGTTCAGCTCCGGCCCGGTGGGCGGATAGATATCACGGGTGTTCTTGCGGGGGTCGGTCATGATGCAAGCTCCAATGCTGTGTCTTGGACGGCGTCCAGAATGTCGAATAGCCAGCGGCGCAAACGTTCGGCTTTACGGTCGTCATAGGACCATGGCGGGCGCTCGGTTGTCAGGTAGGAGGATTGGGCCAGCTCCATCTGAATGGCGTGGAGACCCTCGGCCGTGCGGCCATAGTGGCGTGTCGTCCAGCCGCCTTTGAACCTTCCGTTCAAGACGGTGCTATAGGGTGATGAAGCGGCAAACTCATGGGCCGCTGCCTCGATCTCAGGCGCGCAGGTCGTGCCGTTATTTGTGCCCAGATTCATATCGGGCAAGACTCCGTCAAACAGGTACGGAATGGTGCTGCGGATCGAGTGGCAGTCATACAGGACCGCAATGCCGTGGATCGCCCTGACCCGCTCCAGTTCGGCCATCAGCGTGGCATGATAGGGCGTATGAAACGCAGCGAGGCGTTCGGCGATTTCCGCATCGGATGGCGGCTGATCCCAGATGCCATTCCCATCGAAGTCGGTCAGCGGAACCAGTGTCGTCGTGTTCTGACCGGGATAGAGAGACACGCCCGACGGATCGCGATTGGCATCAATCACATAGCGGTGGAAACTCGCGCGGACCGCCGTCGCCCCGGTCAGCAACCCGTCATAGAGCGTTTGGATGTGCCAATCCGTATCCGTCAGCGCCCTGCCACGCGCGTTCAGCTTAGCCTGCACCTCGGGTGGTACATAGGTGCCGGTATGCGGCAGGCCCAGAACGATGGGGCTATCGCCTCGGGTGACTTCAAACGGATCCATCACGCGCCCAGCTCTGGCATGGCAACACTTGTGTTTCGCGCTATCTCGCCGCTAGAAATCAGGATTGAGGCTGCCTCGATATCCGGCGCGGTATAGCGGTCGTCCCCTAAAGGCGGCACCACAGCGCGCAACTGGGCCATCACGCCTTGCAACGTTTCACTGGTGGGCAACGGCGCGCGGAATTCGATCCCTTGTGTGGCACAAAGCAGCTCGACACCCAGAATACGCTCCAAATTGGTGACCATTTGACCCAGACGCCGCGCGCCATGGGCCGCCATTGAGACGTGGTCCTCCTGATTGGCCGAGGTGGGCGTCGAATCCGTCACACATGGGTTGGCGAGATGCTTGTTTTCACTCATCAAAGCCGCCGTCGTGACCTCGGCAATCATTAGGCCCGAGTTCAAGCCCGGATTGGGGGTCAGGAAGGGCGGCAGATCAAAGCTGAGGACCGGATCGACGATCAGTGCGATGCGGCGTTGGGCGATGGCTCCGATCTCGGCCACAGCCAGCGCGATCATGTCGGCGGCGAAACCAACTGGTTCGGCATGAAAGTTACCGCCCGAGACGATCAGCCCGGCCTCTGACAAGACCAGAGGGTTGTCGGTGGCGGCGTTCGCCTCAAGTTCAAGCGTTGTGGCGGCCTGCCGGATCACGTCCATTGCCGCACCGACGACCTGCGGCTGGCAGCGGATACAATACGGGTCCTGTACGCGCGTATCGCCGTCGCGGTGGCTTTCGCGGATCACCGACCCGGCCAGCAGGGCGCGCATGGTCTCTGCGGCCTCAATCTGGCCGCGATGGCCGCGCAGGCTGTGGATTTCTGGTTGCAATGGCGCGGTGGATCCCATGATGGCGTCCGTAGTCAGAGCCGATGTGACCAGCGCGCTCTGCGCCGCTTGCCATGCCCCGAACAAGCCCGCCAAAGCAAAAGCGGTCGAAAACTGGGTGCCGTTGATCAGCGCCAGACCCTCTTTCGGGCCAAGCTCTACCGGCTTCAGGCCAGCTGCCGCCAGCGTCTCAGCCCCCGGCATGAGTTTGCCGCCATATTCGGCCTCACCCTCGCCCATCATGACAGCGGCCATATGGGACAGCGGCGCCAGATCACCAGAGGCCCCGACCGAACCCTGCGCGGGGATCACAGGGGTGACGCCCTTCGCCAACATGGCCTCAAGCAGCGTGATCAACTCCAGCCGCACGCCTGAGGCTCCGCGCCCGAGGCTGAGCAGTTTCAGGACCATCATCAACCGCGCATGCGGCCGCGGAATCGCAGGGCCGACACCGCAGCAATGCGACAGGATCAGATTGCGCTGCAGGGTCGCCGTATCCTCGGCCGCGATCTTGACACTGGCAAGCTTGCCGAAGCCTGTGTTCACGCCGTAGACCGCGACCTCACCCGCAGCAGCATCCGCGATGCGCGCGTGGGCAGCCAGAATGCCGGGATGGCATATCGGATCCAACTGCACGGCGCATTCGTCTCGGAACACCTGCTCCAACTGCGCCAGAGAAACAGCGCCGGGTGTAAGGGTCAGGGTGGTCAAACTGCGCCTCCGAAAATGCGAGCGTGTAGCGAATTGAAGCCGATGCGATAGGACAGCTCGGCCGGGTGAGTGACGTTCCACATCGCCAGATCAGCGCGCATGCCGGGTGCAATCTGGCCGCAATCGTGCAAACCCAGCGCGCGGGCGGCGTTGAGGGTCACGCCTTTCAACGCCTCTTCAGGTGTCATGCGGAACAGGGTGCAGCCCATGTTCATTGCCAAAAGCAGAGAGGTCATCGGGGCCGAACCCGGATTACAATCCGTCGCCAAAGCCATCGGGACATTGCGCTTGCGCAGCAGATCAATAGGCGGAGATTGCGTTTCGCGCAGGGTATAGAAAGCACCGGGCAGGATCACACCAACAGTGCCCGCGCGCGCCATTGCCGCTGCACCCTCGTCATCAAGATACTCGATATGATCCGCAGACAGTGCGCCATAGCTTGCCGCCAGCTTTGCGCCGCCGAGATTGGACAGCTGTTCGGCGTGCAGTTTGATCGGCAAGCCAAGCTCACGCGCCACATCAAAGAACGGCACGAGCTGGTCGGGCAGAAAGGCAATCCCTTCGCAGAAGGCATCTACTGCATCAACCAGCCCCTCGGCATGGGCGGCCCGAAGGGTCGGAATGCAAACCTCAGTTATATATGCGTCCGGATTGCCCTTGTACTCCACCGGCACCGCATGGGCGCCAAGAAAACTGGTTACGACCCGCACCGGACGGTGGTCTTGCAAAGCCCGCGCGGCGCGCAGCATGGTCAATTCGGTCTCGCGATCCAAGCCGTAGCCGGATTTCACTTCGAGGACCGAGACACCTTCGGCCAGCATCGCATCCACGCGCGGCAGCGCTTGCGCAACCAAGTCATCCAGACTGGCCGCACGCGTGGCCGTCACGGTAGAGATGATCCCCCCTCCGGCGCGGGCAACCTCTTCATAGCTCGCCCCATTCAAGCGCATCTCGAACTCGACCGCGCGATGGCTGCCGTGGATAACATGCGTGTGGCAATCGATCAGAGCGGGCGTCACCAGACGCCCTGCGCAGGACGTCTCAGACAACCCGACATAGGTTTCGGGCAAAGCGGTCCGCGGCCCGACCCATACGATTTTATCGCCCTCGATCACAATTGCCGCCGACTCGATCACCCCATAAGGCGCGCCATTCTCCGCCATGGTTGCGGCGTTCAGGTCCTTCAGGATGTGGGTTGTGGGCATTTGATTCTCGCAGCGGATGCAATTCTCTCTTTTCTAGTACATTCCAATGTGTTTTATGTCTATCCATAAAATGGAGAGCCGAATGACCATCTTCGCGAAGCGCGCATTGCTACCCACAGGTTGGGCAGAAAATGTCAGGCTGGATTTGAAAGACGGGCACATCGCCGCTGTGACAGCCGACGCCAAAGCGCAAGACGCAGATGTCACAGTCGACACCCTGTTGCCTGCGCTGGCCAACCTGCACAGCCATGCCTTTCAGCGTGCCATGGCGGGGATGACCGAATACCGGCGCGCCGGGCGGGACAGCTTCTGGACGTGGCGCGATGTGATGTATCGCTTCACTGAGCAACTGACGCCCGATCAGATTCAGGCCATCGCCGCACTTGTCTATATGGAGATGCAGGAGGCCGGGTTCGCCTCCGTCGGAGAGTTTCACTATCTGCACCATCAACCCGGTGGCACGCCCTATGAACGACTGGCAGAGCTATCCGACCGCATCATGGCCGCCGCCGTCGAAACAGGCATCGGCCTGACGCATCTGCCCGTCCTCTACTCCTATGCCGGGGCCGGAGAAGTGCCTTTGGAACCCGGGCAACAGCGGTTCGGCAACGACGTGACACGTTTCCTGCGACTGGTGGACGAGGCCAAAGCGGCCAGCGCCGCATTGCCAGAGGATGTCCGGGTGGGAATTGCCCCGCATTCCCTGCGCGCGACCTCACCCGCCGATCTGAAAGAAGTGCTGAACCATAACACCGGTTTGGTTCATATCCACATAGCCGAGCAGCCCAAGGAGGTTGCGCAGGTACAGGCTGGCCTGGGCGCGCGCCCGGTCGAATGGCTGCTGGGTAATGCCACTGTCGACAGGCAGTGGTGCTTGATCCACGCCACACACATGACCGATGAAGAGACACGCGCATTGGCGGCGTCCGGCGCTGTCGCAGGCCTTTGCCCAATCACAGAAGCCAATCTGGGCGACGGCCCGTTCAATGGCGCGACGTATCTGACCGCAGGCGGCGTGTTCGGTGTGGGATCGGATTCGAACGTGCGGATTTCACTGACCGACGAGCTTCGGACGCTGGAGTACTCTCAACGCCTGCGCGACCTGTCGCGCAATGTGCTGGTGGTTGGCGAAGGGTCTGTTGGGCAAACCCTCTATTGCGGCGCCGCGACGGGTGGGGCGCAAGCGCTGGGCCGAAACGCGGGGCAGATAGCCGAGGGCGCCTTGGCGGACCTTGTTGCCATCGACAGCAGCGACCCGGCGCTGTGCGCTTTGCGACCTGACCAGTTACTGGACGGGCTTGTGTTTGCCGCACAGGACGGAATGGTGACCGACCTCTGGTCGGCTGGGCGGCATAGGGTCAAGGATGGGCATCACGTGGCACGCGACCAGATCGTGACGCGGTACAGAAAAGCCATAGCCGAGATATTGCCTCACTTGTAACGCTCGGCATCCTCTTTACGCGAGAGTCGCCTGCGATACATATTATGAATAAGCTTATTGAGGAAACGGGATCAGATCGTGACGGAACAGAAGAATATCGGTTTTCAGGATATCCGAGACGAGGTGATCAACCGTATCCAAAGCCGCATCTGGCCTCAGGGTAGTTTACTTCCGACCGAGCTGGAACTGGCCGCCGAGTTCGGCTGCGCCCGTGCCACCGTGAACCGCGCGCTGCGAGAGTTGGCGGAACAGGGCATCATTACTCGTAAGCGCAAAGGCGGCACCCGGGTCGTTACGACCCCGGTCAAGCAGGCCAAACTGCCGATCACCGTTGTCCGCCAGACGATCGAGGATATGAATGCCGAATACCGCTATGCGCTTGTCAGCCGCACACAGATCGACTGCCCAGCGTGGCTGCAAGCCAAGCTGGGCCTGCAGGAAGGCGCGCAAATCCTGCATCTTCAATGCATGCATCACGCAGACAACCGCCCTTTTCAGTTTGAAGAGCGTTGGATCAGCGTTGATGCCGTACCTCACGTGGTGAATGAGAGCTTTCTGACCGCCGGCCCCAATGAATGGCTGCTATCCGAGGTTCCCTTTTCCAACGCTGAGATCGCCTTCTCGGCGGTTCCGGCCACCGGGCAGTTGCAGGACTTTCTGTCAGTGCCACCGGGCACACCGTTGTTCCAACTGGAACGCACGACATGGTTCCAAAGCAAACCGGTCACATTCGTCAGAATGACCTTCCATCAAGGTTACCAGATGCGGACCACCTACTAACCCCTTTGCCGAAAACGCTCAGACCGTCGCTGGCTGTTTCGGCGGATCAACTTCCTCGGGTTGATAGGTCGGGATCACTCCGATCGGGGGTTTTTCGCGAATGTATTCTCCGATCCGCGCCAACATCGGTTTGCGCGGGCAATTCGGTCGCGTCGCCGCCCCCAGATCACGCAAGTGCCCCGGCCCATCAAACGGAATGAAGCAAAGCGGCCAGTTGTCCCGCTTGAACTGCTCGGCCGCCAGGGCGGAAACAATCGTACAATCGTCAGAGTGACAGATATGACGGCAGATTGTCTCGAACCGCAACGCGGTCAGATCAAAGCGCTTACTGATACGGCTGGAGGGATCCTGCTTGGGCAACCGATCTTCCAGCGCATAGCCGAAGCTATGGGGCAAACGGATGAAATCATGCACTGGCACCTCATCGGCAGAAATCGAGGGCAGAGTATGCAGCGGATGCCCCTCGCGCAGCGCCAGAAACAGAGGCTCGGACCAGATAGAGGTGAAATCCAGCGCGTCGCTGTTGTTGATCTTGGCCACCAGCGCCAGATCCAAAGTGTGGTCTTCGACCATCTGCAACATGTTTTGCGGCAGGTCTTCGATCATTGTCACCCGCATGCGCGGAAACAAAGTGCTGAACAGCTCTGAGAAATACTGCGTCAGATATGGGGCCAACGTGGGCGTCATGCCGATGGTGAAGGGCACCGCCTCGGGGTCGCGGAACTCGGTCGCTGTGTCACGGATTTTTTGCGCGTCATTCAGCATCCTTGTTGCGATGTCGACGATCCGCGCGCCGCAGGCCGTCGGGCGGACCTCATTGTTCAGACGCAGGAACAGCTCGACCCCCAACTCCTGTTCGAGTTTCTTGATCTGGTTGGACATCGCCGGCTGGGACACGTTGCAAGCCGAAGCGGCCTGACTGAACTGGCCGTGCTTGGCGATGGCAATGACGTATTCCAGGTCTCTGAGGTTCATGGCGGGGCAATTCGAACAAAAAAATAGGTCAAGGTACCTATGACACTACGCGCGCCCCCCCTGTTTCAGAAGGCCGCGCGGCGATTTGAGGAGGATTTGCCCCCCACATCCCGTCACAAATAGGTGAAACACCGTCATCAAATAAGTGAGCGACCCGCGGTTTCCCATCGCATCGTCTTGTAAATCAAGGCTGCCGCCTGCGAAGACTTCACGAAATTCGTGACTATTCGCGCTGGTTATACCCCCGATTTGGACCATGAATTTCCGCCGACAATGGGCGGGGCCTACTGATTTGTTGCGTCGGTTGCCCGATCGAACGGGCCACCTGCACCACGCAACAAACCAGACGGAGTGACCCATGCTGTCCCAATTCGTAGAAAGCCTGCGCGCCCGTCTCTTGACCACGTCAACACTGGCGCAAGAGACCACACGTGACGGCCAAACCCTTTTCAACAATTTCTTCCAGAACACGATCGTCGACGACACGCCCGCTTTTGTTCTGGCCAATGACTTTTCGCGCCTGCTGAACTTTGGCGAGATTGTCACCAACAACGCCGTCGCCGCCGTTCAGGCGCAGGGCGAGGATGTTGACGTGTTCAATTTCCGCTCGGGTGTGATCGAGGCGAATAGCGGCCCCGATGCGCTGGCCACCGGCGTTCAGGTCACCGGCAGCGCCGCCGTGCGCAACTTTGGTGAGATCTCGGGCGACTTTAACGGCGTTCAGCTTGCAGGACCCGAGAGCTCGGGCAGCCTGGACAATTTCCGTGGCGGTGTGATCTCCTCCGACAGCCGCGCTGTCGACATTCAAGGCCAGGGCATTGACGTGCGCAACTTCGGCGACATCCTTGGCACCGGAGATCAGCGCAACGGCACGATCTACACCAACAGCACCGCCGAGGATATCTCGATCTCGAACTTCACGGGGGGAACCGTGGATGCCGGTGAGGGCAATCAGGGCGCCGGGATCTCGCTTCAGGTCGGGGATGAGGTTGGCGACCGTGTGGAAACCGATATATTCAACGGCTTCGGCGGCACCATTCAGGGCCGTGGTCAGGCGGCGTCGAACACCGGTCTGGCGGGTGACGGTATCCGGATCAACAACGGGGCTGAAGGCACGATCCTCGAGACCGAGATCCTCAACAGCGGGCTGATCACATCGGAAAGCACCCAAGGCACCGCAGCCGGTATCCGCATCGCGGATGGCGCAAGCGCCGAGGGCGAGATCCTGAACACCTCAACCGGGGTGATCGAGGGCGCCGCAAACGGCCTCTATATCGGTCAGGGCACACATGATCTGGACGTTCTGAACTTCGGCACGATCCAGTCCGACAGCCGCGCGGTTAATATCGACGGCACCGGTGTGAACCTTGTGAACGGCGGTGATATCCTTGGTACGGACAGCCAGCGCAACGGCACCGTTTATGCTGACGGCACCGCCGATGATTTCGCAGTCAACAACCTGGTCACCGGCACGATCGACGCAGGCGAAGGTAATGAAGGGTCGGGCTTTGGCGTTGAAATCGGCGGAACTGCGGATGGCGCATCCTCGTTCACGCTAGACAATGCGGGCACCATTCAGGGTCGCGGCAATGCGGCGGCAGGCTCCAACGCGGCAGGCGACGGTATCCGGGTTGGCAATGTGGGCAACATTGGCGTCACCGATGCGGTCATCAACAACTCGGGCACTATCGACTCCGAGGGCGCAAACGGCACTGTTGCGGGTGTGCGTTTCGTCAACGGCGTGTCGTTCCAGGGTGAGTTCAACAACTCGGGCCAGATTTCGGGCGTTCAGAACGGCGTCTATTTCGGCAACCCGGTCGCCGGTGAAGGCGCGGATCACACCGGTGGTGTGTTCAACAACCTCGAAACCGGGGTAATCTCGTCCGACAGCCGCGCGTTCAACATCGACGGCATCGGCCTCGAGGTGAACAACGCAGGTGAGATCGTCGGCACCGACAGTCAGCGCAACGGTACCGTCTACGCCGACGGCACTGCGCAAGACTTCACCTTCAACAACCAGGAAACCGGCGTCGTCGATGCGGGTGAAGGCAATGAAGGGTCGGGCTTTGGCGCCGAGATCGCGGGCGAGAATGCGTTCACGTTGAACAATGACGGTCTGATCCAGGGTCGCGGCAACGCGGCGGCGGGCACCAATGCCGCAGGCGACGGTATCCGCATCGGCAATGTCGGCAACGCAGGCACGTTCACCGGCTCCATCACCAACGCAGGCACTGTGCAGTCCGAAGGTGCAAACGGAACCGTCGGCGCGTTCCGCGCGGTGAACAACGTCAACTTCCAAGGCCAATTGGTCAACGAAAAAGGCGGCGTGTTCGCAGGCGTGCAAAACGGCGTCTACTTCGGGACCGGTGATCATACCGGCAGCTCGTTTGTGAACCGTGGAACCGTCACGTCGGACAGCCGTGCGGTGAATATCGACGGTGAGGGGCTTGAGGTCGTCAACGAAGGCGAAATCCTCGGCACCGGCAACCAGCGCAACGGCACCGTCTATGCCGATGGCACTGCCGACAACTATACCTTCAACAACACCGGTCTGGTTGATGCGGGTCTGGGCAACAACGGCTCGGCCGTGTCGCTGCAAACCGGCGATGTCGAAGGCGATATCGTGTCGGCGGCGGTTCTGAACGAAGGCACCCTGCAAGGTCGCGGCGACGCGGTTGAGGGCAATCAGGTCGGCGATGGCCTGCGCCTGTTCACCAGCCAGTCCGAGGCCGGATTTGCCGGAGTGGTCGTCAATGAAGGCCTGATCGCAGGCTCCGAGACCTCGGACGCAGCCGCAGGTATCCGCGTTGACGGTGGCCTGAACCTTCTGGGGGCAATCCTGAACGAAGGTGAGATCCGCGGGACGGTCAATGCAATAGACGCTTCGGATGCGGGTGACGTGACCATCGTCAATGACGACGAAGGCGTGATCAACGGCAACGTCCTGCTGGGCTCTGGCGATGACATCTTTGTCGATCTGGGCACCACCAACGGCAATATCGATGGTGGCGCGGGCGACGACGTTCTGATCGCAGGCGATGCGGACAATGTTCTGACCGGTGGTCTGGGCAATGACTTCATCGACGGTGGCGACGGCATCGACACAGCCGATTTCTCGGATCTGGATGTCGCGGTCGAAGTGCGCCTGGGCGCCAATGGCAACGGCACTTCAACCCGCGATACGGGCTTTAATGTCTCGGTCAAGGACGCCGTGGTCTCTGCCCCCGGTCAGTTCGGCGCGAACATCGCCAATGGTGCAGCTTTTGTGGAACAGGCGCTTCAGGGCAACCTGTATTACAACATCCACACATCGGACTTCCCCGGTGGTGAAATCCGCGGGCAGCTGCTGGTGGACAGTGTCGAGACCGAGCATGGCATCCGCACCGTCACCTTAAGCGGCGGTCTGGACGCGGCGCAGGAACCGGGGCCGACCTCGGACAGCGAAGCCACCGGCGAGGCGACTGTGGTCATTACGCAGAACCTGCACACGGGTGAAGTGACCTATTCCAGCGAGCTGAGCGTTGTGGGCCTGAGCGAGGCCGACCTGAACACCCCGATCCCGGGTGTTGTCTCGGCCATCCATCTGCACAACGCACCGGCCGGCAACAATGGCCCGGTCGTGCAGGACACGCTGGTAGATGCGGGTGCCACTCTGGACGTGAACGCCACAGGCGGCACGGGTGTCATCGGTCAGGACGTCATCGACAACCAGATCGAGGTCGATGTTCTGCAGTCGATTGAGAATGTGATCGGGTCCGACGATGGAGACATCATCATCGGCAGCGATCTCGACAACAAACTCAGCGGTGGTGACGGCGATGACCTGATCTCGGGTGAGGGTGGCAATGACATCCTGATCGGTGGCGCAGGTGCGGATACCTTCACCTTCGGCGCGAATTTCGGAAACGACGTGATCCAGGACTTCGAAGTCGGCCTCGACCAGTTGCAATTCGGTGACTTCGGCCCCGATTTCGGCAGCGCTGTGAATGTCGCTCAGGATGGCAACGACGTTGTGATCTCGTTCGGCACCGAAGGCTCGGTCCGTCTGGCGGGCGTCAACACCACCGACCTGACCGAAGACGACTTCGTCGCTTAATCGAAAACGGACTGGGCGGGTCACACCGCCCAGTTTGCCAAACCGGAAAAGGGCAAGACGATGTTTCAGAAATCCAACCCCGTACAAACCGCATGGGCCTCGTTGCGCAAAGGGTTTGTTGCTGTCGCTTTCTTCAGCCTGTTTCTCAACCTGCTGATGCTGGCCGGGCCGCTTTACATGCTGCAGGTCTACGACCGGGTCCTGACCAGCCAGAATGTCGACACGCTGATCGCGCTGACCCTTCTGCTGGGTGGCGTCTTTGTCGTGATCGCCTGTCTCGACCTGATGCGGATGCGCATCCTGGGCCGCCTGGCCGCCCGGTTCGAAATGGCCGTCGGTGCGCCCGTTCTGGGGGCCGCCATGCGCCGCCGGGTTCAGGGCAAAGCGCAGAGCGCCGAGAATCTGGTCGACGACGTCAACGGATTTCGCGAGTTCATCTCGGGCTCGACCCTGACAGCCTTTTTCGATGCGCCGTGGATTCCGATATACCTGCTGGTCCTCTATGTCCTGCACCCGCTGCTGGGTCTGCTGGGACTGGCCGGAGCCGTCACCCTGACCGTCATGGCGCTGATCAACAACGCACGCGCACAGAAACCGATGCGAAACGCTGCCGAGGCCCGAGGACGCTCGGACGCGCTGTTCAAGACTTCGGATCGTAATGCCGAACTGGTCCACGCGCTGGGCATGAAATCCGATCTGGTGCGTCGCTGGACCGCCCTGCAAATCGACGCGCACGCGCATAAAACATGCGCGGCTGACCGTATCACTGGCTTTTCGGTCCTGTCCAAGACCATCCGTATGGGCCTGCAATCGGCCATTCTGGGTCTGGGTGCAGCCCTTGCCATAACGGGCGAATCCACTGCAGGCGTCATGATCGCCGCGACCATCGTATTGGCGCGGGCGCTGGCGCCGATTGACCAGCTTATCGGCCAATGGCGTGGTTTTCTGGCCGCTCGCGGTTCCTACGCCAAGATCAAGGCGCTGACAGAGGACTTCGCCGAGGAAACACCCAACCTGCACCTGCCCCGCGCTTTCAAGACGTTGGACGCGAAAATTGCTCAGGCCGGTCCGCCGCGCGCGATCAATGCCACCATTCGGGGTATCGACTTTGATCTGGCCGCAGGCGACGTTCTGGCTGTCATTGGCCATAGCGGCTCGGGCAAGACGACGCTGGGCAAAATGCTGGCCGGGATCTGGCACCCGCAACGGGGCGAGGTTCTGCTGGATGGCAGCCCAATGTCGAAATGGAACACCGAGGATCTGGGCAAACAGATCGGCTACCTGCCGCAGGATGTCGAGCTGTTCGACGGTACGATCCGCGAAAACATCGCCCGTTTCTCGGTCGCCATCGACGACGCCGAGGTTTTTCGCGTCGCGCAGGAAGCTGGCATTCACGAAATGATCAGCGCCCTGCCCGACAGCTATGAAACGCGCATTGGTCAAGGGTTCTTTCTGTCCGGCGGTCAGCGGCAGCGTCTGGCCCTCGCCCGCGCGCTCTATGGTGACCCGTTTGTTCTGGTGCTGGACGAACCGAACTCGGATCTGGATGCCGAAGGGGAACAGGCCTTGCGCGATGCCATTCTGGCCACTCAGGCCCGCGGCTCCATCGCAATTGTCATGACTCACCGCCCCGCAACCTTGCAGGCCGCCAACAAGGTCATGGTCATGCGCAACGGGTCCCAGACCCAGTTCGGCGACAAGGATGACGTGCTGAAAGTCAATCGCCGCAATGTTCTGGACAGTTCAGGCAAGGGCACCCGCCCGACCCCTCAGCCCGTCCCGGAAACGCAAATCACAGGAGCAGCCCAATGACACAGATTGTCCCGTACAACGCCTCTCGCAATGCGTTGTCGCTGAATGAGGCAGAGTTCATCGACATCTCGGACGCCTCCCCCCGGATCGGACGCTATGTCTGGGTTGGCGTCATCACCCTGTTGGCCTTTGTCGGAGGCAGCGCCTACTGGGCCTTCGCCTCGAAACTGGACGGGGCGGTGGTTGCCCCTGCCTCCTTCGTGGTCGAAGGCGATCGCAAAACGGTCGAGCATCTGGACGGCGGCATCATCCGCGACATCCTGATTGCCGACGGAGATTTCGTTCAGGCCGGTCAACCTCTGATCCGGCTGGACAGCACCGATATCGACGTCGACCTGAACGTGCTGGGCAGCCAGATGGGTGAGCTTTCGGTGCGCCGCGCCCGCCTGCTGACACAGATGAGCGGTCAGGACCGGTTTGATGAAGCTTCGGCCATGGCTGGTTTTCAGGCGGGTATGGAGCGGCTGCACTGGACCTCCGCCTATCTGACGCAGAAACAGCTGTTTGACGCCGAAGCCCGCGCCCGCCAGACCGAAACTCGGATCAATGAGCAGCGGATTTCGGGCCTGAAGGATGAGGCCCAAGGGCTGGCCGAACAGCGTGTCAGAACCCAAAACCAGATCGAGATAACTCTAACCGAACTGGACAGCCTACAGACCCTGCTGGACAAAGGGTTGGTCGCGGCCACCCGTGTCAGCTCGCGTCAGATTGAGCTGCAGCGTCTCTACGGCGTCGATGCTTCGCTGCGCACCCAGATCGCGCAGGCTGAAAATCAAGTTAGAGAGCTGGAACTGACGCTGATCAGCCAGCAAAAGCTGCGGGATGAGGTAATCGCGGGAGAGCTTGCGGTGGCCGAAGCGCAGCTTGATCTGGTGCGCCCGCAATATGCAGGCACCGCCGAGCGCCGCAAGCGGATCGAGCTGTTGGCCCCAACCAGCGGACGGGTGGTCAATCTGGCGGCCTCGACCACCGGCGGCGTCATTCGTCCGGGCGAACACATCATGGACATTGTCCCGGCGGATCAGGCGCTGATTGTCGAGGCGCGGGTCAAGACCGGTGACATCGACAAGCTGCGGATCGGCCAGTCCACCCGCATCCGCCTGTCGGCCTTTGCACAGGCAGACGTCCCCGAGGCCAGCGGCAAGATCTTCGACATCTCGGCCGATGCCTTGGAAGACGAACGCACGGGCGAGCCCTACTACAAGGCGCGGGTCAAACTGGATGCCCAGCAGCCCGAGGCGGTGGCCGCGCTGGATCTGGTACCCGGTATGCCGGCTGATCTGTTCGTCAATACCGGCGAGAGGGCCGTGATCGCCTATCTGTCACAACCCATCAGCGACCGGTTGGCCAAAACCTTTATCGAGTGAGTGGGTACTCAGGTAACGAGTATGTTTTTAACGAGTGGGAATGGTCTGCAGATGGGGCTGCAGGCCATTTCACTTTGTCAAACGCCGTAGCGGGCCATGAACATATCGACAGCTTGCAGGGCAACCTCGTCAATCTCGGCCTGAGAGAATTCTTCCTGGATGCCAAAGGCGGCGCGCAGCCATAGGCGCACTTTGCACAGCTCGGCGAATTGTTCTGCTGCGATCGTCACATCCTCGATCAACAATTCGCCCTTGGCGACGGCCTTTTCCAGATACTCGACCATCTTTCGCTGACCGTTCTGAGGCCCAGCTTCATAAAACACCCGGCCAAGTTCCGGGAACCGATCCCGTTCAGCCACGCAAACGCGGAAAATCTGGCGATTGAAATCCGATACGAAAAAGCTGACCAACTGCGTCGCGGTAATCGTCAGAACTTCGCGCACGGGTTTGGTTTCGTCGATCATCGAGATCACACGCTCGGCCATGCGTCGGCATTCGGTTTGCGCCACCTCAATAAACAGCAGGCGCTTGTCGGGGAAATAGCTATATAGCGTCGCTTTTGAGACACCCGCCGCCCGCGCAATGTCATCCACACTGGCCCCCTCGAACCCATCCGCGAGAAAAACTTCTCGGGCCCCGCGCAGAACCTGGTCGAATTTTCGGCCGGTGCGCAGGATGGTGGCGGATTGGGTCATGATGGCTCCTTCAGCGGGTTGTGGATCGAATTTATAAACCGATCTGTTCAGACACAAGGATTCTTGGTGTTTTCTGACGGGCCGTCACCCAAAACACCGTTCGATCCGTGACTTGCAGGTCGCGCGATCCATGTTAGGAGGGTACCCATGGTCGAGATCTTTCTGCGCACCCTTCCCTTCTTCGTGATCATCGGCCTGGGTTACTGGGCCGGGCGCACGCGGTTTTTCACTGAGGAAGCCACCGCCTATCTGACGAAATTCGTCTTTTTCTTTGCCCTGTCGGCCATGCTGTTCCGCTTTGCCGCCAACCTTCCCTTTGCTGAGATTTTCAACGGGCGGCTGATCATCGGTTATCTGATCGGCACACTAGCGGTCTACGCACTGGCTTCGCTGGTGGCATGGATACGGGGCCTCGACATCCCCACCGCCGCGGTTGAGGCCCAGTGTGCCGCCATCGGCAATGTCGGCTTTCTGGGCCTGCCCATGCTGGCTATGCTGCTGTCCGAGGCCGCGATCGGGCCCGTCATGCTGATCCTTGCGGTGGATCTGGTCGTGTTTTCCTCGCTCATCGTAGTCCTGATCAATGGCGGCCGGGACGGAAAGCTAACGGTCAAAACGCTGCGCCTGATCGGGTTTGGGTTGCTCAAGAACCCGATGATCGTATCGATCTCGGCCGGATTGATCTGGTCGGCGCTACAGATTCCGGTGCCCGGCCCGATGAATGATTTTCTGACCATTCTGGGTGGGGCCGCAACGCCCGGAGCACTGTTTGCAATCGGCGCCTCGCTGGCTGGTAAATCGGCCGAGCGGGTTCAAATCGCGGGCTGGCTGAGCTTTTGCAAGCTGATCGTCCACCCCGCCTGTGTTGCCGTCGCCCTGCTTTGGCTGGTTCCAGTCGATACCTTCTCGGCCACGGTTGCGATTGCCGCCGCTGCGCTACCGGTTGCGGGCAATGTCTACATGCTGGCGGCGCATTACGGGGTTGCACCTCATCGCGCCTCGGCGGCGATCCTGCTGTCTACGGCGGCCAGTATTCTGACGGTTCCGCTGATCATCGGATGGCTTACCGCTTTGTGAGCGTGCAACCCCACCAAAAAGTCATGCACATGGCCGCCGCCGCACTTTACGCGGCGTCCTTAGGGCGATAGCCATGGCGCGACCCTAGATTAAGGACTCGACCAGATGAAAACCCTTTCGGAAAATGCCTGTTTTGGTGGTGTGCAAGGTGTCTACCGCCATGCCTCGACCGCCTGCCAATGCGATATGACCTTTGGCCTGTTTCTGCCCGCCGAGGCCAAGGACGGCCCCGTTCCGGTTTTGTGGTACCTGTCTGGCCTGACCTGCACCCATGAAAACGCGATGACCAAGGCCGGTGCACAGGCCTGGGCCGCCGAACAGGGCATCGCCATCGTGTTCCCCGACACGTCTCCCCGCGGCGAAGGCGTGGCCGATCACGAAGACTATGATTTGGGCCAAGGCGCGGGTTTTTACGTCAACGCGACGCAAACCCCTTGGGCCCCACATTTCAACATGTGGGACTATGTGGCCGAGGAACTGCCTGCATTGATCGCCGAGAATTTTGCCATCGACATGGACCGTCAGGCTATCACCGGCCATTCGATGGGCGGCCATGGTGCTCTGACACTGGCGATGAACCTGCCGGGGCGCTATCGCTCGGTCTCGGCCTTTGCGCCAATCTCGAACCCGACCGGCGCGGATTGGGGCCGCAAACAGCTGAGCGCCTATCTGGGCGATGACGAGGCCGGTTGGGCCAAGCATGATGCCTCGCTCCTGATGAAAGAGGTCGGATTTGACGGCCCTGTCCTGATCGACACCGGTGCGAGCGATCAGTTCATCGACCTTTTGCGCCCCGAAGCGTTGGCACAGGCCATCGCCGAGCGCCGCCAGCAGGCGACCTATCGTCTGCAACCGGGCTATGACCATTCCTATTTCTTCGTGTCCACCTTCATGGAAGACCACATCACGTTCCACGCCGAAGCGCTGTACGGAGACTGAGGCATGAGCAAGTATGACTATGACCTGATCATCATCGGGTCTGGCCCCTCGGGCCGGTCGGCAGCGATTCAGGCAGGCAAGCTGAAACGCCGGGTGTTGGTGATCGACCGGCACGATCGTTTCGGAGGCGTATCGGTGCATACCGGCACGATCCCGTCCAAAACCCTGCGTGAAACCGTGCTGAACCTTTCGGGCTGGCGCGAACGCAGCTTTTACGGCCGCTCCTACCGGGTCAAAGAACAGATCCGCGCCGAGGACCTGAAGGCCCGGCTGCACATGACACTCGACCACGAAGTTGACGTGCTGGAGCACCAATTCAACCGAAACCATGTGGATACTCTGAACGGGCTGGCCTCGTTCACGGGCCCGCATGAGATCGAGGTGGCGACGGATAGTGGTGAGAAAACCCGCCTGACCGCCGCAAAGTTCCTGATTGCGACCGGAACCAAAACCTATCGCCCGGACTATGTGCCTTTCAACGGCAAAACCGTTGTGGATGGCGATGAATTCCTTGAAATGGCCGAGATCCCTCGGTCGCTGGTTGTTATCGGTGCCGGGGTGATTGGCGTGGAATATGCCACCATGTTTTCGGCCCTGGATGTCCGTGTCACCCTGATCGAGCCGCGCGACACCTTCCTGGATTTCATCGACAAACGCCTGATCCACGATTTCACCCATCAAATACGTGAGAATGGAGTGGATCTTCGGCTCGGCTCGGCCGTCGAAAAGATCGAAGATGCGGGCGAGCATGTCGAGGTCACTCTTGAGAACGGCCGTCACGTTCGGGCCGAGATGCTGTTGTTTGCTGCCGGTCGGATGGGCGCGACCTCGACGCTGAATCTGAAGGCTGTTGGCGTTGAAACAGATCACCGCAACCGGATCAGCGTGGATCGCAAGACTTACCAGACCGAAGTGCCGCATGTTTACGCGACGGGAGACGTGATCGGGCACCCTTCGCTAGCCTCAACCTCGTTACAACAGGGTCGCGTGGCGGCCTGTCATGCGCTTGAAACCCCGACCCTGCCGGAAAGCCCGTGGTATCCCTATGGCATTTACTCCGTGCCCGAAATCTCGACCTGCGGCATGTCCGAGGAAGAGTTGCAGGAGCGCGGCATCCCCTATGAGGTCGGCGTGGCGCGATTCCGCGAAACCTCGCGCGGGCATATTATGGGGTTGGAACATGGCATGTTGAAGATGCTGTTTTCCCTGAAAACCCGCCGGGTACTTGGTGTTCAGATCGTGGGCGAAGGCGCGACGGAGCTGATCCATATCGCCCAAGCCGTACTGAACCTGAAAGGCACCGTGGACTACTTCGTGCAGAACACGTTCAACTATCCGACGCTGGCCGAGGCCTATAAGATCGCCGGTCTGGACGCGTTCAACCGGATGCCAATCCCCGAAGAGTTCAAGGTCAAGAAAAAGCCTGTTGAACCCGCAAAGAAAGAGGCAAAAAAGGCGTGACAACGCTCTATGTCGATGGGGACGCCTGCCCGGTCAAAGCCGAGGCTGAGCGGGTCGCGACCCGACACAAAGTGCCTATGGCGCTGGTGTCGAATGGCGGGTTGCGGCCATCGGCAAACCCTCTGGTACAGGTCGTCATTGTCGCTGAGGGCGCGGATGAGGCCGACAAATGGATCGCCGAGCGTTGCGGCGCAGGCGATGTCGTGGTCACCTCGGACATCCCGCTGGCGGCTAAGTGCGTCGAGGCCGGTGCCCGTGTTCTTCGGCCCAATGGCGAGGCTTTCACCGCCGCCAATATAGGCCAGCAACTGGCGATGCGCGACCTGATGGCGGATTTGCGCGCGGCGAACCCTCTGGGCGCTGGAGGTGGTGGGAAACCGTTCGGGAAAGCCGATCGCTCGCGGTTCTTGGACGCTCTGGAACGGGAATTGCGGGCGGCGCAACGCGGCTGATCCTCCCGCCAGTTGAAGACGCATCAAAGATGCGCCCTCGCCTGTTGGGCCAGGCAGCGCGTGCCGCGCTGCGGGCGCGCCCAGTTACGCAGCGGCGGGGGTCGGCCCTCGGTTCTCGCGAATGGGCAAGTGGACAATCGCGCTGAACGCGCCCACGGCGATACCGATCCACCAAACCATCGTGTAGTCGCCATAGACGTCATACATCCGCCCGCCCAGCCAGATGCCAAGGAAACTCCCAAGTTGGTGGCTGAGGAAGACAATTCCATACAGCGTACCCATGTAGCGCAGACCGTAGAGATGCGCGACCAGACCGGATGTCAGTGGTATTGTGGCCAGCCAGAGAGAGCCCATAGCCAACGAAAAAACGATGACCGATATTGGGGTGATCGGAAACATGATGAACACGACAGCAGCCAGCGTGCGCGCCGTATATACGATGGCCAGCAAGTATTTCTTGGGAAAGTGGTTCCCCGCCCAGCCTGCCAAAAGCGTGCCGCCGATATTAGCCAGCCCGATCAGCGAAATGGACAACGCACCCAAGGCGGACGTGGTCGTTATGCCTATCGAATGCAGGACGCCACCCGGCTGGATGGGGCCGCACATCTCGGTCACGAAGGCTGGGAAGTGAGCTGTGATAAAGCCGAGCTGATAGCCACAGCTGAAAAAGCCAAGTGAGATCAGCGTGTAAGACGGGTCTCGGAGGGCACGCCCCAAGATTTGACCCATGCTTTCTTCCAGCTCGGCCTTACTGCTTTGCTGAGGCGCACGCATGAAGGGCAGGATCAGCACGAGGCAGAGAATAGCGACGGCGAACACGATATAGACCTGATGCCAGGGCAGGAAGGTCAGCATCCATTCGGCCGTTGGCGCGCCCAAAACCTGACCGAAACTGCCCGCAGCCGTAACGATGGCCAAAGACATGGATCGGTTCGCGTCAGAGGATGCCCGCCCAACCACGGCAAGAACCACGCCGAAGCCGGTACCTGCAATGCCAAACCCGACCAACCATGCGTAGATTTGGTGTTCAAACGGAGTAATAGACCAGGCTGAAAGCACCATGCCAGCGGCATAAGTCAGCGCGCCAAGCACAATGGCCTTTCGGTCGCCGATCTTTTCAGCGATGGCGCCAAAGATCGGCTGCCCGATCCCCCAGGCCAGATTCTGGATCGCAATGGCCATTGAGAAATCGGTGCGCAGCCAGCCGAACTCAGATGCGATCGGGATCTGGAACACCCCAAACGAAGCGCGCACCGCGAAACTGACTGTAATGATGATACAGCCAACGATCAGAATTGGATTCAGCAGACGTGCGGAGTGCGGCATCGGGACCTCAGACAAACAAGTTTTGCGACGCTACTGTTTTTCTTCAGCGCGTCAATTCAGTAGATTTGCGGTTCGACATAAGGAAAATTGATGCATGCCTGAAAATGCCCGCTTTTCAACGCGTAGTGCGGGCGCTATGGCTCAAACCCATGACGGATCTGATTTCGCTGTATAACGAACGTATCTCCGATGGGTCTCTGACGCGGGATGACGCGCAGGAAGCCGTTCTGCCGCATTTTGAACGTATCCGGGGCGAGTTGAGCGCGCCGGTGAAGCGGGGCTTGTTCCGCAAGGCTCCTCCACCGCCCAAGGGGCTGTACCTGTGGGGCGGGGTTGGGCGTGGGAAGTCCATGCTGATGGATATGTTTGTGGATGCGCTGGAGGATATACCGGCGCGGAGGGTGCATTTTCACGCGTTCATGCAGGAAATCCATGCGGGTATGCACAAGGCACGCAAGGATGGTGTTGAAGACGCGCTAGCCCCGGTCGCGCAGGATGTCGTGAAATCTGTCAAGCTGCTGGCGTTTGACGAAATGCAGATCACTGATATCACGGACGCCATGATCGTCGGACGCCTGTTTGATCTGCTATATGCGGGGGGGGTGGTCATCGTAACGACCTCGAACCGGCATCCAGATGATCTGTACAAGGACGGTTTGAACCGACAGCTGTTTTTGCCTTTCATCGCCCATATCAAAGAGCAGCTTCAGGTGTGGGAGCTGGTCTCACCGACTGACTATCGCCAGAACCGCCTTGAGGGCGCGCCGGTTTATTTCTCGCCAATCGGGCCGGAAGCGCGTGAGAAGATACGGGCCGTTTGGGCGGATTTGTCGGGAGGCACGGCCGAGCCCTTGATTTTGCAGGTCAAAGGCCGCGCTGTTGAGCTGCCAGCTTTTCGCAATGGGGTTGCGCGGGCCTCGTTCTACGACCTGTGTGGACGGATGCTGGGTCCCGGGGATTATCTGGCAATCGCCGAAGCGGTCAAGGTGCTGGTGTTGGAGGATATTCCGCGTCTGTCGCGCAACAACTTCAATGAGGCCAAGCGCTTTGTGACGTTGATCGATGCTCTGTATGAGGCCAAGGTTCGGTTGATCTGTTCTGCGGCGGCTGAGCCCGAGATGCTTTATGTCGAGGGCGAAGGGACCTTTGAATTTGAGCGCACCGCGTCTCGGCTACGGGAAATGCAGGATCAGGATTGGGGGAAGTAGGGGGGGCGCTGCCCCCGCCGCCACTGGCGGCTCCCCCGGGATATTTTTGGCCAGATGAAGCCCTGCGGGCGGATCTTAGCCGTTTTCGCGCAGGATATTGCCCGCAAGGTAGAGGGACCCGCAGATCAGGATACGTGCCTGTGGGTCTTTGGCCACGACTTTGTCGAGCGCCTCGGCCACGCTGTTGGCGGTTGATGCGGATAGATCGACCTTGGCGGCAGCGGCGGCTGTTTCTTCGGCGCTGAGGGTTGCGGCCTCACCCGGGATGGAAACAGCGGTCAGGCTCTGGGCCTGTTTGGCAAGCGGCGCGAGGTAGCCTGTTACGTCTTTGGTGTTCAGCATACCGCAGATCATATGGGTCGGGCGTGTCGGCAGGTTCGACAGAACCTCGGCCAGAGCGATGCCTGCCGCGGCGTTGTGCCCTCCATCCAGCCAGAGCTCGGCCTGCCCTGCCGTTTGCACCAGCGGGCCGGTTTTGAGGCGCTGCATCCGTGCGGGCCATTCGGCCTTGGTCACGGCGGCCTCATAGGCGGCATCGCCAAGGTTGAGATGGCGCAGAACGGCCAGGGCCGCTCCTGCGTTCTGGATCTGGTGGGCACCCAAGAGGTTGGGCAGAGGCAGGTCACGGAGGCCGGTTTCGTCTTGGTAGATCAGGCGGCCATTTTCTTCGGTGACGTGCCATTGCTGGCCATAGGCAATGAGAGGCGCGCCGAGGCGTGCGGCGGTCTGTTCGATCACCTCCATCGCCTCATCAGGTTGCGGGCCGACGATGCAAGGCACGCCGCGTTTGATGATACCGGCCTTTTCAGCGGCGATTTTCGCCAGGGTGTTGCCCAGAAACTGTTCGTGGTCGATTGAGATCGGGGTGATCACCGTCACGGCAGGTTTTTCGATCACATTGGTCGCGTCCAGACGCCCGCCGAGGCCGACTTCGAGCAGGGTGTAATCCGCTTTGGCTCGTGCGAAGGCCAAAAGGGCCGCGCAGGTCGTGATCTCGAAATAGGTGATGTTCTCGCCGCCATTGGCCGCGTAACACTCATCGAGTACTGCCGTCAGGTCGGGTTCCGAGATCAGCTCTCCGGCCAAACGAATACGTTCATGGAACCGGGCGAGATGCGGTGAGGTATAGGCGTGGGCCGACAGCCCTGCCCCCTCAAGCCCGGCTCGGATCATCGCTTGGGTCGAACCCTTGCCGTTGGTTCCGGCGATGTGGATCACCGGCGGCAACTTGTCTTGCGGGTTGTCCAATGCCTCTAGCAAACGCCAGACGCGATCCAAGGTCAGGTCGATGATCTTGGGGTGCAGCGCCATCATCCGGTCGAGGATGGCGTCCGATGTTTGGGTGGTCATTTCTGATCCGTATCTTCAGCAGGCGCGTCTACGGCGGCCTCTTCCGGTTCCGGCGCAGGCAGATCGCCTTTGATCGCCGGCGGCTGGTTCATCAGCATGCGGGTGATGGTGATCAACTCTTCACGCAGTTCGGTGCGTTTGGTCACGCGGTCCAGCATACCGTGGTCCAGCAGATATTCGGCCCGCTGGAACCCTTCGGGCAGTTTTTCACGGATGGTCTGCTCGATCACGCGGGGACCGGCAAAGCAGATCAACGCGTTGGGTTCCGATATATGCACGTCGCCCAGCATTGCGTAAGACGCAGTCACACCTCCGGTGGTCGGGTGGGTCAGCACGACGATATAGGGCAGGTTCGCCTCTTTCAGCATCTCGACGGCCACGGTGGTACGCGGCATCTGCATCAGGCTCAGGATGCCTTCCTGCATTCGAGCACCACCCGCGGCCGAGAAAAGGATCAGCGGACGCTTTAGTTTCACCGCCTCTTGCGCGGCGGCGATGATCGCGTTGCCGACATACATGCCCATGGACCCGCCCATGAACGAGAAATCCTGTGCCGCCGCAACAATCGGGGTACGCCCGATCTCGCCAGTGGCCACAAGCATGGCTTCTTTCTCGCCGGTTTTCTTCTGGGCCGCCTTCATGCGATCGGGGTATTTCTTCTGATCGCGGAACTGCAGCGGGTCATCTTTCGGCGCGGGCACTGCAACTTCGGTAAAAATGCCGCCATCGAACAGGTGGCCGAACCGGTCGCGCGGCGTGATTGCCATGTGGTGACCGCACTGGGTGCAGACGTTCTGGTTTTCGGCCAATTCGCGATGGAACAGCATCGTTCCGCATTCACCGCATTTGTGCCACAGATTTTCTGGCACTTCTCGGCGCGAGAAGATCGAGTTGATCCGGGGGCGGACGTAGTTTGTGATCCAGTTCATATCAGAGCCTTGGATTGTGCGGCGTTGACGTCAAATAAGACGCTACGGAAAGAAATGCAATCAGCGCCTGATGACGAGGCGTGCTGTCAGCCAGCAAACCATCATTGAGCCGAAATCCACCCACAACCACTGCCGCAGCACGCCACCGTCCGACATATCGTAGGGCAGCAGGAAAAGGGCCAGACCGCTGAGCGTATCGGGCAGTGAGATAATCAGGAGAGAGATCACATTATTGAAGAAATGCAAGGCGATAGCCGGGCCCAAAGTGCCGGACCGGGCCGTCAGATCAGCTGCCAGAACGCCGAACACGCAGGACCAGACCGCGACCAACAGCGCATTGTCGCCAGCGATCCCCGGCGCATAGTGACCGGCGGCAAACAAGGCCGAGGGCACCCCAACCCAGATCAGCGGTGACTGGAACCGTGCGGCCAGAGATTGCTGCAGGTAGCCGCGAAACAGGATCTCTTCGGCGCTGGTCTGAATCAGCACGGCGCCTGCTGCGAACGGCAGCAGCACGATCCAGGTCGAGAAGGCGAGGTTCTGGGTCAGCGGATCCCCCATTCCGTAAGGCGGTAGGGCTGCCAGTGCCAGACCCAGAACCGCCAGGGCCACCAAAACCCGTGTGAATTGACTGATCGCCAGACGACGCTCTCCGAGAATCGCCCAGAGTGACCTTTGCTGCATCTGTTTTGCAGCGACAGCGACCCCAATCGTCAGAAACCCAAAGCTGGCCAGCAGGACAAATGTCGCGAGGGGGGACGTTCCGCGCAAAAACCCTTGGGCCTGAGAGGGCGGGATCAGCGCTCCGACGATCGCAAAAAGTACAGTATTCGCCGCCAAATAGAGCGCGCAAATAATTACCAGCCCGACCAGCAACCGCCAAAGGTCAGGGCGCGTGCGGGCGTCGCGCACCAGATGTTCATGCGCGGTATAGGCAGCGGGTTCAATCATTGTCATCTGCCTCGTCAAGAATGGTTTCCTGTACCACGTCCGGGAAGACATCCGCCGGATTGGCAACCGTGTTCACGCGCGTGGCGAGCGTAGTCAGGTATCCCGCGACAGTTTGCAGCAACTGCGTCGCGACCGAGGCGTCGCTTTCGACAACGGCGCGCAGTTCTTCGGCTCCAATACGCAGGAAGGCGCAATCTGTGTTGGCGACCAGATCAAGTTGTCGGCGGTCACCGGTGATGATCGACAGGTCCCCGATCAGGCGGCCCGGCTCAACAATCGATATGGGGCGTTTGTTGCCATCTTCATCCGACCAGTCCAACCGGGCCTGACCCCGAATGCACAGGTAGGCTGCGTCCGCCGTCTGCCCGCGCGAAAAGATCACCTGCCCCGCCGCAACGTCGTACCATTGCGCCGAGAACGCCAGCAGCCGTTGGCTCCGCCCGTCGATGCCCGAGAAAAGCTCGGTGGTCGAGATAATTTCGAGCTTTCTGCTGAGGTCGGCAGTAGCTCCTTCTTGATGCAGAACGGGTGTGCGTGAGACACCGTCGATGCGGCCATCCTTTACCTCGACGAACAGATCATAGGCTTCGGGATGGGCAAAATGATCCTCCATGAAGATCATGATCGACTCGGGCAGCAATTCCCGCAGGCGCAGCCGGGTGCGCAGGCGGCTTTCCGAATCGTGGCTGGCGAGCGCCTTGTCGAGGATCAGGATATCGGGTCGCTTGATCCCTGCACGCGAGAACGATGCGCGTTCTTGGAACACCGTAGGCAGGTTGTTCCCCCCCAAGCCCGAGGGCAGGTCGAACATGGTGGCCGCAGCGCGGCGGCGCAGGCCGGCCTCATTCACGGCCTGGGCGACCAGATCTTCGATCTCTTCGGCGTGGGCGCCTGCCATGAGGGAAACGCGCCCATAAAGGACATTCTCGATCACGGTCAGGCGCGGGAAGTAGGCGTCAGGTGACAATGGAACGAACATCCCATCCAGCGCCTCATGCATGGCGGCGGATTGCTGTTTTCGGATCGCAAGGATCTTGTCCTTGTATTCATCCGGAAAGTCGGGGCCAATTTGCTCGGCCGTCAACAGGAACGGCACCGTCAGCATCAACGCACAATCCGGTTCTGAGACCGCATCGTCCCCTTTGGTTTTCAGGCGATCCTTGATGTCCAAAAGCCTGTGATACATGTCTTTGGACATTCCCAACCGTAGGAAAAGCGGGTGATCGGTGCCATCGCGACCAAAGGCCTGGTCCAACGTCTCGATCACGGTGCTGGCCATGTTCATTGCTTCCTCGGCCAGATCATGGCTGCGCAACATGTTGCGGAACCGCTGATCACCAGCCAACGACTCGGGTGTGATATCCCGCGCGGGCGTTGCAAACAGCAAGTTGCCACCCAAAGGCACTGCCGGATTAAACTGATCCGGGTCGAACCGGTAGACATAGCGATCGAGGCCCTTGTCCTGCAATTTCTGGGCCACTGTCTCGCGAAGTTTCACAAGCTCTTGCGCCAAGCCTGGATGCAATTTCGGGTCAAACTGCGTGCGCAGGGTGCGTCGCAACATGAACTCGTCAATGCCCATCGCCTCGACCAGTTGGAACCACCACGCGCGGATGTCGTCGATATCGTCCAGCCCGGCCAGCCCCGGATCGACCCACTCATCCTCGAGCGAATCTATTGGATTGCCGGACCGAACGGCCTCGATCTGGCGGCGGGTCGGGGCCTTCTTGGCCTCAGTTTCGTGCTGAGGATAAGGACGCAGCGGCATCAATAGGTTGTCACCCAGAGTTCCATCGAACAGGTAAGGCCGCGAATAGGCGTAACCGATCCGAGCAGCAATCACCGCCTGATGCAATTCGTTCAGATTGTGCCCGGCCAGCAGGACCTCGCCCTGAACCGGTACCACCTCACGCGTCAGAAGCTGCGCTAAGGCGGTGCGTTCGGCCGCGTTGGTCGACTGAATCGCCACCCTCGCGCCCTTGGGAATTCTCAGATCGATATCTTCCAGAATGGTCTTGCCGTCATCATCGCGCACGGTGACATTGCGCAGTTCGATATCACCGGTGAGGTGCGGGATGACCTCGGGCCGGCCATCGAACAGATGTTCGGGGATCATGTTGGACGGGGCGAAGCGTTCGGTCACGATCTCCCATCGCAGCGACATATCCTGCACCTGATTGTAGTAGGTCAGCAGATCCTTCCACGGGCCACTCAGATCTTTGTACGCCCCCAAAGCGGCGACCAGAGCACCCACCGTCACCTCACCCGTGATCGCAAGATATCCACCGACCGAGTAGAACAGGAACGGCGTTATCTGAGTGATCAGATTGTTGAGGAACTTCATGAAGAACTTTTTGTTGTAGATCTTGAAGCGGATCTCGAACAAGTTCCCCAGACGATAGCTGAACTGCGCCAATCGGTAGCGCCAGCCGCCATTGGTGCGCAAATCGCTGATCCCGGCGGCACTCTCGCCGATCTCGGAACTCAGGTGGCGGACCTCCTGAATGCGTTCTTTGTTCAGCAGGTTGATCTGGCGTTGCAGTTTCGGGATCAACCACGCCTGTAGCGGGATTAGGGCGATACTGGCCAACCCGAACCAGACACTCTGCATGAACAGGAAGGTGACGATGGTCATCATCTGACCGAACTGGAACACCGGTTGGGCGATGGCATCGCCCATCAGACCACCCATAGGTTCGGCCTCGGAAGTGATCATCGAAACCAGCTCACCCTGACTGGTGGTGGCGAAATACGATTTCGGAAAGCGCATCGACCGGTTGATCAGGGTAAACCGCAAGCGACGCAGCATCCGCTCGGCCAGAACGCCCTTCATCGTGTTGATGCGCATCTTCATCAGACCGCTGGCGATCACCGTAGCCAGAAAGGCAAAACACAGGATCATAAGGTATTGAATCTGCGTGACAGTCACCCCCCAGATCGTGACCGTATCTGCGGGCGCACCAATGGCATCGTTGATTATCTGCTTGGGCAGCTCAAGCGAGGCATAGAGGAACGGAAACGAAAGAACCGTCAGAACCAACAGCACAAGCTGTTGTTTTTTGGAGTGTTTCCAAATGAACGAAAACAGGGTGGGTTCCATGGCCGGGCCTTGTCGAATGAAAAACTGATGCGTGGCGTGGTTGCTGGCGACCCGCTTTTTCAAGAGGCCCGACCCTAAGCACAGACCCGACGTAATGCAAGAACCGACGGTGGCCTTACGCGCCGAAAACCGACAGATCCAAATTCCGGGTTTGTCCCTTGCCCGGTCTTTGACTAAAGAGGTCCTACGTCGGACGAAGGGACTATGGGTAGGATTCTCGAACGCTATTTTCACCGCAGGGTTTTGGACCGCTGGCGCAAGGCCGCGCAGATGGCGGGTGACGCCCCTCAGGCCGAACTGCGACGCCAGCGCGACAGCGCGCGCGCCCTGCAAACACAGCTTAGGCAGGTGATTGACACGGCGGATATTCGGCTGCCCGATCCGCAAATCGGCTCGAACCAGTTTCCCAAACCGATCGGCACGGATTGGAGCTGGCGCCCCGATCTGTGGCGCTGGCCCCTTGCCACGCCCGGCATTGCCTCACCCCCGCGCAAAGCGTCCCTGGGCGATCAGGTGCAGGTGTTTCACGACTGCCCACAGGCCGAGATCGCTATGCGCCAGAACCGCAACCGTCTGCCCAGTGATCTGGCCCCCTTCAACATGGGCGTGGAGGTCTTTGGCTTCGAAGGTAGCTTCCTCTCGCTTTCGATCCAACTGCCAAGCGATGCCTCTCAGGGCCTGAGCCTGCAGCACCTTATCCGCCTGGACACGCATATTTACGCGGAGCAGGAGATCGACCTCTTTGCCCGGCTCAACATCCTCAGCGGTCCGAATACCGAACAGGTTCTGCGCAAGCTTGATCTAGCCAGCCCGTCGCCCAGCGTCGATTTCGATCTGGCCCATCTGCCGTTGAATGAGAAACGGATCGAGAAGATCTGGTTGGACCTGATCCTTGAAAACCCCGGCATGAACAGCGTCACTCTGCGCGATCTGACTTTGTGCCGCCACCATCGCGCTGATTTGTGAGGTCTTTGGGAATGACTGAGCCACGACTGACCCGGACCCGGTTTGAAAACGGAATTTGGCAAGGACATCTGCGCGCCCAGACCCAGCCGGATATTCAGGTGCTTTACCGTGGCGAAGATGTCGAAGGCGTCACCCTCTCGGATGTCGAGGACGGCTGGACCGTGACCATCCCGGTGCCGGTCGCGGCCCTCTCGGACGGCGTCCATAGCTTTGTCATATCCGAGCGCTCAACGGCCCGGAAACTGGGTGATTTTACGGTGATATCGGGCGAACCTGCCGCCGATGATTTGCGCGCCGAAGTCGAGCTATTGCGCGGTGAGCTTGACATGCTCAAGCGGGCTTTTCGCAGAATTTGCCGGGAACCCAGCTGAGGCGAGACCCGGGTTTTCCTATCTTTTTCGCCATTTACATGCATCATTGAGGCAGCCGCAACACTCCGGAAGCCGCCATGGATCGCAAAAGTATCATCAAAGTCATTGCCTTGATGGTGACCGCATTCGGCATCGGCATCGACTTTACCGGGGCCTTGATGCTGGTTCCGTCAATCGAAAGCAGCTTTGACAGCGATATCACCAGCACCCAATGGGTGTTGAATATTTACGCACTGTTCTTCGCCATGACCATGGTCGCCGGAGGGCGCTTGGGCGACATGTACGGTCACCGCAAGGTGATGATCATCGGCCTGTCAATCTTTCTGTTTGCCTCGGTGTTGTGTTTCTTCGCACCCGGCCTCGATTTCCTGATCGGCGCGCGCGCCTTGCAAGGCATTGGCGCAGGATGCGTCTGGCCCTGCACCTTGGCCTTTGGGGCCACCAAAGTCTCCAAACAGGAACACCGCGCGCTTGTCATGGGTCTGATCTTGGCGGGCGTGACCACGGGCAATGTGTTTGGCCCAATGATCAGCGGACTTGCCGTCAGTTTAGGCGAATGGCGATACTTCTTCCTCGCCAACGTCGTGTTCTCCTGCATCTCGATGGCAACCGCACTGATTTTGATGGAGCGGGAGACCCAGCACAAACAGGGCGAACACATCGACTTTGCCGGTATGGGAATCCTGTCCTTTGCTGTGCTTCTTCTCCTCTACGGGCTGGATGTGGGGGCTGATTGGGGCTGGTCGTCAATCCCGCTTTTGCTGCTTTTCTTTGTCAGCGCCGTTCTGTTCCTGCTGTTTCCGCGCGTTGAAAAGCGGGTGAAAGAGCCGCTCCTATTGCCGCAATTAATGCAGAATAGAGAATTTCTGATCACGCTTGGCCTGAATATGTTCAACGTCTCAGCCGCCTTCGTCGCGTTGTTGTACTTTCCGCAATACATGCAAAAGGTGCTGGGCTGGACGACTTTCCAATCGGCGCTTGGGCTGGCCCCTCTGACTATCCTGTTGGCGGTGGGGTCGATTGTCTCCGGCACGCTCTACAATGATTTCGGGCCTAAACGCCTGCTGTTTTGGGGCTATGTTCTGGCGGCTGTCGGATCGGCCAGTATCGTGATCCTGCCCAGCAGTTTGGGCTATTTCCACATCCTGCCGGGCATGGCGATGATCGGGTTGGGCGCGACCCTGACGGTCGGGCCGTCCGGAACTGCTGCGGTATGTGCGGTCAAACCCGAACGCGCCGGGCTGGTTGGTGGCCTCAGCTTCATGACGCATCTGGTCTATGGGGCAATCTCGGTCGCCTGTGCGACCGCCATCATGTATGCGGTGTCGCTGTCTACCCTACGAGACAAATTGGCCGCCGCCGGCATTGATCTGACCGATGCCGAACAACGGGCGATCAACGGCGGTTCCCTTAGCACCGACTCTGCACATGCGGTGATGGCAAAGCTGAACGCGGATCAGGTCGATACAGTCAAATCCGCGCTCACAACTGCCTTTGACAGCGGCATGAGCATGGCATTCATCTTTTCCACGATCTCGGTCTCGTTGGGCATTCTTCTGGCGCTGATGCTAGACGAAGCCAAGCTGCACAAGATCGAAAGTTGAAAGGGCCGCGCTTGGCGCGACCCTTTGGGTTTTACTGAGACTCGATTTTACTGAGACGGGCCGTCAGGATTGAACGCCGACAGACCTTTGAGGATGTCGATGGCATAAGCCAGCTGGTAATCCTCTTCCCGCAGCTCAGCGGTGGCTTCAGCTTTGGCGCGGTCTTCTTCGATCTGACGGATTTCATCCTCGCTGAGGCTGTCATTGTTCAGACTGCCGCGAAGATCCGCCTCGGAACGTGTCGGACGATCATCCTCTTCTTCGGTTTCCGGAGCCGGGCGCGGTTGTTCTACGATGATGTCCGGGCTGACACCTAACGCCTGGATCGAGCGGCCAGACGGCGTGTAGTAACGCGAGGTGGTCAGACGCATCGCACCGTCACCGCGCAGCGGCATCACCGTCTGCACCGAGCCTTTACCAAAGCTCTTGGTGCCAACAACAATCGCGCGACGGTGGTCTTGCAGGGCGCCGGCCACGATTTCAGAGGCCGAGGCCGAGCCGCCATTGATCAGCACCACAATTGGCTTTCCTTCGGCCAGATCACCGGGAGTCGCGTTGAATCGCTCGCCGTCCTGTGGGTCACGCCCACGGGTCGAGACGATCTCACCTTCGTTCAGGAACGCGTCCGAGACCTTGATCGCCTGCGTTAGCAGACCGCCCGGGTTATTGCGCAGGTCCAGCACAAAGCCATTGACCTTGTCGATTCCGCCCGCTTCCTCGATCTGCTCTTCCATTCCGGCCTGCAGGTTCGGGAAGGTCTGATCGTTGAACGTGGTCACCCGCATGACAACGCTAGTGCCCTCGGTCCGAGCGCGTACGGCGGTCAGTTTGATCGTGTCACGAATGATTGTGACATCGAACGGATCAGGCTCACCCTCACGCACAACGGTGATCACGATTTCCGAGCCGACAGGGCCGCGCATCAGTTCAACCGCCTTATCCAGCGTCAGGCCCAGAATGCTTTCGCCATCCACATGGGTGATGAAATCTCCGGCCTCAATCCCGGCCTCATCGGCAGGCGTGTCGTCGATCGGAGAGACGACTTTGACAAAGCCTTCCTCTTGCGTGACCTCGATACCAAGCCCGCCAAACTCACCCCGGGTCTGGACGCGCATCTGTTCGGCATCATCGGGCGACAGGTAGCTTGAATGCGGATCAAGTGAGGTCAGCATACCGTCAATCGCGGCTTCGATCAGCTCTTCCGGCTCAACCTCTTCGACATATTGCGCGCGGATCCGCTCAAAAATGTCACCGAACAGGTCGAGTTGTTGGTAGACATCGGCCTTGCTCTCGGCCTCCTGCGCCAGCAGCGGTCCTGCGATCTGAGTTGTTGCAATGATGCCTGCAACCGTTCCGGCCAGTCCGGCCATCACAAATTTCTTCATACTCGTTTATCCATCCTTGCTGGTCCGAAACCACGACTCGGGGTCCACGGGGCTGTTATCTTCTCTGACCTCTATATAGAGCGTTTCTGACCGGTCAGTTCCAGTGCCATCACCACGAGTTGACAAAATAGCACCGATTTCCGGCGTTTCACCGGGCATCAAACCGACCGGAGTGCCCTCTGGTATCACTTGACCTATGTCTCCGTAGACTTCCTGCAAGCCCGAAAAGACGAATAAGAGGCCGGGCTGAGGCTCAAGAATGATCAGATTTCCCAGGTCCAGAAGCGGACCTCGGTAGCGAATTGTAGCCGCCGTGGGCGTTGTTACCAGGGCACGCGGGCGCGCACCAAGCACGAGCCCCGGCCGCGTCACGCCCGCTGCGTCTGTTTCCCCGGCCCGGTGCAATAAAACGCCTTGAACCGGCAGAGGCACTTCGCCCTTGCGGCTTTGAATAGAGTCGTCACTTTGCGCGATCTCCCCTTCCGAGATTTCGGATAGGCCTGTTGCGAACCCATCGAGTGTTTCGGTCGAAGAGATCAGGATCGCCGTTTTGATCGGGTCTTCAACAAAGCGCTGCGGCAACCCGGTGCGATCCGCGATGGCCTCGCTCAGGCGTGTGCGGGCAGATTGCACGCCGGTCAGACCTTCTGTCAGGGTTTCCGCCGCATCCTGCTGCAGTACTCGCAAGGTCTGAACCTCTTGCAAATCCTGTTCCAAAGCCTGCGCCTTGGCATTCAGGCCTGGTGTCACCTCGGACAGCATTATCCCGGCCCGCGCAGCCCCCAAGGGGCCCGAAGGGTGCAACATCAGCACCGGCGGGGTGGTCGTTTCTATGGTCTGCAATACACCCAGCAACTGCGCGACATCCTGTTCCCGCGCGCGCAGCTCGGCCGACAGCTGCGCCTCGCGCGTGGCCGCCATGCGCAACCCGTCACGCATGGCGGATAACCCAGCCTCGTAGGCTTGGATCGTCACTGTCAGAGCGCGCACCCGGTCGCGGGCGCTTTCAGCCTCGGACAGCGAGATTGACGCCTGTTCCAACATCTCGGCCGCCGCCAGCGCTGCCTGAGAAGGCGTGTTCTGCGCCTTAGCCGAGCCACACAAGAGCACCGCCAAGGCTGCGGCGAGACCCCTCATGACAGCAGGCTTTCCCCAGTCATCTCAGGCGGTTTGGGCAGGTTCATCAGTGCCAGCAAGGTGGGCGCAAGGTCCGACAATCGCCCGGTGCGGAGCGTCGCCCCCTCGGGCCCGCCAACCAAAGCCACCGGTACCGGATTAAGCGTGTGCGCGGTATGCGGGCCACCTGTCTCCGGATCCACCATTACTTCGCAATTGCCGTGATCGGCAGTGACGATCATCGCCCCACCGGCTTTTTCCAGTGCGGCAACCACGCGAGCCAGACCTTGATCCACGGCCTCACAGGCTTTGATCGCAGCGCTCAGATCTCCGGTATGGCCGACCATATCGGGGTTGGCGTAGTTGGTGACGATCAGATCATAGCCAGCCTCGATTGCCTCAACGAACTTGTCCGTCACCTCGGCCGAGGACATCTCGGGCTGTAGATCGTAGGTGGCCACTTTGGGCGATTTGGGCATGAAGCGATCTTCGCCAGCTTCGGGGACCTCCTTGCCGCCGTTCAGGAAGAAGGTCACATGGGGGTATTTCTCGGTTTCGGCCAGACGGAACTGGCGCAATCCCTGTTTGGCCACCCATTCGCCCAGAGTGTTCACGATGGCTCGTTTGGGGAACACGGTCGTCATATAGGCGTTGTGGCCGTCGGAGTATTCGACCATGCCAAGCAGAGCAGATAGCACCGGGCGCGGGCCGGTGTCGAAATCGTCAAAGCCCGGCTCGGCAATCGCGCGCAGGATTTCCCGCGCGCGGTCGGCGCGGAAGTTCAGGCAGAAAAACCCGTCACCATCTTTGACACCGTCATAACCTTCCAGCACGGTCGGCACAATGAACTCATCCGTCTCGGATTGGTTGTAAGCGTGATCGACTGCCGCATTCGCCGCGGTACCGGCACGGGCCTGTCCTTTGATCATGGCGTTGTAGGCTTGGCTGACACGCTCCCACCGGTTGTCGCGGTCCATGGCGAAGTAACGCCCGCAAACGGTGACGATACGCGCGCCTTCGGGCAGACGTTCCTCAAGCTCGGAGATGTAGGTGAAAGCAGATTTCGGGGCGACGTCGCGCCCGTCGGTCACTGCATGCAGAGCCACCGGAACGCCGGCATCCGTGATCGCTTTGGCCGCTGCAACGATATGGTTCACATGCCCATGGACACCGCCATCCGAGGCCAGCCCCATCAGATGCGCCGTCCCACCCGCGGCTTTCACTTTTGCAATGAACGCCTGCAGCGCGGCGTTGTTAAAAAATGAGCCATCCTCGATCGCCAGATCAATCTGGCCCAGATCCATCGCCACCACACGGCCCGCACCGATATTGGTGTGCCCAACCTCGGAATTTCCCATCTGACCGCTGGGCAAACCCACATCCGGGCCATGCGTAATCAGCGTGGCATGCGAGCCCTGCATGATCGTATCGAATGTCGGTGTGTTGGCCAGAAAAGGGGCATTAGCCTGAGTGTCGTCGGACAATCCCCAACCATCAAGAATACACAGGACTACTGGTTTGGGCGTGGCCATTTTGGTCTCCGGTAACTGCTCTTAGTGAACCTTCTATCGCCTGACCGCTTTGGGGTGAACCGCCTTTGCGCCCATCGGCGCAGATTTAATCGTTTCATAAACTGACCCCGACACCCGGATTTCCTTACCCGAAAGTAACGTGAACCTTACGTCAGACCACCTTGTGCGAACGGCGTCGTGCTGCCTAGTCTCACCTTCAGGGAGAGGGAACCTATGCAGCCAGAGATCGCAGTCTTCGCACTGATCTACCTTTTGGCGCCTGCCGCGATGATGCTGCTAGCGCGGCATTCGACTTTGGCCGGACGGCTGGGGCCGATTGTGCTGTGCTATATGGCCGGATTGGCGCTGGGGCTATCTGGTCTGCAACCTGACGCGGCTGGTCAGGTCCGTGACGGGGTCATGGAGGCCAGTTTGGGACTTGCCCTGCCGTTGCTGCTGTTTGGGGTCGACCTTGGGGCTTGGGGGCGGATCGCAGGTTCCGCGCTTATGTCGATGGCGCTGGCCGTTGTCTCGGTCACGCTTGTTGCAACGGGCCTGTTCTTTGCGTTCCAAGCGGGCGGCACCGCGCAGACCGAGCAGTTGTCCGGCATGGCTGTGGGGACGTACACAGGCGGCCTTGCGAATATGGGAGCGATCAAACTGGCACTGGATATCCCAGAGAACCGCTATCTGTTGTTTGCAACCGTAGATACTATTGTCGGTGCAGGTTACCTGCTGTTTGTTCTGACGTTGGCCCCGTTGGTTTTCGCCCGCTTTCTGAAGCCGTTCCCGGGTGATCGCGACACGCAGGCGCCCGCAGCGGACGAAGCCAATGCGCCGAATATGCTCCGTCAGGGGGTGGTGGCTTTTCTGGTTAGTGCATTTTGCGTGGCCGCGGCGGTGCTGCTGACTCCTCTGTTCAGCTTTGCACCATCGCAGGTCATGACCGTGGTTCTTCTAACGTCGCTAGGTCTGCTCGGCTCGGTCACGCCGTCTTTGCGCAAAAACCGGGCCGCATCTCATATGGGCATGTACCTGCTCTACGTATTTTCATTCAGCGTCGCGGCTTCGATGGATCTAGCGGAGTTGCGCGATATGGATCTGTCTATTCTTGGCTTTGTACTGATCGCCACCTTCGGCAGTTTCGGTCTGCACGCACTGCTTGCACGCACCGCCGGGGTCGACCGAGATACATTCCTGATCACCTCGGTCGCAGCGGTCATGTCGCCTGCCTTTGTGCCCATGGTCGCCCGCAGCTTGCGCAACCCTGCGATCTTGATGTCGGGCATGGCAACCGGCATTCTCGGCTTTGCGATCGGGAACTATCTGGGCATTTCACTGGCGCTGCTTTTGGCCGGGAAAGGATAGGATATGGATCATCAGAAATTGCCAGAGACAGGCCGCCCTGAAGGCGAGATCCTGAACCAGTTGAAATCCTTTGCCGAAAACGACCCGAATTACCGCGAGGGCCGGACGTGGAGCCTTGTGTATCATCTGGACGATGACCACGACGCCTTCACAGCCAAGGCCTACAGCGCGTTCTCTTCGGCAAACGGGTTGAATCCGGCGGCGTTTCAGAGCCTCAAACAGATGGAGACGCAGATCATCTCAACCATGGCCGGGTTGCTTAAAGGCGGACCGGCGACCTGTGGCGTGGTCACTGCGGGCGGCACCGAGAGCTGTCTGATGGCGGTCAAAACCTACCGGGACATGGCGCGCAAAAAGCGCAAGGTGACCCGTCCGAACATGATCCTGCCCAAGACCGCCCATGTCGCCTGGTTCAAGGCCGCCGAGTACTTCGGCGTCAAGGCGCGTCTTTTGCCGATGACGCCGGACTACGCCACCGATATCTCCAAACTTGCGAGGTTGATTGACGCCGGAACGGTGATGATCCTCGGGTCAGCGCCGGAATACCCGCATGGCACCATCGACCCGATTGCCGAGATGGGCGCAATCGCGCAGTCCAAAGGCATTCCCTTGCATATCGACGCCTGCGTCGGCGGGCTGATCCTGCCCTTCATGGAGCGGAACGGCGTTGACCTGCCCGATTGGGATTTCCGTGTGCCGGGGGTGACGTCCATCTCGGCCGATCTGCATAAATACGGGTATGCGGCCAAGGGGGCGTCAACCATCCTGTATCGCAATCTTGACCTGTTGAAGCACCAGATGTTCGTCTGCCAGGACTGGCCCGGAGGGGTCTTTGCCTCGCCCGCTTTGCTGGGCACAAGACCAGGAGGCGCCTATGCCGCCGCCTGGGCGGTGATGCAGAAACTCGGTGAGGACGGCTACTGCCGGTTGGCGAAAGACACCACCGAAGCGGTCGAGACCTTGAAGACGGGAATAGCGGCGATAGACGGCCTGCGCATTCTGGGAAACCCGCAGGGGCCGCTGCTGGCCTATGGCTCAACCGATCCGCAACTGAACATCTATGCCGTGGCGGATCAGCTGGAGCGCGCCGGTTGGAGCATCAATCGCGTTCAAAACCCAGATGGCATCCATTGCATGGTCACCGCCAAACACCGGCATGTCACCGATGAATACCTGGCCGATCTCGCCCAGGCGGTTGCAACCGTTCGCGCCAACCCCGAGCTCGCCAAAACCGGAGGGGCCGCAACCTATGGCATGATGGCCCATGTCCCGCTGCGCGGCATGGTGAAATCCAAGGTGCTGGATGTGTTTGCCGAGATGTACCGGGCCGGTGGTGGAGATTTGCATCTGGATGACGGCAAGACCCCGAACCTGCTGGAACGCGGCATGGCCCGATATGTTCAGTGGAAAGCGCGGCGCAGTTAGTCCTTCAGATAACTCTTGTACGGCTTGGCTTTCCGGTTTCGGTATTTGACCGTCAGGTCTAGCGGCATGTCATTTTCGTCGTAGATCCCCAACACGATCCCCCTGCCCCGGCTTTTGGTTCGCATCTCGATCAGTTGCTGTTCAGACCGCGTCGTGCGCTGTGACGGGCGGCGTGTCCAAGCGAACAGGTGGTCATACATTTCACTGATCACCTCGGCATGATCTTCGCTGTCGCCCAGATCAACCAACTCCTCCGGGTCGTTTTCAAGATCGAACAGGATCGGACGGTGCCCGCCCTCACAATGGATCAGCTTCCAGCGTTTGTTGGCGACCATGAACATCACCGCAGCGCGGACAGAGGCGTTCATCCGCTCGGCAATTGGCGACGCGGAATAGTCGTATTCGCAGATCACCACATCCCGAGGCCGGTCCTGTGCCTGTCCATGCAGGATCGGCAACAGGGAATGACCTTCGAGGATATGACTGGCGACGCCGCCTCCGGCCACATCTACGAATGTCGGAGCAAGATCAATGGATTCGACCAGCGCATCGCTCACCATGCCTCGGGTCGCGTCGGCCTCGGGCGAAGGGTCATAGATGATCAGTGGCATTTTGGTCGAGGTATCGTGGAAGAACGTTTTCTCGCCCATCCAATGGTCGCCTAGAAAGTCGCCATGATCTGAGGTCAGAACGATCATCGTATCTTCCATCCGGCCGGTCCGCTCCATCCAGTCAAACAACCGGCCCATCTGATCGTCGGCCTGCTTGATCAGGCCCATATAGGCTGGGATCACCGCCTCACGCACATCCTGGCGCGAGAAGGTCTCACCGATTTTGGTCTCCATGAACGCTTTCAACACCGGATGCGCATTTTTGCGTTCCTCATCGGATCGCACCACCGGCAGCACATGTTCAGGTCCGTACATCGAGGCATATGGCTCTGGCACGATATAGGGCCAGTGCGGTTTGATGAAGCTTAGGTGGCAGCACCATGGGGCGTCATGGGTTTCCATGAACTCGATCCCGCGCCCGGTCAGATAGGGAGTCTCGCTGTCTTCTTCGGCGATATTTGCAGCCTCCGAGGAGTTCTTCAGGAACCAGCCAGACAGAACATTGCCATCTGCGTCCAACCCGGAATTTGCGAAGTCATGCCAGGGGTTGTCGCCTTCATAGCCTTTGTCTCGCAGATACTCATTGTAGGCCTTGGCCCCATCGGGGTCGTAAAACCCGTCCGGCCCTTCGGGGCGCATTCCGTCATCGCGTTCGAAGACATCAAAACCACATTCCGCCAAACGAGCGCCAATCAGGCTGTCCGGTTCAAGACCGAGCCGCGCCATGCCTTCCGCATCCGCGCGCATATGGGTTTTGCCAACCAGCCAGCATTCCATCCCCGCCTTACGCAGGTGGTCGCCCATCGTCATCTCACCGACCTTCAAGGGAATCCCGTTCCACGAGGCTCCATGCGAATGCACATACCGACCCGTATAGGTCGACATGCGCGAACTGCCGCAAATCGGCGATTGGATATGGGCGCGATTGAATCGCACACCCCGCGTGGCGAGACGGTCGATATTCGGCGTGTGGAGGTGCGGATGCCCGTAGCAGCTCAGGTAATCCCAGCGCAGCTGGTCGAACATGATGAACAGGATATTCTTGGCTTTGGCCACATGCGCCTCCGGTCTGGTCCGAAGGCTATCTAGCCAATTCCCGATGGACAGTGCAAATGCCGATTAGGCCTGACGCTCCATCTGCTCCAGCATCTTCTTGGCGCGTTTGCATTGCAGCTGATCACGCAGAGGGCTGTCGGGGTCGATGTCCTTTTGGCAGACCACGCATTTATCCGCGCCCGAGATCGCGTTCAAACCACCGCAGCTGCCCTTGATGGTTTTACCCATCAACATCACGCCCAGCGACATGCCAACCATGACCAGAGACAGAAGAATAAAGGCCAGAATGAAGGTGCTCATCTCGGTTCCTACCAATCAGTTGGTGCCCAGAGCGTCTTTGAACGCGCTGCTGTGCGAAGTTATATAGGCATCATCGCCGCCTGTCACATCCCGCGAGATGAAATACACGGCAAGTTTATGCTCTTCGGCCAGCTTCATGCCCTTTTCCTGACCCAGCGCCAGCATGGCAGTCGCCCAGGCATCCGCCATCATGGCGGTTTCCGCCAGAACCGTGACCGAGGTCGTCCGGTGCGTGATCGGACGCCCGGTTGTCGGGTCGATGATATGCGAATAGCGCACACCGTCTTGTTCGAAGTAGTTCTTGTAATCGCCCGAACTGGCCATACCGCGATCGTCCAGCGACACGATCAACTGCAGGCTCTGGGACCCGGCCTGAGGCTTTTCGATCCCGATCTGCCACGTTTCGCCCTTGTCGTTCTGGCCTTTTGAGACCAGATCGCCGCCGATCTCGACCAGATAGTTTTCGATGCCTGCGTCCCGCAAGGTCTCGGCGACGGCGTCAATGCCATAGCCTTTAGCGATAGCCGACAGATTGATCCCAACGCCAGGTTCGGATTTTGCTAGCGTTCCTGCCTCAGCATCCAGCGTCAAAAGCCGATTTTGTCCAACGCCTGCCAGCGCGGCCTCGATATCAGCATCCGACGGCACAGGGTCTTCGGGCTTGCGCGGACCAAAGCCCCAAAGTTCGATCAACGGGCCGAGTGTGACGTCAAAGGCTCCATCGGTTTTGTTATGAACGTCATTTGCGGCGGCCAGAACCAGCGCGAACTCGTCGGAGACAGCAACAGGGTCGGTGCTGGTAGACGCCGAGAAGGTCGAAACCTCGGAATTCGGATCCCAGTTCGACATCTTGGCGTTGACAGCGGCCAGAGTCTCCTCGACCGATGCCGCCAACGCAGTTTCGTCGAGATCCTCGCCAATTGCGGTGACATTGAAGGTTGTGCCCATGGTCTCACCCGCCAGGCGCACCACATCGGGTTCCTTGTCGAACAGGCAGCCAGTCAAAAGGGTGGCAAGGGCCAGCGCAGGCAGTAGACGCATGGATCAGTCTCCGGGAAAAGCAGTGCCCGGCATATGCCAGCCACCCCGGTCAGAGTCAAACCGGCTTCACAACTTCAGCGGCAAAAAACCCAACATCAAAAGGCCAATCCCAGCTGGAAGTCCGAACAACCACGCCCGTTTCTGCCACCCGTCCGGCTGCTGTTTCCACACCATGCGAAAATTATGGCCGCAGACCACCACAACAAAGAAAATCAGCGCAGCAATCGGGGGTGTCAGATAGATGTCACTCACAGGCTTGGACTCCGGGTTTTCGCCGATGCGGGCATTTGCACCCTATACAGGCCATTTAGCTGCGCTAAGGTGAAAGGGAAAGACTTTGCAAGAACCAAAAAGGAGATTGCCCATGGCCCCAACCTCATACCAGGCCCCCACACGCGGCGACAAGCAGGACAAGTCCACCTACAGCCAGTCGACGGGATCGAACCTGTCGCAGTCGCAGACGACCGTGGCGAAACTGCTTGAGGGGAAAGGCGACGCGGTGTTCTCTGTCCGTCCGAACGAGACGATCCACACGGTGGTGAATATTCTCAAGGAAAAACACATCGGTGCCGTTCTGGTGACCGATCAGAACGGAGCGCTTCAGGGCATCCTGTCCGAGCGTGACATCGTACGCCGTATGGCTGACACGCCCGGCCAGACCCTGCCGCAATCGGTCGAGGATCTGATGACCAAAGAGGTTCAGAGCTGCGCGCCCGACGATACGCTGAATGCGGTTCTGAAAACCATGACCGAAGGCCGCTTCCGCCATATGCCGGTTGTCCGCAATGGCCTTTTGTGCGGTATGATCACAATCGGTGACGTCGTGCATTTCCGTCTGAAAGAGCTGGAATACGAAGCGCTTCGCATGAAGCAGATGATCGTTGGCTAAAGCAACCTGGCCCGCGGCGGTCTTTCGCCTCGGGCCAGACGACCTAAGCTGTTGCAGTGAATGTGACCCCTCCGGGGTACAACTCAGCAGCGGTCAGGCAGTTGGTCGCGAAAGCGCCGGTGTCGATCGAAATCACCCCGTCCCTAACCTCGGCCTGATCCACGATCGTGTGCCCATGCACCACCCATTGACCATCCCGGCGTGGCAGTTGTCGGAATTTGGGGTGGCCCCAAAGACAGGTTCTCCGGTCCTGTTTTTCCACTGATGCCCGAGGGTCCAGAGCGGCATGAACGACCGAGACATTGCCGCTGGTCCACATCAACGGGCGCTCCGACAGCCAGTCCACAAGCTCATGCCCCATGGCAATGCGCAAACGCTCTGCCAGATCGCCCCTATCGGCGTCGACATCCTTAATGCCAAAGGAGGCCAGCGTCTGGACGCCCCCGTTGTTCATCCACAGCGGGCCAATGCCGAACGGGTCCTCAAGAAACCGCAGTAACATCTCTTCGTGATTGCCCAGCAGGCAGGTTACGCGCCCGTTCGAGGTCAAACTCAGATGTTTCAACTGCCGCAATACCTGCGCGCTGTAGTCTCCCCGGTCGACATAGTCGCCGACAAACACCCAGGGCAGGCTCTCGTCGAGCTTCGGCAGCAGGGCTTGCAACAGGTCCAAACGCCCGTGAATATCTCCGACCGCAACGAAACGCGCATCGGGCCTAATGCCCGACACATCCGCGCCGCGCATTCCGCCCGGTCCAAGCAGCCCTTTTATCCAGCCCGTCACCATGCAAAGACCTCTACTCTGACCGGCTGCGACGGACAATCGGCAATCGGTCCGGAAACGGGCGGTTGACCAATGGGCGCGCAACCTTGATAGACATTGCAAAGGGGTCGCCGAAGCGTGAGGGATGTATGAAGCGGGTTTTGATCACGGGCACGGCCGGATTTATCGGCTTTCACCTGGCGAAGCTGTTGCTGTCCGAAGGGTTCCGTGTGCATGGCTATGACGGGATGACCGACTATTACGACGTCGCCCTCAAGCAACGCCGCCATCAGATGTTGCTGCAAAATCCCGGCTTTACCACCACTGAAGACATGCTGGAAAACCATGAACGGCTGATGCAGGTCGCGGATGAGTTTCAGCCCGAGGTGATCATCCACCTCGCCGCTCAGGCCGGTGTGCGCTACAGCTTGGAAGAGCCACGCAGCTACATCAACTCGAACGTCGTCGGCACGTTCAATGTGATGGAGGTCGCGCGTCAGCACAAGGTTCAGCACCTTCTGATGGCCTCAACCTCTTCGGTCTATGGCGCCAATGAGGACATGCCCTTTACCGAGGTCGAAAAGGCCGACACGCAGCTGACGATCTACGCGGCGACCAAAAAGGCCAATGAGGCGATGGCCCACTCCTATGCCCACCTCTGGGACCTGCCGACCACAATGTTCCGGTTCTTCACGGTCTATGGCACCTGGGGGCGGCCCGATCTGGCTCTGTACAAGTTCGTGGACGCGATCCTCGAAGATCGCCCGATTGATATCTACAACCACGGCGACATGTATCGCGACTTTACCAATGTCGAGGATCTTGTCCGTGGCATCCGTTTGCTGATCGACGTGCCTCCGGTGCGACCCGCCAGCGCGGATGAGGTCGAGGACGGCGATAGCCTGTCCCTCGTCGCGCCGCACCGGGTCGTAAATATCGGCAATGGCGACAAAGTGCGCCTGATGGATTTCATCGAGGCCATCGAAGCGGCAATCGGGAAAAAGGCCATCCGCAACTACATGCCCATGCAAATGGGTGACGTCCCCGCCACATGGGCCAATACTGACCTGTTGCAACGCCTGACAGGGTATCGCCCGGAAACCAATTTCAAAGACGGGATCGCGCAGTTTGTTGCGTGGTTCCGCGATTATCACGGCAAGTAGAGGGCCAAGACCGGAATGCTGGAAACCAATCCTGACGCCCGCAAAATCGCCGTGATTGGGTTGGGCTATGTCGGCCTGCCGCTGGCAGTCGCTTTTGGAAAAATCGGCCCCGTGGTCGGGTTTGATATCAACGCCGAACGTATCGACGCCTTGCGCAATGGCAAGGACGCAACGCAAGAGGTCGAGCCCGAAGACCTTGCCGCCGCATCAGGCCTGAGTTTCACGACGCAAGCCTCCGACCTTGCGGCGTGCGACACCTTCATTATCACGGTGCCCACCCCAATCACCGCAGGCAAACAACCTGATTTGTCGCCTTTACTCGCGGCCTCGGAAACCGTGGGAATGGTCCTGAAACCCGGCGACCTGGTGATCTACGAATCCACCGTCTATCCCGGCGCGACCGAGGAAGACTGCGTACCAGTGCTGGAGCGCACCTCGGGCCTGAGTTTCAACACTGATTTCTTTGCAGGCTACAGCCCCGAACGGATCAATCCCGGCGACAAGACCCATCGGATCGCGGATATCTGTAAGGTGACCTCGGGCTCGACCCCCGCAGTGGCCGATCTGGTCGACACGCTCTATGCCCGGATCATCACCGCAGGCACCCACAAGGCCGAAAGCATCCGCGTGGCCGAGGCCGCCAAGGTGATTGAAAACACCCAGCGCGACCTGAATATCGCGCTGGTGAACGAATTGGCGATGATCTGCGGGCGGATGGAGATCGACACCGAGGCCGTTTTGCGCGCGGCAGGGACCAAATGGAACTTCCTGCCTTTCCGTCCCGGTCTGGTCGGCGGGCATTGCATCGGCGTTGACCCCTACTACCTGACCCACAAGGCCGAGGCTGTGGGGCATCATCCCCAGATCATTCTGGCCGGGCGGCGGCTGAACGATCAGATGGGCAGTTATGTTGTGTCTCAACTGGTTAAACGCATGACCCGCGACGGCATCAATGTCGGTGCGGCACGCGTTCTGGTTCTCGGCCTGACCTTCAAGGAAAACTGTCCTGACCTACGGAACACACGCGTCGTTGATATCATTGAAGAATTGCAGAGCTATGGCATCAGCATTGATGTCCACGATCCCCATGCTGACCCCGCCGCAGCCGAGGCTGAATACGGCCTCTCGCTTTCAAGTTCCCCTCAGGACGGAACTTATGATGCAGTCGTTCTGGCCGTCGCGCATCAGGAATACAAAGACGCTGATCCGTCAACGTTCCGAGCTTACGGCAAACCCAACAGCGTGGTGTTCGACATCAAATCATGCCTGCCAAGGGACGCGAGTGACTTGAGGCTCTGATGCGGTCTGGAGTCCAACAAAAAAAGCCGGCGCACCATGCACCGGCTTTTTTGTCTCTTACCCGCCGAAATCGTCGAGCATGATGTCTTCGCGGTCCACACCCAAATCCAGCAGCATGTTGATGACCGACTGGTTCATGATTGGAGGACCACACATGTAGAACTCGCAGTCTTCAGGCGCGGGGTGGTTCTTGAGGTATTCTTCGAACAGAACGTTGTGGATGAAGCCGGTATAGCCTTTCCAATCGTCCTCGGGCTGTGCGTCCGACAAGGCGACGTGCCAATCGAAATTGTCGAACTCTTCGGCCAGTTGGTCGAAATCCTCGACAAAGAACATCTCTTTCTTCGACCGCGCACCGTACCAGAAGCTGATCTTGCGATCGCGGTTCTCAAGACGCTTTAGCTGGTCGAAGATGTGGCTGCGCATCGGCGCCATGCCCGCACCACCGCCGATGAAAACCATCTCTTTTTGGGTTTCGCGGGCGAAAAACTCACCGAACGGACCCGAGATGGTGACTTTGTCACCCGGCTTGAGGTTGAAGATATAAGACGACATCTGACCCGGAGGGATGCCATCGGAACCCGGAGGGGGCGAGGCCACGCGGACGTTCAGCATGATCATGCCCTTTTCGTCCGGATAGTTCGCCATGGAATACGCACGCTCAATCGGTTCTGCGACGACAGATTCGTACTGCCACAGATTGAAGCGATCCCAGTCTTCGCGATATTCCTCTTCCACGTCGAAATCGGTGTATTTCAACTGGTGCGCAGGGGCCTCGATCTGGATGTAGCCACCAGCGCGGAAGTTCACGTCCTCGCCTTCGGGCAGGTCCAGGGTCAGTGCCTTGATGAAGGTCGCCACGTTCTCGTTCGAGCGAACGGTGCATTCCCATTTCTTAACGCCAAAGACTTCCTCGGGGACTTCGATGTCCATGTCCTGCTTGACCGCAACCTGACAGGACAGACGGTCACCACAGGCCGCTTCACGCTTGGTGATGTGGCTTTCCTCGGTCGGCAGGATTGACCCGCCACCGGAATGAACCTTCACCCGGCACTGCGCGCAGGTACCACCGCCACCACAGGCAGACGGAACGAACAGCTTTTCAGCCGCCAAGGTCTGCAGCAGCTTGCCACCGGCAGGGACCGAGATGGTCTTTTCGCCGTTGATGGTGATGTTCACGTCACCGGTCGAGACCAGTTTCGAACGGGCCGCCAGAATGATCGTCACCAGCGCGATGACGATCACTGTGAAAAGGGCAACGCCTAAACCAAAAGTTTCCATTCTGCCCTCCTTACAGTTTCACGCCCGAGAAGGACATGAAGGCCATTGCCATCAGACCCGCGGTGATGAAGGTGATCCCCAGACCTTGCAGGCCGTCGGGAATGTCTGAGTATTTCAGCTTTTCACGAACGCCCGCCATTGCGGTGATTGCCAGTGCCCAACCAAAGCCCGAAGACAGGCCATAAGTGGTCGCCTCTGCAAAGTTGTAATCCCGCTCCACCATGAACAGCGAACCACCCAGGATGGCGCAGTTCACCGTGATCAGCGGCAGGAAGATCCCCAGCGCGTTGTAGAGCGGCGGGAAATACTTATCCAAAACCATCTCGAGGATCTGAACCATCGCCGCAATCACGCCGATATACGAGATTAGGCCAAGGAAGGTCAGGTCCACATTCGGGAACCCGGCCCAGGACAGCGCACCCGGCTTGAGCAAGTAGTTCAGCAGCAGGTTGTTGGCAGGAACGGTAATGGCCTGCACGACCATGACCGAAATACCCAGACCCAACGCGGTCGAGATCTTCTTCGACACGGCGATGAAGGTGCACATCCCCAGGAAGAAGCTGAGCGCAAGGTTTTCGACAAAGATGGCCTTTACGGCCAGTGAGATCAGACCTTCCATCAGTGGGCCTCTACCTGCTGAATTTTGTATTCACGCTCTTCCACCTGGTTCGGCTTCCATGTGCGGAAGGCCCAGATGATCAGACCGATGATGAAGAACGCCGACGGGGGCAGAAGCAGCATGCCGTTGGGCACGTACCAGCCGCCGTTGTTGACGGTCTCCAGAATGGTGACACCGAACAGCGACCCGGCACCGAACAGCTCACGAATGAAGCCAACCAGCAGCAGGATCAGGCCGTAGCCCATGCCGTTGCCCATGCCGTCGATAAAGGACGCAACCGGAGGGTTCTTCATCGCAAACGCCTCGGCGCGGCCCATCACGATACAGTTGGTGATGATCAGGCCAACGAAGACGGACAGCGTTTTGGAAATTTCAAACGCAAAGGCCTTTAGGATCTGGTCCACCAGGATCACTAGCGAGGCGATGATCACCATCTGCACGATGATCCGGATCGAGCCGGGAATTTGGTTGCGCAGGCATGAGATGAAGAAGGACGAGAACGAGGTTACGAAGATCACCGCCAACGCCATCACCATCGACACCTGCAGCGATGATGTCACCGCTAGTGCCGAACAAATGCCCAACACCTGAAGCGTGATTGGATTGTTGTCGACAAGCGGGTCGACCAGCATCTCTTTCTTGGTCTGGGACATCAGAGCTCTCCTGCTTGCAGTTTGGCCAGAAACGGTGCGTAACCCGCATCGCCCATCCAGAATTTCACCAGGTTATCGACACCTACCGAGGTCAGGGTCGCCCCAGCCAGCGCGTCGATATAGAAGTCGGGTCCGGCGGCGGGCTGGGATTTCGACACGGTGATTTGCAGATCACCATTATCGTCACGCAGCTTCTTGCCATTCCACAGCGCCTTCCAGCGTGGGTTGTCCACCTCGGCTCCAAGGCCGGGGGTTTCACCGTGCTGATAGAACTGCAGGCCATAAATGTCGTTGCCGTTGTTCTCCAAAGCGATAAAGCCATAGAGTGTGGACCAAAGACCGTAGCCATGCAGCGGTAGGATAACCTTATCCAAGGCCCCTGCATCATCGCGCAGCAGGTAGATCACGCGATAGTTCGACTTGCGGCCAATGCCCGCCGGGTCATCATCCAGCGCGACGCTCAGCTCAGGGTCGCTAGCGGCTGCGATATCGTCGAATGTGGCCGGATCAAACTGATCGTCGACAAACTCACCAGTCGCCAGTTCCAGCACATGAGGCTCAAACGCGGCGAAGGCTTCGGTCACGTCGATGCCAGGCTCATAGACGCCCGCAACCTGCAAAACGTTGACCTGTTTGTCCTTCAGGCGGTTGGTCTCCTGCACCGGGCGCAAGCTAACAGCGGCCGCGGACACGACCATCGAGGCGACCAGACAGACAGCAACCGCGATGATGATCGTCTTGCCGACAGAGTCCGGCGAGGCTGCCAGAAACTTGGCAATTGCGCCTTTAGGTGCCTCGTTTTGATCTGGGGATTGCGTATCAGACATGGCGACGCGCCCTCCGTTTGATGTTGGCTTGGACGACGAAGTAGTCGATCAGCGGAGCAAAGACGTTGCCGAACAGAATGGCCAGCATCATGCCTTCGGGGAAAGCCGGGTTGATCACACGGATCATCACAACCATGATACCGATCAGCGCGCCATAGATGTAGCGACCCATGTTGGTGTGGCTGGCCGAAACAGGCTCGGTCACCATGAAGGCCAGACCGAAGGCATACCCACCAATGACCACATGCCAGTACCAAGGCATCGCGAACATCGGGTTCGTGTCCGAACCAATTAGGTTCAGCAGCAGGGTAAAGCCGATCGTGCCTGCTAGACAGCCTACAATCAGGCGGTAGTTGGCGATCCGAGTGGCCAGCAGAAAGGCCAGACCGATCATACAAGCAAGGGTCGAAGTCTCACCGAAACTGCCTTGGATCGAGCCGAAGAACGCGTTCCACCAGGTGATGCCATCAGCGGCCAGAGCCTGAAAGCCCTGCGACGCGGAGACGGACAGCGCGGTTGCGCCCGAGAAGCCGTCAACCGGCGTCCAGACTGTGTCACCGGACATGCTCGCCGGGTATGCAAAGTACAGGAACGCACGACCGACCAGAGCCGGGTTCAGGAAGTTCTTGCCGGTGCCGCCAAAGACTTCTTTCCCGATCACGACGCCGAAGATGATGCCCAAGGCCACCTGCCAAAGAGGCGCGGTTGCGGGCATGATCAGCGTATAAAGCATTGAGGTAACAAGGAAACCCTCGTTCACCTCATGGCCCCGCACGGTGGCAAAGATGACCTCAAAGATACCACCCGCTACGAGCGTCACGATGTAGATCGGCAGGAAATAAGTGAGCCCGTGCATCACATTGGCAAAGACGCTGGATGGATCCAGCGAGATACCAAACATCTGCAGCAGAGCAATCCGCCATCCGGTGGCCGATTCAGGCCCCAGCAGCGCGATGGCCGAGTTCGCCTGATAGCCGGTATTGTACATCCCCCACAGGATACAGGGGATCGTCGCGATCACGACGTAGGTCATGATCCGCTTCATGTCGATATACGACCGAGCATGCGGCGCGGCGGTGGTTACAGTTTTCGGAGTGTAGATGAAGCTTTCCACCATCTCGTAGATGGGGAAGTACTTCTCGTACTTGCCGCCCTTGGTAAAGTTTGGCTCGATCCGATCAAAGAAGCTGCGCAAACCCATTTGGATCAGCCCTCCTTTTCAATCTTGGCAAGGCAGTCGCGAAGCGCCAGCCCATATTCATATTTCGCCGGACAGGCAAAGCCGACAAGGCCCAGATCCTCTTCGTCCAGCTCCAGTGCACCCAGTGCCTGAGCGGTATCGGTGTCCATCACCAGCAAGGCCCGCAGCAACTGCGTGGGCAGGTAGTCCTGCGGCATCAGCCGTTCGAACACACCTGTTGGCACCATCGCGCGGCGGCCACCATTCAGGTTGCTGGTCAGATTATACAGTTTGTTGGACAATGCCGAACCCAGAACCGGTTGGACCGAGTATTTCGACGGCATTGGACGAATCCAGCCCATCGGAATCTGATCGTGGTCTTCCCGGATGATGGTGATCTGACGCGCGAAGCGGCCCAGATAGGCCGTCGGTCCCTCGGCCTGAGTACCCGACAGAACCGAGCCCGAAATAATCCGGGGTGTTCCGTCCAAGTTGATCTCATCCTTCGTCAACTCATCTGTCGATGCACCCATTGCGGTGCGGATCAAACGCGGCTGACGTGCGCCCGGTCCGGACAGAGCGATCACGATATTCGGATCCAGATGGCCGGACTGCATCAGGCGACCAATCGCGATGATGTCCTGATATCCGATGGTCCAAACCTGCTTGTCGCCTGCAAGCGGCTCCAGGAAGTGGATGTGAGTACCTGCCAGACCGGCGGGGTGCGGTCCTGCAAAGGCCGCCGCTTCCACTCCGGCAACGTCTGCACCGGGAATTGCGTCGCCATCCTTGTGGCACAGGTAGGTCTTACCATCCGACAGCTTGGCAACCGCCGCCAGACCGGCGGCAAAGGCTTCCCCCGCATCACCGATGATCACCGCGGCATCAGCGGCCAGCGGCTCGCTGTCCATCGCTGTTACAAAGATCGCCGCCGGTTTGGTGCCAGGGGCCGGCATCTTCGAATAGGGCCTTGTGCGGAACGCCGTCCAAAGACCCGCCGCGCAGAGTTTTTCTGCCACGCCCTCGGCCGTATCGCCATTGCCCACGCCCGAGAAATCGACGCCCGCGTCATTCGGGTCGGAGATTTCGATCACAACGCTTTGCAAAACGCGGCGCGCACCCCGGTTGATCTGAATGACCTTGCCGGTCATCGGGGCAACCATCATCGCCTCGGGGACGTCTTTGTGGCAGAACAGCGGAGTGCCACGCTGCACCTCATCGCCTTCCTGAACCAGCATACGGGGTTTCAACCCCAAATAGTCGCCGCCCAATGCGGCAACCTGGCTGAATTCCGGCCCTGGCTGGATCGTTTGATCCGGGGCACCCTCAATCGGCAATTCCAGCCCTTTTTTCAGTTTGAAAGTTTGCATCTCGCTACTGTCTTCCAAGCCTCTCTCCTGCGCCAGCTATCATAGCCCAATTGGAAGAGGCATCTGATAGCGCGGATGATGAACCGACCGAGTCGCAAAGAGCTATTTGCTGGTCGGAATCCGCAGGCGTGTGTCTGATGTCGGTCCTTTACGCGCCGACGACCAGAAACGCAAACCCGTTAGGCTCGAAATTATCTATTGTTTGTCACTTTGTCTTAATCGAATGTTCATATTGGCGCTAACACACCGATATTTTGCCGGTCGCACCTCTGCCGCATCCGGTGTAAGCAACAAAAATGAGCATGACCCACGACCTTGATATCTTCCTGGTGGCAACACCGGGCCTCGAAACCCCGCTCTGCGCCGAGGCCACGCAGCACGGATTCGCAGGCGCACGCGTCGTGCCCGGCGGCGTCAGCTGTACTGGCAACTGGTCTGAGGTCTGGCGGGCCAATCTTGTCCTGCGCGGTGCCAACAAGGTTCTGGTGCGCATCGGCAGCTTTCCTGCCGTCCATCTGGCCCAGCTGGATAAACGCGCGCGTAAGTTTCCCTGGTCGAACTTTCTTCGCCCCGACGTGCCCGTCAAGGTCGAAGCTACAAGCCGCAAGTCTCGCATTTACCATGCCGGGGCGGCGCGCCAGCGTATTGAGGGCGCAATCTCTGACACCCTGGGCGCAGCGATTTCTCCCGAGGCCGATCTGCGTGTTCTACTGCGCATCGAAAAGGATCTCTGCACGCTTTCGATCGACAGTTCAGGCGAGCCGCTGCACAAGCGCGGTCACAAAACCGTTGTCGCCAAAGCCCCCATGCGCGAGTCCATGGCCGCTATGTTCCTGCGCGAATGCGGGTTCGAGGGAACGGAGCCGGTTCTTGACCCTATGTGCGGCTCGGGCACCTTTGTGATTGAAGCCGCCGAGATCGCCCTTGGGCTGGCGCCGGGACGTTCACGATCTTTCGCTTTCGAGCAGCTGTCCGGGTTCGACAAGGCGGCATGGCAAGCAATGCGGAGCGCGTGCCGCCCATCCGAAAGCCCCCTTCAGTTCTACGGCTCCGACCGAAATACAGGCGCTGTCGAGGCCGGCTCTGCCAACGCCGAACAGGCTGGTGTGGCGGAGCATACCCGTTTTCAGCATCGTGCGGTCAGCGATATCAAACCACCCCTCGGACCCGCTGGTCTGATCATCGTGAACCCCCCATACGGCGCACGGATTGGCGATGAAAAACGACTACGTTCGCTCTATGGCAGCCTTGGCAAAACGCTGATGAACCGCTTTCAGGGTTGGCGCGTTGGCGTCATCACCAGCGCCCCTGCCCTCGCCCGCGCGACACGCCTGCCTTTTCTGCCCACTGGTCCGTTCGTCGATCACGGAGGCACGAAAATTCGCCTGTATAGAACCGAGATTCTACAATAGTGCATTCAGCGCAAGCCCGCTGAGCGCGCTAAGACTTTTCCAATTTCGCGCGCAAGAATCCCTCTTGCGCATCCAAACCCACGCGTATAGACCCGCCGCCACGGTCGGAGTGTAGCTCAGCCTGGTAGAGCACTGTCTTCGGGAGGCAGGGGTCGGAGGTTCGAATCCTCTCACTCCGACCAATTAAATCAATACCTTACGTTGATTTTTCGAGACCCCGATTTCCCGAGTTTTTGTTACACGTAACGAAAACCCTACGATTCCGCGCCCAATCTACTGGATGTTTTGTACTGGGCTGAAGCCACCTCTGGCCATTCCGGTAGTCTATTCGGCGCCGGTACGTCGTGCCGTTCCAGCCACTCTTTGATCGCCATCCAATGGTCTTGGGGCTTTGACGTGTACCGGCGCGAGTGCAGATCCGCCATCGATATCTCCAATTGGCGCCACCACACGATCTTGAGCTTCAGGCCGTGAGTCTTGGCCCATGCCCTCAGGGCAGCATCCCACTCGTCTATGCGTCGGGATTCGAGTTCCTTATGGAGGTCGAAGGGGATTCTGTTGGGCCACGCCATAAGGAACATTTAGAGAACATTCTAAACGCCGCCAAGCCAAATTTCATTCAAACCTGTCGGGGTTCCTCCTAACGGCACTAAAGCCGCAGTCCGGCTGTTCGACGTCATGTTCGAAGGATGCGACGCGCCGAACTCGTACCCCCTCATTTACAATCGCAAACCCCATTCAAGACGCGCCGCACTTACCCGCTATCGAATTTGAATGTTTGAATTGTGACAGATTGATGAAAGAGACGTGGGAAGCTTGCTGACGTTACGGAAAGCACTTCATCGCTATCGTTGGTTCCTTGAGGGTTTCGTTGGGTGACACACCGAACCAATTAACCCCCTCAAATCCAGTCGGAAAAACCAGAACGTTCTAAAATACAAGCGTGTCACCCAGGGTCTGAGGATCTCATTGCGGCGAAATTGTGTCCACGATTCATTGCGAAACCTTTCGTTTCAGCCATGGAAACAAATCGTTTCGCCGCAAAACTGGGCATTACGGGGTTTCCCCAATTTTAACCAAAGAGCTTTGGTGTCACAGTAGATCAGACTACACGCACCTCCACTCACTCACGGGTGAGAAAAAGGGGCTGGTCCTTACCCCCTCGACCAGCCCCTCACATCACCAAAACCCTTAAGATTTCAAAAAAAGACAGCTTTAGCGGAAATTCGTATCTTGCTGCGATCCACTTGCGGGTCGATCGAAGACGCCAAAACGCCCAAACTTGTCCAACTCTCGTCTTGTGCGTAGCCTTTGGGGCCATGTGCAACCTCTACTCCAACACCATCCCTGCCACAGCAATGCGCCAACTGTTTGATGTGGCCGTTGAACGTGACAGGCTTGGGAATGCAGAACCATTGCCAGCCATCTACCCGAAGCACTTAGCCCCTGTAGTAAGGAAAGATGACGAGGATCAGCGTGAGCTGGTCCCGCTGAGTTGGGGCTTCCGTACCACCAAGAAGTCAAAGAAAACCGGTGCAATTATTCAACCCGGGGCTTGGAATAACGCGCGCGATGACAAGGTTCGCTCAAACGGTTTGTGGAAGCAGAGCTTTGAAGAGAGGCGTTGCCTTGTTCCGGCGAGTTCGTTCTGTGAGGCCAAAGGAAGAAACCCGGCCACTTATTACTGGTTCGCCCTGACAGGTGATGAAGGCCGCCCGCCATTCGCATTTGCTGGTATGTGGCAAACCTCGCGATACCAAGGCAAGGACGGGCCCGAAGAGGTTCAAACCTACACCGTCATCACCACAACAGCTAATGACCTGGTAAAGCCCATACACCCGCAGAGAATGCCCGTCATCCTCAAGCCGGAGGACTATGGGCAATGGATGGACGGCAACGCGGATGATGCATTTGAACTGTTGGAACCCTACAATTCGAACGACATGCAAATTGTTCGGTTTGGCGAGGGTGAGAAGTCGGACCCAGTAGGAATAGACGATGGAATTTACGACTGATTACGTAGACAAAGCCGACGCCATCATTGCGATGTTTTTCGAAACCTTTGCCGCATCGGAAGGACCCGAGGCTGGAACACTGATTAAGGCGTTAGTGGCCGATATGCTGACTTCGCTTGCATCTGACGACCTGCACGTGTTCACGGCAATAGAGAACGGAGAGGTCTTAGCCAGTATCATTTTCACACGAATGATCTATGCCGATGATAGTCGGACGGTGTTCATTCTTGCGCCCGTGGCGGTGGCAACCGCTCAACAGGGTAAAGGACTTGGGCAACGATTGATTAAACATGCCCTGCAAGCACTAAAGGATCGTGGGGTGGATGTTGCCCTGACTTATGGTGACATCAACTTCTATTCAAAAGTGGGCTTCGCTCACATCACAGAAGCCGATGCGCAACCGCCCTTGCCTTTACAGTATCCAGAAGGATGGTTGGGCCAGACCCTGAAATCCGGATCATTCCTCCCGCTTAGAGGTCCTTCGAGATGCGTTGGCCCGCTTGACGATCCAAACCATTGGTGACGCAACATAAGGCGCATGAGTGCATCTCCGTTACTAACCATGATCCTCAACCTCTTCGCCTTGATCCACAACATCGAAGAACAGCCAGAGAACAATCATCGATCCGAAAGGTGACCAGCAAAGCGAGATTATCCACCACGGCCAAGGGCTATGGCCACGGTCTCTAGCCATATCTCCAACTATTGAAAATATTACCCACACGAGCGCTATTGCGGCAAGGATTCCGAGCAGCGCAACTACGCCTTCCACGCTCATCACTATTGCTCCAGTCTTGCCAAAAGCGCCCGCTCGATTTTTAGATTTTGTTCTAGGACCGCTCGGCGTTCGTCATCCTCGCATCCGGCCAGTTCTTCTTCAATCTTGGCCATGTAGCGCTGATAGGATTCGCGGATCGCTGACTTCATCTCTCACCTCCAGCGTCTAGCGCGCAAATCACACCCATGCTCGCAAATCAACCAGTAGGCTCGTCGCATCTTGCGCGGCCTGTGCGGAACACACAAACCAGTCAACACGAGCGAAAAACGCCACGGTCAAGAAGGCAAGAGGTACTATGACTTCGACAAAAATCGGGAACCCAAAATCGACATACGTTTTTGCTGCTGCATAAATCCTTGACCGATAGATTTGTCTATTATGGGTTCGAGAAAGACGCGCAGTCTTTTTGTCATATTTTGCCTTTGCAGATGCAAGCTTCTTTCTATCGTTTGAGTCAGTTGTTGACAGACCGTCCAAGTAACTGCGCAAATCTCGTTCGACTGTTCTCTTTTTTAACGTCCAATAGCTTTCCAGTTGCGAAAGCTGATTGTCCAAGCCGTCTTGGATTTCGCTGTCTATTGCGACGAAACGAAAGAAAACCCCTGATTGAAACAGCCTCACGACAAATAGAGCAGTGTACGCAAACAGCAGCCACCGAACTAGCGACAGCATCTCGCTTGACGAAATACGCACGTCCAGACCGAGAAGTCTGATCTGCGAGAACTCAACCACACATTGGTTGAGGAAAATATACATCACGGAGACGATAATGACAGCTCGACCAGCCTTCACGTGGTCGTTGTGGTCCAGAATAGACAACCTCGAAAAATCCTTAGTTTCTTGAAATGCATTGCCGTTGATTTGACAGTCTTAGCAATCGCTTGCAGCGCACAAAACAAAAAAGAACACCCCAGCCGAGTCCAGGGCAAGTCGAGGGGAAGTGGTATCTAGTTTAGTTCACCGCCGCACGCTGCATAGCGACCCAGATCTCACTTGCAATAACCGGCCCGCTTGAGCCGTGATTGAGCTTCTGGGGTTTCTAGGTGTCGATACTTGCCACCCGAGTATCGTTCGCAGTCCAAGGCATGCCCTGCAGCGATAACGGCGGCACTTAGGTTTTCGCCATTTACGAAGCATGTCCCGATGTGGCGGTCCCCGTTCATTTCGCCTGTCAATTCACAACGGACGGTCTTGCCCTGAAGGTGGTCTATCATCCACTGCTTGCCTTCCTGGCCGTCCTGCGTTTCAAGTTCGGGCGCATCAACGCCCTGAAAGCGTACAGGTATCCCCTTCCTCCCGTTCATAACAATCGTATCCGCGTCGCGAACATAGATGTCCGAAGATACAATCCCGCCTGAATCGCAGGCTGCTAGTAGGGCTATCAGGCAAAAAAAACGTTTCATCGGTCGGCTTGTCCCCAAAAGTCAGCCAATCACGTATTCGGCTACAGTCTCGTTAGCAACCCGTTCGAGCTGAATGAGTACTCTTCTTTTTTTCCAATGATGACATGGTCATGGACCAAGATCCCCACGGTATCGCACGCGTTCTGAATCCGCTCAGTCATCAAAATATCTGGCCGGCTGGGGGTCGGGTCACCCGAGGGGTGGTTGTGTACTAGGATGAGCGCACTCGCATTGAGTTCAAGGCCACGTTTCACAACTTCCCGCGGATACACCGGCACATGGTTAACGGTGCCCCTTGCCTGCTCTTCGTCAGCAATCAACACGTTCTTACGGTCCAAATACAGCACCCGGAATTGCTCTACCTCTCGGTGAGCCATGGCTGTACGGCAATATGTAACCAGAGCTTCCCATGATGACATCACATCCCGCTTCAAGACCTGCGCCTGGGCCATCCTGTGCCCGAACGCTTCGACCACGCGCAGATGGTAGTAGACCCAATCGTTTGCTCCTTCGACTTGGAGAATACGATGCTTGGACGCAGCAACCACACCGTTCAGATCACCAAACTCAGCCAGAAGGCGCTTTGCCAGTGGTTTCACGTCGATCCGTTGGATCGCATTGAATAACAGTAGCTCCAGGAGCTCGTACTCAGGCATTGGCTCGTGACCGCCCTTGAGGAAGCGAGTTCTCAGTCTCTCTCGGTGCCCCCAATAGTGTGGACGTTTGGCCCCGTCATCCCCTTTGACCAAACCGCCGCCCGCGGCATTTTTTGGCGATAGTCGGTCACGGTTGACATAGGCGGGTGCGTAGGCCGGTTCCAAAACTGCGTCAGGCGGTGGAGTACGGGCTTCCAGATCCTTAAGGCCTTGCAGCGCATCTTCAGATAAACCGCCCTGTCCTTCGTATTTGACCAGCTTGCCGAACCTGTTCTTATCTCCGGCAATGACTTGTTTGAGATGATCGAGCATTTGGCTTTTCATTAATGGTTCCGCTTCAGGTGCCTACGACGAAACCATGCTCTAGTGTTGGTTAACGAACGGTAAATTGCCATTCAGCCAATTGTTGTCAGCGTCGGGGGACATGCTTCAGCCCATCGCTTTGGTCTTCCAGCAGAGCCTACGGAGCTCATGATCGGTCAAGTCTGCTTTCTACTGTAGGCTTAATGATCCAAGCTTCTCGGCCCATCTTTCGGCGTGCTCACGAAACACTTCAGACCGGTCAACATACATGGCCATCAGCGCGCATCCAGCCCACATGGCAGCGCTATACTCTGCATCCGTTTCTTGCATCGCATGCGCATTTGCGACGGCAGAACCAGGTGTTGCTCGCTCGTGTTTCAAATAGGGCTCCCAATAGTCGACCACAGGTCCGAAGACAGGCTAAATCCGATCAGCCGGAACCCCGTTTTAATAATCATTATGGGCATTTTGAAGGCCGGGATACCTTTTTAAACGACAGACCGTCGATGGTTTCGCCAAGATGTTTGAACTGACCGGCTTGAAAAGTCGCCTTCGACATGTCTCCAAGTCAATTAACGCTACTTGTTGCTAACCTTCTGCGGGCGGCAGCGTGCCAAAATTACTGGCACTAAAGTGCGCGCGAGCATCTGCTATCAGAAGGAAGGCCAAAAAGTGACAAAACCAACGGCGTTTTTGCCAAGGGTTCGTGGCGCATAATTTTTTAACGATCTTGGTCACGGCTCGACGAGTGACAAAAACGACCGTTTTGACAAACTACTTTTAGCAAGGGGTTTGTTTCTGTTGTACAGGCGAAGCTTGTCGGATGGCGAACAAGAGCGTTAAACTATTGGCATTTCATACAGTCTTTTTTTGGAGGCTACGTTGAGCTTTCTTTCGAGTATTAGGTCCGTTGACGCCGCTTACATCGCCCTGTCAGATCAGGATCAGCGATCCCGGCAACGTAAGCTTGCCTTTTGGATCGGGATTATGGCTATTGGGCTAGCGCCCGCCGTGCTATGGATAGACAGCCTATTTCCGCCCGGTTGTTATCGCAAAAGTATCAGTGCCTATTTTTACGAACCACGCTCTGGCCCCGTATTTGTATTCATTCTTGCATTTGTTTCCGCGTTTATGTTTCGCTATCGCGGAGAAAATAGATGGGACGGCATACTTGCAACAGCTGCTGCTGCTTTCGCGATCATTGTCGCGATTGTGCCGACTGATCTAGACGTTTTCTGTACCGATAGCGGGCACCAAGTCGACTTGCGCGGCAGTATCACATATGCGCTCGAGACGCCGAGGGCGCTGGCAATGGATGCGACGCTATTTGCGTCCGTTACCGATGGTGCAGAGCGATTGAGCATCGAAGACCCACAAAAGCTGTTTGCAAGCGCGGTTCTATTGCACGTCGTCGCGGCTATATTGTTGTTGTTGGTTCTTCTTTACTTCACTGCAATCGCATTTCGTCGAAAACGAGCGGAGGACTTTGTGGGCGACAAACTCCGATGGCAGAAAAAAACTCGCAATCGCATCTATGATTTTTGCAGTGTGCTGATGATCGCAAGCCTGGCTCTAGCAGGCGCCGGGATTATTGGCTTGGGCGCAGATTGGTCATTACACCCAGTCTTCCTTGGTGAAGCAGGAGCGCTAGCGGGGTTCGGCATTGCGTGGCTGGTGAAAGGTCGATTCTGGTTCGGCTGGCTCGACAGTGTATGAGTTAAGGGAGAATCGGGCGCAGCAATGCTATTCGACAGGGGTGGTGCTGTCCGTAAGCACAGCTTGGGACACGGCCTTGTCAAATGGGGTCGCCCTCCCCCTGTCGGCTAGGGGAGTTTGGTGTGTCAAAATCCCGCTGGCCCAAGAAAAAGGAGCGGCGGGACTAGCGGCCCCGCCTCAATTCATTCCGCTACGCAGGAAATGTCCGCTTTGAACTCATACCGGCATTGGTTGCCGTTCGGATTTTTGCACTTTCAGTAGGTGGCAAACGTCGCATTCCAGACATTCACAGCACGGCGTCTGGTGGCTTATTGGCGGACGAGGCCGTCGTTTTGGACAAAACGGCGGATGACCGAAATTCATCTGGATAAAAACGAGCGCTCCATGTTTTGACGCAAGTATTGCCTTATTTCTGGTACAGTTACGTGCTATCGAACGATTGTGATAGAACCGAATGTCATCCAATCAACGAAGCTACGCGTCGCCAGCATACACATTGTGTGGGTCTGCGTCGGGCTGATTTGGCCTGTACTCTATGTATTCGCAATTCACCCAGCCAATCATATCGGGGGGTTTTTCAAAGTGCTTTTTGCGCTTTGCGCTTTGGCAAGTGGTTTTCTTGCATTGAGCGAGGGTCGACGAACGTGGCTTATTTTCAACACACCGGGAGGCTGGAAAGCCACAATAAGTGCTGGCAGGCTGAAATGGGATGCTGCCATACCTTGTGAGAGTTTACCGATAGACGTCGCTCTGGGGGAAATTGCAAAAGCACTACGGTTGGAAACTCTCCGTACAAGCAAAGACAGTGACGGCGAGTACACCGAAATCAGGGAACGCTTCGAGCTTCATTTGACCGACGACCGGATCCTGACCTTTGATCGCGAGGCCACAGGCATCAACCCCCATCGGGTTTTTTTTGAACTTGCAAAGCAGGGCATTCGCTACGAATTGTGGTCGCAAGATCTCACCAAGGGCAGCGTCAATACGTCGAAGATATTTCAAAGCGTGTATTGAGCTACACCGATGGCACGCTGTCATTTGCAGTAGTCGTGGCACTTGGTGCTTTGCGCTTGAAGTAGCCATTCTCCACAGCAGGTTCAGGCAAAATCATTGAGTTCTTAGCCGCCGTTGCGGTCCGTCTAGGACGCTGTTAGCGAATTTGGCAACTAGCAACCCCGAAGTGGGCTCTCGACTCGCCTCGACTATCCAGCCTAACGGCTCACTACTGAAACTATTTGGCCGCGCTACTTAGTCCCTCGATTGCCAAGGACCGGCACTGGTGCTTCAACGTAAAGCTTACGGAACTCTGTCAGCACCATTTCAACCGCCGCATCAAAAGTCCCCTTGCTGAATGATAGGCTTTTTTCAACCTCATAGATGTAACGCCAATCTATGAAAGCGTTTTGGTGCTGAATTAGGACGCTACGAAGATCGTAGTCCGCGAAAGAAAAGTCCGGATACAAAGGCGCTACAGACAGTTTGAATTCTTGGTTTAGCCTACGTTGCGTCTCTGGCTTTAGCTTATTGAAAAGTTTGACCAAGTTATGCTCTCGAGGGACTTTCGGATTGTTGTGGTCGAAGACGAACCACGCCTTTAAAGCTAATTCCATCGCCAAAGCTAAAAGCATGGGTTCGACACCGATATGATCGAGGCTGTCACTATCCCAATGCTCAGTTTCATGAGGATTCGGGATTTTTCGGGATTTGACAAGGATGCCGTTCGCAGCTTTGGCAATTCGGATCGAGGTGGTTAGACGGTGGTTCATATATCAGCTTTTAGTTACCCATGTTTTGTAAGCGGCATAGCTAAGATCGTAAACCTGAGCCAAGTTGACTGCATTGCGAATAGCTGCCGTTGTTTGTTCTTTTTTTATCAACACAGCGAACGGCGGCTTGGTGGCCCTTGTTGCAGCGGAGCCGGTGGCGCGACCATCTGTCTGGAGGCCCGTTCTCAACGGGCTTGGGCAGTCTTTCTTTGCCTCTACCCTACGCATCATCCTTCACTACATCGAAAAACAGCCACAGAACGATCATCGATCTGAACGGTGACCAGCAAAGCGAGATTATCCACCACGGCCAGGGGCTATAGCCTCGGGATTCGGCCGTATCTCAGACTATTGTGTAGATCACCCGGAGAAGCGCCAATGCCGCCAAAAAAACGATCAGTCCGATCAATCCTTCCATGCTAGATTCTAGCGCTCCTTATCGTGAACTATTGCCCTTTGGAATCCAGGTTCGAGATTCACGCTCCATCACCAGGGCTTTCTCGGTTACTGGGTGTTTTCGTTCAATACTCTCTCGATAGATATAGCCTATGTCTTTCCAAAACTCCGCAATCGCCCAAACAAAACCTTTCAGGTAATCAAGGCTTAGATCCATCCGATCGACGTTGTGGCAGTCTTCTGGCAAATAAACGAGGCCAAATTCTGGCATATCTTCTGGAGGCGGAAGCCAAATTTCTGGCCTACTTTGAAACAGTTTTTTTGCCGCTGGTCCATTTCCATGCCGACATACGTTTCCTAGTTTCTGCAAGTCATCCAACGCGTAGTAGCTAGGAAACTCCTCCATGCTGATACCCCTATAATCTTTGAAGAGATCGCAGAGTTTTTCCCATTTTGCCGTTTGGACGCTCTTTTGGGATATTTCCGATGAAGCTAACTCTTCAGTAAATTTAGCAACGTATGCTCGAAACTGCCGCTCCCAAATCGATTGGATCGATAGCGCGAATGCCTTCAAAGCTTCATCTCTTACATCGCGCATATCCTCAACCCAAAATGGCGCGAAGTCATCTTCACTCTTCTCTAAGTCTGCTAGCCGTTTATCAAGACTCGTAATGGAAACGGAAACCACGTCGTCAAAATAGTTCAGGATCGCAACGTCGTGCCTGGCAGCGTGTACGTCCGCCATACAATTTTTCCATCTAAACACCTAAACCTCACTATCCTCACTACGGTATCCTGCAAAAAAACCACCAATTGCCTGCAAGGCCCCAACAGTTCGCACCTTTCTCAGTGGTTGAACCGTTAACAACACTCACAACGGCATCAATGCCCGCGAAGAAGAACACAAGTGCGCTTATAGCGGTGCAGAAAGCTGTCAACTGAGTTAACACTCGCATCCACCAAAGCGCATTGGCACCCTTTTCTTTCAGTATGAATGGGTATTCCCAAACATATATTGAGCGCGCCTCATATTCGGCCTCTAAATACATGACCAAGTATGAAAGAAGAGAAACAACGACAGATGCTGCGACCCCCCACGCGAACCAAACCAGTGCATCAGCGGCGGCACGGATATCAATCCGCAAAGCACCATCTCCACCCGCAATCGTTGCAACGAATCCAAGCACAGCAATAACAGCACCACCGTTAGTCAAAAGGAGTGCTTTTGCAGCAATAGACGAGAACTCAATCGCTGACTGGTTGCTTGAGCGGAGATCCCCTCGGTGAATCTCGTGCTCTAGCCTTGCCTGTTCCATGCGCAGATCGTACTGCGCTTTAGTCTCCTGTTCCAAGTCTATACCACTCGCCCCTATTCCGGCTTTTGCCCGCCGTAAGCGTCCAGCACCATTTTGAAATAGGTAGCGGTGTCGTTGGTGTGTTCTCCTAAACTCGGCCAAGCGAACGGGAACTCTCCCATCGTGCCTTCCCACTGGATTTCCACCCAAAGCAGCTTTGCAAGCTCCTCAACTTTGTTTGCCTTTTCTATGTCGGGCCAAAGGTCATCGCTTATTGAAATCCAAACCTCGTCGTCGTCATGAATGTCTATGTCAGCAATGATTGCTGCAAATCGCTCGTTCACTGTTGTGGCATCTTCTAAGAGCGCCGAGCGAAACAGTAACTCTACTTTCTTAGTATCCAAACCCATCGTTAAAGCCATGTGAAGCAATCCTTTTTTGAAAATCCCAATCCAAACTGAGGCCGAACGGAGTCGTTTACAACACCCTAAAAACAAAAAAGCCCGCCAGCGCGGAGCTGACGGGCGGAGTTGTTTGCAGAACAGGGACGTCTGCTAGGTTGATAGGACATCCTTTCATGTTTGGAGGTAGCGAGCCTGATACCCGACGCCGGTAGATGGTGTTTGCCATGCCTGTTCTTGTGGGTTGGATTGTGATGATTTGCGACGCACCCCGGCACGTGGGTCAGCCGATTTTCTTGGATGCTCGAACTCGGCCGAGAATAGCCAGCAAACCACCAGCGGCGCCGACAATGGACAGCACGTATCCCTTTGCCTCTTGCGTGTCGGCGGGCGTGATATCGTAGCCCATCATTGGACCCACAACAGGTGCGGCGACCTCAAGGATCTGTCCAGCAGAGGCAACGATAGCGATCAGACCGCCCCAGATGCCTTTTGATGCGAAAAAACCTTTTGTGCCGTTCATTTCGCTGCCTCCATTGCAACCGCACAAGTACGTGCGACGTCATCAGAGGCCTCAGGGAAAGCCACTTGGATCAGCGCGCAGCTACTAGCCAACCAGGCTAACTGGGTTTCATCCAGTTTGACCGGATCAACGCCCTGAGCGTTCAGCATCTGGACTCGAACTAGAGCAGCATCCGCTACCGCTTGTTTGCGCTCAGCGTCCCAGCCACAGGCCGCAAGCGAGAGAGCCGCCAGAATGGCGGGGATAGTGAACTTCATGATTCACCTCTTAGGCTTCGTTTTCTGTGATTTTTACGCCGCTTGGCGTGATCTTTACCGGCGTTCCGGTTACCTCTTGGCCATTAGGCCAGCGAGCGGTCAGCAGCCGAGTCTTGACGATGCGAGAGACTGTGACGGCATTGGATTGGTTGCCGCCGAGCACATGAAAATGCGTTTCGTCCTCGCCGTAGTAAAAACCGACATGGCCTTTCCACCCCTGCGGGGACCCTCGCCAGAACAATAGGCAAGCCCCCAGAACAGGGTGAGTGGGAATCCCAAACTCACGCCAATTACGGGCGCCGAGTGGGTTGTTTGGAATTTGGATGTCCTTGTCCCATTGCCGGTAGCAGGTGGCGACGAACGCACCGCACCAAGGAACCTCCCGAGGGTCGATCCAAGACACTGAGGAGTCGAACCACCGGCGTAGTGCGTTCACGTTTCGCTGCTCGTGAAGTCCCTTCACCCGCATGGCCTCGGACATCCAAGGAATACTTGTCTTATCGGGTGCAGGATCCAGCGCTTCCAAAGTAAGGGGGCCTACGAATGGGCGCGCGCGAAAGCCGACTGACTTTTTGAACGCGACAACGGCAGCGTCGGTTCTTGGACCACGCACACCATCAATCGGCCCCGGATTGAATCCAAGGTCGTGCAGCCGGGATTGAACCCAGCGCCAATCAACTGTCATCGGTTTACCTCAATTTTGACCCGTCAAGCGCTCTAGGCGTCGGTCCATGCGCTCTACGATATCGAGGATGTTTTCGAGCTTCTGGCTTTGCGCCACGTCCTGGCGCTCGGCTCGGTGAATTGCTTCGGTCTGCGTCTGGTCTACCAACCGTTGTCGCTCAACGTCTCGTTCAAGAGTTTCGATCCGGGTTGACAGGTTTGCGGCAAACCACCCCGCTAGCAGCGTTTGCCCCAGAATGGTAACGATCAGCGCGAGGGGGACACGCTTGTCTAGGTGCCAAGGTTCCTTCGAGCCGGTCATTCCACCCCCACCGCACTCCAAAGAGTGTCATCAGTGATGTCTGAGGGGATTGGGTCGATTTCCTCTATCTCATTTGAGCGCGCGCGGATCGCCTCAACCTGTTCCCAGATGGCATCACCTGCCTCAACCTGCGCGACCTCTTCGGGCGTCCATTCCGCCATTGGCTTTCGATTTAGCCGGGCGGCTTGTGCAAGCAGGTTTCGCTGCTTCCATTCCGGGATAATTTCAAGAATGCGCCGGTTCGCCTCTGCCTTTACATCCTCTACCGTGGAAGGTGGGTTCATCGCCGCCCACTCTTCATCGGTATAGGTGGTGAAGACCTTTTCCCCATTTTCGTCATAAGTCAGAGCAGTCGTCATTCCGGGGCCTCCCACTTGCGACGAAGAAGATATATTTTGCCAAGATCAAAGCTGCCCGACGATGGCCGGATACGGAGTCGATCAATCCTCCATGGGGTGGTTGTATATACCCAAGAAGCACACCTTGAATCCCCATTTGAGGTTCCCGCCCCTGAAGCTATGCTGGCAGACACCCCATGAGTGAGCGATAAATTGGTCGCATCGTTGAATTCAATAAAGCCAACCGCAACACTACTGCTAAGTGCTTGACTGGCCATAGTACTAACCGCAGGCATGTAAACACCGTCTATTGAACGGCGCGCTTCAACGTTGATAGTAAAAGAGGCCGATGAACTTACACGATCCACTAGGAACGCGTACTGATAGCCAACCTCAAGATCCGGCGTCTCAACAGATCCGATACTGCCGTCAACTGCCTGTTCCCAAAGTATCCCGTCACCGCTTCCGGCGTTAATCGTGCGGTTGTAGGGGTGCCACATGGCTTGGTTGGTAGGGGCGGTCGGTTGCCCCTCTACCAAAGCAATTGGGTCGTCGCGGAGGGCTGTGAACAAAGGCTGAGTTCCAGGGCTGTCCTGGTCGATGTCGCCGTTTGCAATTCCAGTGTATGCGGGCATCTATGAAATCCTCGCGCAAGGCGAGCCATCGGACAGAAGCCCGGTTGCATCGCCTATGTAAAAATTTCGGAAAGGCGCATCGTCCGCGCCAGGATAATCGGCAGCATCAGCGGCCATGATGTAGTGAATGCGACCGTTCAGGGTGGTGTCTTCAGCCACGTACTCTATGACCTCGCCGCTCACCTTTTCTTCTGCGGATATGATCGTCCAATTCGTGCTTCGGCGCGCGCCAAACTCGTCCACATCAAGGCTGTGCTGCAAGGTGAACGTGTCGCTAACCCAATACTGCCGGTCCTTGGCGTCAACGCGGAAAGTAGCCTGCCGTGGAATGTCAACGTATCGGGTGATGATTTTGGACGCAGTACTCTGCGCAAGAGCGTCAGTGCGCAGCCAGCGCGCATATATCTTCCGAATAGACGGCTCCCCGTATTTCTCGGGCGTTTCGCTATCTAAATCCGCAAGCACAAACTGCGGCTGATAAGCCGCTTGATCGTCCCATTTCTTAGTGAAATCGGTCTGATTGTAGTAGACCCAGACTTGCGAAGTGCGCTGCTTAGGCTTCTCTACAAACCTCAGACCTTTCAGGATGTTGCTGGCATCGGTCAAAACCGGTGGCTCTTCGTCAATACCACGGATGGCCTTAAGCTTGATGAGGCTCGCGCGCTCATCCCACCAGATGTAGCAAGCGCATTGCTCATGGATCTGCGAGACCAATGACACAGCAGGCTCTGGCTCGGTGATCAGCGTGTTTAAGCGGTAGAAGCTGCGATGCTCTGAAGCCTCTGCGGCCCAATTGACAGTATCCAGCCACGCGGCGTCTATACCCGACTCTAAGCAAATGCTTTCAAGAGCCTCATCCATTGATAGTTCGGTGTATCGGCGGCACTCTTGAACCGCGTCATCAACACTATGGTCTTCAGCCTCGCTGTTATCAGTGCCACGTGTGACACCAGAGAAGGTGACCCCATTGGTGCTATCTGCCCTACTGGTGTAGGTCATGATCTCGTCATTGATCCGCAGGGTTCCGGTTGCCGGGTAGTCCGCCTCGACAGCACGCGCGACTTCGAAGCTTGTTACAGATGCATCAATGTCTTCATAAAGCAGGCCAGGGCTGACTGGTGGTATCTGGGCCTTGCGCTCTTCCAGCCGCGCCAGAGGGTCTTTTCCCTTAATGGTGATACGGCCATTGGCAACCTGCGAGACCTCGGTAAGAAAATACCGGCGTGTCCGCATCTCTGCGAGTGTCTGGCCTGCATACCCCTCGTAGATCACGATTTGCGCGCCGGTGCGGTATTTGTTGCGCGCGAGCCAACGTGTCCAGAAGGTGCCGCGTGTCCCGTCCATCGGATCCCAAGACCGCCCGTCAATATAGGGGTCAACGATCTGATCCGTATGCGGCACGTCCTTGAACGTAACCGTGCAGACTGCGCGCTGCCCAATGCCTTGCGAATTCCTGTCCGACGTTGCCAGATTGATTTTGGTTGGTGCAGTCGACACGCCTTGAAGAAATGGCAGAACGTTGCTGAGGCCCTGCACAGTCTTATCCGCCTTGTTGCCCCTTGAAAAATAGAGGCTAAGCGGTGTCCCCAACGCGAAGTTCGGCGCGTCTTTGCAGGAGCTGCGTGTGTTGTAGCAGCGCTGATCGTTCGTGCCTGTCGCCGTGCATGGCGCTACACCGAATGTATTTGCGCAGAACGGCTGTTGCAGCGCAACAATCAGAACCGGCTCACGTCCGACTGTTGTTTCAGTCATGCGAATACCCTTGAAGGCTGAAGCCAACGGTCATCAAATCACGAATGCCCATGTTCGAAGCTGAGGGCGTGCCAGTCACGCGGCCAAACCCGACATCCTCAAAGGTCTCGGGCCTCCAAGCAATGAAAACGGCGTCGTCCTCTGCAGCTCGCTGCATATCCGACCAATTCGACCGAACCCAAGTCGCTGTTACGTTTTGCCACTCAAAGGCTGTTGCCAGCGCTGTGCGCTGCTTCGTCATCCCAAGGAATTCCCCGGTGTTTGAAACGTTGGTCCGGTACTCAGTGCGACGACCAAAGACCAACGGAGCATGCCCGCCATAGATTGGACGCTCCATCTGAAGGGCCTTGCCTACCCGGATCACCGCGATCTGTCCCGGCGTGGCCTCAGATGTCTGGATGCCAACCCGCCAACGCTGCGCTGTGACAGGTTCAAAAATAGCCATGATGTGGCTGTCATCGGTTGGGGTAAACGCGGCAACAAGATCGACCCATGAAAACCCGTTCCAATATTGGATCGAGACCGTTGCGGCCTGCGTTCCCAGGTCGTGGGCCGCGATGGCGACACAATCACATTCCACAGCGCTGCCGTGGTCATACTCCCATGTTTCAAGGCCGGTCGTTGATGGGCGCCATGCTTCATAGGTCAGGCTGTTGTTTGGCGCAGAGGCAAAGAAGTTATCCGCCGTGCTGGACGCCGTGATTGCCCCACCGGTCAACCAATTCCGCCGATGCAATATGCGCGCATGCGTCAATGGCATGTCGTTGGCGGGTAGCGTGTACCCAATCGGAGAAACGATTGTCATCCAGGGATTCCCAATGCAAATGACCCCACCGAAGCAGGGTTTTAGGTTGGTCTTTAAAGTGTTGGGTGAGCCTGCGGTTTCTAAAACCGGCTAAGCTGTGTAAGTCCTACCTTTCGAGCGAGGTCACTTCAGTGATGCTAACTCGAACTTGAGACCCAGTTGTTTCCACTGCGCCCCTCGCTTCTATTTTGCAGGCGTTTGGCATCATGAGTGGCGGGGATCGACCGCATTCTTCTTGAATCTTGACGCGGTCTTCTCGCCCAGAGTCCACAAATGCGATGAACTTAGTGTGCCCATAATTCCGGTCGCGTTCATAGTAAGCAAATTGATTTTCGTCCTCGAGAAAAACTATCCGGCCGCTCAGCTTAACTTCGTATCCATCTATGCCCCTCATAAATTCTAAAGGGGTGGGCGCTTCCTGAGCACTCAAAGAAAAAGGAATGGCAATAAGTAGCGCCGCAAGAGACTTCAATTTCGGACCTCTCAAATTCTTAGTTCAATTCCAGACGCTACGCGCACCTCTCTGAGAATGTCAAACGAAGGCAATGCTTCTAAAGCCTCGGTCCTCAGCTTCTTCCATCAGTTCTTCAAACAGAGTTCTAACGTCGCGACCTCGGTAGAGATCATCCGAGTTGATACCTTGAATGCGCAAGTCAAGGCCATTGCTGGTCTGTGACGATTCAGAAGGAGCCGCAGAAGGTGTAGTAGCACCGCCAACGCCACCGCTATAGCCTGCCGACGTCCCGCGCGAGTTGGCGGACTGAATGCTTTGGATCAACGCACCCGTCTTGAGAACAGATGCAGCCGTGAACGCTGCAGCAACTGGGGGGCCACCAATAGCCATGCCTTTGTTCCAAGCCTCTGACGCAGCTTCATGCCCATTGACAATCGCGTTTGCGAGTGACGCCGCCTTTCCAATCTCAAACAGCTTTTCGTTTTCCGTCTGCATGAGCGACGATAGATCCCGGAAGGCTCCTTTGAACTTCCCGAGCTTGGTTCGCATAGACGCCTGTTCAATATCTGCAAGCCGCTCGGCGTGTTCACGGGTGATCGCAGCTTCAAGCTCGTTGTACTCCTCCTCGGTCGCGATTTTTGCATCACGATATTCCTGGAGTTTTTCCATCTGCTCTTCGCGCCAGATTTCAAGTTGCTCGGCCTCTGTAGCCAAGCGCGCTTGAAATGCCTCGAAGTTGTCCAGGCCTAGACCACCACCGCCACCGCTGCGACGACGCCCGCCGCCAGAACTAGGCGGGATTGAAGTAATACTGACGGCTGGCGCAGTCGATCCCGGAATCGCGGGTGTGTTGTCGGAGTATTCAACTACTTCTCCTCTTTCAGGGTCCCAATAGAACGTCCCTGAGTTGGACGGATCGCCTTTGTCGTTCGGATCTGCGCCAAGACTTTGATTGCGCCGGTTCTGTTCTGCAGCGCTGTATTCTGCAACAGCCCCTCCATCAACGCCAGCCGCCGCACCGACGAGAGACATGAACTTGCGAAGCCCATCAATGGCAGGCTGCAAATCCTCAACAAAGGCAACGAAACCCTTTCCGAAATCAACCAATGCCGGAATACCAACATCTGCAACCCAAGTTGCCAGCGCCTCAATCTCATCGGCGTATTCTAGGATTGCAACCTTAGCCTTGTCCTCGATTGTGCGGGACAGGTCGCGAAGCTTTTCATCTAGCCGCGCGCCTTGGTCAATAAGGTCATTGCTGATGATCCGGCCCGCGTTTTGGGCCCCATCGCCAAGGCGCTTGAGTTCTTGCCCGTTGTTGCGAAGAAGTGGAGCCAGAGCCGTCGCATCGCTCGCCAGCGCCTCAAGGTAGAAGGTCATCTGCTGTTGGCTGACGTTTGCCTTTTCCAGCGAGGAAACATAAAGCTGCAGAGCTTCAGGCCCCGATAGGTTTGCGAACTGGTCCGCTGTTACGCCAACAGCCGGGGCGATGTTCTCAAAGAAGTCTTTCAGAGGCCCTGCACCATTGGCAAGGAAGTCGCCGAATTTGTCGTTCACGTCCTTGAAGATGTCGGCCATCTTCTCCTGGGAAAACCCGACTTCTTCACCCGCTATGGCGAGCTTTTGAAACTCCTCTGCGCCAACGCCAGCAACGCGCGAAAGGTTCTGAATTTCCTTGGCAGAGGCAGCCGCATTTCGGGCTGAGACCAAGAAGCCAACGCCCATTGCAGCGGCAGAAGCAGCAACCGCGACACCGATCTTTGCCATCTTGCGCGACATGCTTTCCGCATTGCGCTCAAAGCCTTTGACCGAATTTCCGGCTTTTTTGAGTTCCCGAACGAGGCCAGAAGCATCGCCGCCAACGGCAATGGCGACATCGCCAACGACTTTTGCCATTACGCAGCGTCCTTTCGCTTAGCAGCCTTTACCATCTCGACAACCTCAACCATTTCGTTGCCGCGCTGTTGGAAATCATCCGGCAACTTGGCCTGTATCAACCACCACACTTGCCCCGGCGACATGCGCCAGAACTCTGCGGCTGAAACCCATTCGCTGCCGACTGTGAGATCATGCAACGTCTTTACGATTCCGCTGCCTTCGAACTTTCCTGAGACTTTTTTTTACTGTTGGGAGCCAACGACAGCGCCACAGGGGGCGCAACAATTGCCAACAGGCCCATAATTGAAGCTTGAACCTTCACAGCAACGGACGAGTCCTGTTTTGCGAAGTCATCCATGATTGAAAGATAGACTTCATCATCAGATACCTCGGCCCCAGCATGGCGCAACGCGGCACCGAAGGCCCGAGACAGTCGCACATATGACGGCCCGTTAGGCTGCATCAGAACGCTGATAGCTTGCCCGCCATTACCGCCCGTTAGAGCGTCTTCAATCGACGCAATCAGCATCAATTGGTCTTCTGCTGGAACAGTGTAGTCCTCACCCTTCCAGCTAAGTTTTACCGGCTCAAAACCTTTCATTAGACGGACGGCGTGAAGGTCCACGCTCCATCGCTGCTGAAGGTCGATGTGAACGTCTGCCCGTCCTCAAACGCGCCGGTCTCCGAATAGGCGGTCATCACGAAATCGCCCGACACCTCATCCCCATTGGGGAATTCAAATGTCAGGTTGCTAAGGAACTTGCCCGAGGCAGCACCCAACGAGATGTCACGCAGAACGTTATCCTCTTCGTATCCATCAATCGTGAGTTCCAGCGACTGGCCCGTTAGAACCCCATCCAAATAGGTCGCAACGCCGTTGTCGGTCTGAGTTTCCACATTGATCGGGGATCCATTGACCGTGATGCCAACTGTGCGGCCTCCGCCAACTGTAGTGCCTCCGATTTTGATGACGCATAGGCGCCCAGCTTCTTTCGCCATGATTTAGTCTCCATCTATGGGCTTTGCGCTTATGCGCTCTCAATAAGGGCGCGATATTCACACACCCCATGAACCCTGCCGTCTTCTTCGGCAAAGCAATCTGTGTCCTCGCGTAACAGCGAGAAATTGTTGAAACCTGTTATCGTCATTTCAGAACGATGAAGGGCCGCATACATCGCGCCCTGGATGCCTTTGCACTCAAGCATTTCGCCTGTGCGGCTCCATGTGTGGATGCGGATCTGCGCGGAAAATCCGTTCGTGGTCTGCGTGTCCAGTTCGGTGATTATCGCGCGCCCGATTGTGACATACGGGAAAACACCGCTATTGCCGCCATCTGATGCCTGGGGCGTAGTCTCAAAGACTGATGCGCCGATAGATGCCGCAACTAGCTGCGAATACAGCGCCCGCTGCAGCTCAACCTCAACCCCCATTGCGCTTTGCGGCACGTTTAAGCGCCGCCTCCCATTTCTTGCCAAACTGCTGAACAAAGATGTCATTCAGCTTTGGGCGGAATTTCTCGACTGTACGCATGAAAAAAGCATGCTCCACGTTGTCTGGGCCCTGACCGTATTCCAGAAATCGCCAATAGAATGCTTTTGGCGCGACACGAACGGTAGAGAGGTACTTTCCGTGCGGTGTTCGTTCCCGCTTCGCCTTGATCGACTTCTTTAGATCGCCTTCATCTTTTGGGGCCAGCTTGCGGCTTTCCTTGCGCATTTCGCCCGCGATGCCGTGGATCGTGGAGCGCATGAGGTTATGTGCCTGTCGAGGCCCCACATCCTCAAAGATACGATTCACGTCATCAATGCCGGTGATCTCCACAGTCGGTTTCAATTCGAAACGCCCCGCTCAGCCTCGATCTGCAAATACATAGAGCGCGGACTTTCACGCATGATCGAACGAATGTTGTAGGTCTCGCCCCGCCACTGAATTCGCATGGCTTCATCAAGGTCCGACCGCTGCCGGATCTTAAAGACATACGTCGCGGATGCATTCATGCGGCCCTCAAGCAGACCTTCGATCCCACGCTTTGGCGCGACATGCGCCCATACCTTCGGCACGCTCGACAAATCAGCCCAGGTCTTTGTGAACCCGCCCGCGCCGTTTGACGTCTCGCTATAAGCCTGAAACGTGATCCGCTCGGATAGCTGGCCGACTTGTGGACGCCGAGCCATCACACCACCTTGTGCCGGTGCGGCTCGATCAGCGCCCGGAATGCCATAGGCGCTTCACTCAAGCGCATCTCTGTGACCGAAGCCCGGTTTTCGTACCAGTGCGTCACCAGTAGCAATATTGCCTGCTTAAGCGCAGCCGGAACAACACCAGAGCCGCCATATCCCGCCGTTAGAGTAACGGTAATGGGTTCTAGGGTGTCGTCGTGTACTGAAGGCTCTGAAAACGCATCCTTGAAGCGCACAACAGAACCAAGAGTGTCCTGAATAATCTCGTATTCCGCCGGGGCAACAGTCTGCTCTGTGTCATCGGTGTCCTGATAGGTGATTGTGACCGAAGCCACATTCGGAAACGGAAGCCGGATGCAGTCAGACCAGTCACGAACACCAAAGCGCCATGTCTGAGACACCACGCAGCGACCCAGAACACCCGACCAGCCATCCAGATAGGACACGGCAGCGTTGATTAGGTCTATAATCAACAAATCCTCTTCCGAGTGATCCACGCGAAGATGCGTTTTCACCCGAGAAAGAGAAACTGGCGCTTCGGTTGGCGCTGAAACAAGGACCGGGGTCATTTGCCCTGCGCGGCCTTCTTATTGGGCGTAGCGCCAAGCTTTTCGGCCACTTTTTCCATGTTTTCAGGGATTTCGTCACCCTTTTCCAGTTTGACGGGGTAAACCTCACCGTCTGGAACAGCGTAAATCGCTTTAGTTGCTTTCATGGGGTCACCTCTCAAACCATCGAAAGGGGCGAACTCGCCGCCCCTTCTGGAAAGCTTGAGCGCTTAGGCTTCAACTTTGTGCAGGCGCAGCGACTCGGGGTCGTTTACGCCGCCACCAACGCGCTTGGTCGTGTAGAACTGCACGTTAGGTTTGTCCGTGTAGGGATCGCGCGTGATGCGGATACCGACACGGTCAACAATCAGATAACCGCGCTGGAAATCGCCGAAGGCAATCGGATATGCGTTGGCCGCTACATCCGGCATTGCCGCCATTTCCGTGACCGGCTGGCCAAGAATTGTCGATGGTTCACCTGGCGCAAGGCCGCGCTGCCAAATCAGATTGCCGTCGCCATCTTTCAACTTACGAACAGCGGCGTGAGTTTTGCGGTTCATGATAAACCGCGCATTCGCGCTACGCTCGGTCGGCAGGTCGTAAACGAGATCAATCAGGCCATCGACGGTGAGTGCCGCCGCTGCACCGGAAGCAACCTCCGGGATCACACCCCAAGGGCGTGTGGCTGCATTTGCGCCGCCGGTGGCGTAGGTCAACAGACCGTTCGGCTTGTTGGTGCCATCGCCCGAGATGAAGGCCACATTCTCCTGATAGGAAAACTCGGTCTCTACCTCCATCGCCAGCCAGGACTCGATGTCGACCAGAGCATCATCCAGAACGCGCTGCGTTGCCTTCGGGTTGGCGTAGACTTCGCCGGTGTTGAAGGTCAACTGGCCAAACTGCGCCTGACCTGTGGTCGGACGCGCTGCGGTTTCACCAACCCAGCCCGACGCAGTCGCACGGTCGTTGTACAACCGGGTAAAGCCGTTGCCGCCAATCGAAATCTGCCCAGCGATCTGACGCATGGGCGAAACGATTTTTAGCTTGTCGACAATAGTGCGGTCCCATTCGGTTGGAGCCAGATAGCCGCCGTCAGCATCAGTGCCGACAGACATGGCCGCACGAATGCCGGTTGCCTGCATAGCCTCAACTTCGGTCTCGCCGCGCCCCTTACGGAACCAGTTGCCGAACGCCTTAACGTATTCGGGGTCGGTTTCTGCATCGACCGAACCACCAGACAACGACAGAGACGCAATTTTTGCGTTTGCCTCATCGATAGCGGTCTGCAGTTCACCAACGGATGCGTTGATGCGGTCAACCTGTTCAGACTGGACAACATCGCCCAGGCCTTTTTTCAGGTCAGTGACCTCTTTTTCATGCGCCGCCTTGAAGGCTTCAAACGCTTTGCCCTGCTCATCAAGCAGTGCCTTGATATCGGTGCCAGCATCAGCGCGCACACCGACAAGCCCGCGAACGGGTTGTGCGAAGGTTTTCATAAGAAAACTCCTATTTCGTCAGTTTTTCGATGTTGCTGCGGAGAGCAGCGGCTAAGTCAGCGCCCGGCATGACGTTAGGGGCCGCTACGGCAGGCCCCTCTTGTAGTTCCGCAAGAAGGCTACGACGCTCCTTGCGAGACATTCCCTGTGCGCCCAAAGACGCTTCAATCCTTGCGATGGCAGAGGCTTGTTTACCGCCATCTTCGTCCATTCCAATTGCGTCAGCGTCGAGAAACGCATCAGCAAGCCCATTTTCAACGGCATCCTTGCCGGTGAAATAGGTTTCAGCGTCCATCCACGATTCTACATCATCCGAAGATTGGCCCGAGCGCTCCGCGTAGAGGTCACGCATAGCCCGGTCGAACGGCTCAAGTGTTGCCGCAGACGCAGCCATATCATGTCGGTTGCCGACCGTGATGCCCCATGCGTTGTGGATCATCAGGAATCCGGTCTTTGCGACCCTGATTTCATCGCCGGCCATTGCAATGACGGATGCGGCGGACGCAGCTAAACCAAGTACATTGACGGTCACTTTGGCCTGATGTTCACGCAGCAGGTTGTAGATCGCCACGCCCTCAAAGAAGTCACCGCCCGGTGAGTTGATATTCACCTGAACCTCACGCGGGCCAATGGAGCGCAGCGCAGAAGCAACACGCTTTGCCGTTACACCGCCACCGGTCCATGGATCTTCGCCAATCTCATCTAAAACAGAAATCGACGTGTCATTCTCGGACGCGGCTCGCACACCGGCATTCCAGCGTTCAACAACATCGATTCTGGGTTGCCATTCGACGCCTGAAAGCGCCTTAACTGCCTCAATCTTCGGTAGTTTGCGCAGGCTCATTATGCCCTCCCGCTGTGTTGGGCGGTTCATAGTATTGACCGCCTTCCCCGTCCTCGCGGGGGTTCATATCCTCTAGTGAACGGACCTCATCAGGGCTAAACACGCCCCATTGAAGCGCCTTCACGTACGCCTCCCAACGCGCTTTGATATCGCCGCGAACCAGTCCATTGACGTTGAATTTGGCCGAGACTGACGGATCTTGAATCAAATCCCGGTTGATTGCCTCTTCCCACTCGGTCAACCAGTCTTGGAGCGTGTAGGTGACAAACCCGATTGACTGCTGTTCGATCCCAGTTCCCCAGGACGTACTTTTCTCCGTGTCACCCAGCATGTGCGGAGGAACGCCAAAGAACATCGCAATTTCAGAGCGCGTGAATTTCCGGTTTTCTACGAATTGCGCATCTGCGCTCGTCATGGTCATGGGCTTCCACTGCATCCCCTCTTCCAGGATCAGCGTCTTGTTCGCGTTTTCAGCGCCTCGAAAAGCCTCCAGGGAGGCCCGTAATGCGTCTTGGCCCTCTTTTCCGATAGCGTTGGGGTGTTCCAACACAGCGCCTGGGTTCGCGCCGTTCTTAAATAGCGTTGCGCCGTGCTTTTCTGTTTGGATGGCCATGCCGATACTTTCGCGGGCATATTGCAGCGCCGAAAGACCGGTCACGCCATCAAGCGAAAGGCCGCGTAGGTGGAAAACCTCGCTTTGCGGCAAAACAACAGACGCGCCACCCGCCTTTTGATAGTGATAGACCAATTCCCCGGTCGGCAATTGTTTTGGCTGCACCCTGTCAGGCATCATCGGAACCAATTCCGTAGTCATACCGCGGCTCTTGACCTTCATCGCGTAGCCATTGCCGCGCAAGAGAACGTGGGCCTGCAGCATGCGCCGAAACTGCGAAGGCGACTGCCAACGGTTCGGCTTTCGCCGTATCAATTGAGAAAGAGTGTCGTTCGCGGGCAGTTCCCGCCGATATTCTCCGTCGCGTCGAACGATATGCAAGGGCAGCGTAGCGACCGCGCCAGATATCAGGGTCACGCAGCGATTTGCTGCTGCCACGTTAAGTGCTGCGTCAGGCGTAACGGTCGCACCGGAGGCCGTTTCCGAGCCTGCGCGCAGAAATCCGTCCAAATCCTGAGACGTGTCAATTGTCGGGCCAACCGCAATTGTTTGTCCCATAGCCTTCGGCTGTTCAGGCGCAACCTCCGACTTGCGCCGGAACAATCCGAAAAAATCCATATACGTCTCACATCATCAAAAGGCCGCGCTGCTCATAAACTGAGGCGGCATCTTCATCCTGTCTCGCCGTTGCCGCACCAACTGCCATTGCGAGCGCAACAGCCATGTCGATCCGCCGAGCGGCCTTGTGTTTCGTGAACCGCCGCAAATCTGCAGGCGAGGTATCGAAAGTCGCGCCCGATACCGCCGAGCGCAGCGCCGGATTCACATGAACCCGTATTCTCTGTTCCAGAATGAGCGTTTCCAGCTCATCCACGGACCCAGGCATCCAAAGGGTGACTTCCTGCCCGTCAGGGGCTTCCCGCTTGCGTTTGGTCCAGCCCTGTGGGTGGTCCAACATCGGAAGCACCGCGCCCATATCTCCGACAATCGCCTCAAAGTCAGCGATCAGGAAGTTGTCATAGGCGATGAAATCCAAATCAAAACTGCTGCTATCTTCGATAAGATCAGCCGCCACATAGTCCAGCCGGGTCTTTTTCCCCGGCGTAGCCGTTAAGAACCCCGCTTCAACCCAAAGATCATACGGGGCGCCATCCCTGTCTGCCCGCGCTCGCAGTGTGTCCTCTGGCGTGTAGCCGTGGACGAAGGCGGTGAATTTTGGGTCGCCGTCATCCGTGAAACCATCCTCGAAAACCAGCGCCTTTGCCGTAAGGTCGGCTTTCGCCGAAAGGTCCAGTCCGGCATATGCCCTCTTTTTTTTGAAGTCCTCAATGTTGAGCGTGTGGTCCTCAATGGCCTCCCACGCTGCCCGACTGATCCAAGCGCTTTCGGCATCCGTCCACTCGCAGAAGTGTAAGCGCCGGATCCCGTTGGCCTTGGCTGGAATATCGCGCGCCTGCTTTGCCTGCAGCGCCAAATACTCCTCGGTGATCGTCACACCAAGCAGCGGGTTCGCCTTAATCCAACAGGATGAATCTTCAAAAGGATCGTCGCCTTCATCCAGAGCGCAGACATAGGCAAACGTTGTGTCGTCTTCGACCTCTTGGGCCGCAACAGCAACGGCATGCTTTCGCTCCTGCCAGCAGATGCTTTGCCGATCCGACCCGCTGTTAGTGATCATTATAAGTAGCGGCTGCTCTCGGAACTTGAAGCCCCGCTCTAGGATTTCAATAACGCCGCCGTCTGGGTGTTCATGCACCTCATCACAGAGCGCGAAGTGGGGCCGAGGTCCCGAACCTGTCTTTTTCGTCTCGCGCGACACTGGGCGGAAGAATGAACCGCTTTTCAGGTGCGCAAGGTTGTATTCCCTACCCGGCCCGCCACTGCGCCGGATCTTACTGTCCAGGCTTGGCGATTGGTCGACCATCTGGACCGCATCCCGAAACAGAATGCCCGCCTGCTCCTTCGTGGCACCAGCGCTGTAGATCTGCGCCCCGGCTTCCCCGTCAGCAACCAGACCATACAGGCCAATCGCGCCGACCATGGGGGATTTGCCGTTCCCTTTTCCCTGCTCAATGTAAGCCCGCCGAAAGCGGCGCTTCCCATCGCGCTTGCGCTTCCACCCAAACAGCGAACCGCAAATGAAATGCTGAGACGGGTGAAGCTCGAACGGCACCCCGTCAAACTGGCCCTCACTTAGCCGCAACACCGACCGACAGAACCGCGCAAACCGCTCGGCCTCTTCGCCATCAAAGTAGTAGCCGCGATCTCCTGCCGTATGCAGGTCATCCAAGTGCCGCCGACACGCATCACGAACATGCGGCCCCGCTACAATCTCGCCTGCCTCTACGGCCTTAGCGTAGGCCGATACCGGATCAGTTAAGGAACTCATCGGCGGGGTCTGTGCTTTCTTCTTCCGGCGCGGCTACCTTCGAGCGGTCTACCGGCGTTCCACCCATTGAACTAAGCAACAAGCGCATTTGAGCGTATACGGCGACCGGTACCTCTGGTTCGGTCAACATTTGGTATTCCAGCATTACAGCCGAACGGACTAGCTTGCGGTCAGAACGACCAAGCCAAGGGAAGTCTTCATTGAACTCGTCCCACAGCTCTTTCTGCTCGTCGTTGAAAGCCTTTGGTGCAGGCCCAAGAGACCGCACTTTTGGGGTCGCCCGATCTTTGAACCGGCCAGCGTTCTTAGCTACCGCTCCGGTGATGCTTGCCACCTCCTGCGGCAACCTTGGCCGTCCTGCCATAACTGAATCCCGATTTTGTGGATGTGAAAAAATGGCTCCCGCCGCCGGTCCCTAGGCTAGAGGTCCTGAAGATTGAGGTACCCCCTTCCCGCCTTGCGGGTTGCGGGACCGTCATTCAGTGCGCATGCTGTGAAGAATTTCATCAGCTTGAGGACTTTGATATGAGACTTCTTTCGGGATTATTGGCTATCTTCTTTGCCGCGCTAGCGACACAAGCAAGTGCCACCGTCCTTTCACCAAGTGACAGCGAACAAGTGGTTGCGCGCGGTGAGATGATCAGGGAGCGCGGGCTGAACGCCGGTTACTTCAAATACAACAACAACGCCTACTTTTGTTCGTTCGATGTGATTGGGTCGGGCCCAACCAGGGAACTTGTCGTTACTTGCATCGGATCCTAACCGACTGGCCATCCATCATCTCCCACCTGTTCCTTGGTTCCATTCTCGCGCTTCGTCTTATCGACGTGGCAGTCATGGCATATGGCTTGCAGGTTCTCGGGGTCATCCGTCCCATCCTGTGCCTTGCCTATGATGTGGTCCACCTCAGTCGCTGGTGTCGGTCTACCCTTGCGCAGACATGGCTGACATAGGTGTCCGTCTCGCTGCAGAATGTGCTGCCTTAGCTTGACCCATTGATAGCCGTACCCGCGCTCATGTCGTGAGGTGCTGTGCCATCCGGGCATTGGCGCTCTGATTCCCTAACAATAGTCCATTCTAAATATCTATTTTTTTTCTATTTGCATGAATATTTGGCATGTCAGGTCTATGACAGGTTCACCTGACATCATCAAATCAGTGCTTGGGATACGCAAGCCTTTCGCAACGGTTACTAACTTCGAAACAGAAAGGAAGATTGACATGAATATGCTCACTAAACTGACAACTTCCGTCGCGTTTTCGCTGGCGATGACGACCGCATCTTTTGCGAACGATGTTGCTGATGAGATCGGTCAGATAATGTACGGGAATGGGGCTATTGAAGGATTGGGCAGTCATCGCCAAGGCTCCCGGTCTACGCACAATGAAGGTTTCCTTGAAGGATACGGCGCTGGTACGGGAATGACACCAGGACCGGTTGAGGTTCGCGATCCAGGTGGATTCGGCGGTGGTCTGGGGTCCTTCGGTGGCGGTGCGTTTGGTACTGGTAGAACTTTCCGGATCGAGGACGTGGAAGGAGGTAGCCATTTCAATAATTAATGGCCTAGCACACGACGAAGAGTTTCGGCCCACACAATCGGGCCGAGACTTTCTGTGCTTTCGATTTCATGGAGTGTTTCCCGGGGGCGTAACGCGACGGACCGCAGTGAACAGCCCCCTTCTTGGTTGAAAGCTCATCTCGCATCACCCTATCCCCCGCTATTCGGTGCCCGTTGTTTCCGCAGTCGGGCGGCTGCGTACCCGCGAAGTACATGTTTTGATGCACTAAGGGGGTACCTCTCTCAGCGCACAGAGGTGCCTTTGATGTCACAAACAGTGATTTTAAAGAAAACCCGCCACCGGGGTGACGGGCTCAATGTTGTTGCGCTTTACGCTATGACTTAGGCCGTCTTGCGGCCTCTCCGGCTACGAGCTACGCCAAGGGCACCTAATCCACCGATTAGGAGTAGGGCGCTCGCGGGAATTGGAACCGGCGAAACTTCTCCTGCAATCGCCCAAACGTAGTCAGCCTCTCGGCCAGTGTCGTTGCTTCGTCGCACCTCATCGAGACTCTCGATCCATATCCAACTAGTCAAGAAGCCTCTGGGTTCAGCCCAGAGAAAACGAACATTTGGTCCCTCCCGAAGTTCGGGCGGTGCAGTTATTGTTGCCGTCTGCGCAAATATATTGGAAAGCTCTGAGTCACCATACCAAACTTGGTTTCGCAAGAGGTCAACATTGTCCTCGTAACTTCCATAGATCGTAGATATTTCCCAGTCTATTCCATCCACATTCACGGTAACTGCGCTAGCGCTGATAGGCGTGGAAAGCAATAAAATTGGTAGAACCAAACGTTTAAAAAACATAACAACCCCCAAAAAACTAGTAATAGCCTAGCAATTGAGTGTTTCTCGGCAATTGTAAGGATCCGCTCAGGTTCTGCCTGTGCTGGCTACCGTGTGTTGTTTGAGCGCGGGATTATTCCTCAATTACAGGAACTATCTTCCATTGAACGGGCTGACCGTCCGGCACCGAATAGATATCCCTAATCTCAGTCCAGCCGAGCATGTTTTCGCTAATCGCTTCGTAGCTTGCCTTGATGTCGATGCCGTAGTCCTGCACAGAGCTTTGGACCTTCGCTAGATCCTTGCGGATAACATCAATCTGAACGCCCTGCTCGGCACTTGCCTGCGTCAATCCAACAATCCGGTCGTTTATGGTCGCTAGCTGAGTGTTGTTGACTATGACGCTTTCGTTCAGCCTGTCGATAGAGGACTGAAGCGCGCTCATTGCTTCATTTGCACTCGATGTGTTGGCCCTAACCACATAGTCGGCGATAGCAAAGGAAACGTACCAAGCCACTGCTGCCGTTCCTGCCAAACTCAGTACAAACCTAACGCCCCAAATTGTCCAATTGCTCATGTAAACTATCCTTTCAGCCTCACCTAATAGGCAAAATAGAAAATAGTGATTAATGGGCAGAACGGTAGGAGCGCTAGACGATCAAGTCAAATCACCAAAACGCGGAATAGGAACAGAGGGTCGCCGCCATCTACCACAACTTAGGCGACCCCTCTGCTCTAACCGAAACCATCGAGTAGAAGGCTCGGAATAAGATGACTTATTTGCCTCTGTACGCAAACAATCTCAATGGAATTATACTAGCACGTTCCGCAGATTAGTCAACTACTTCTGATAGAGCTTCTACAGCCTTTACAAACTCTTTGCCCTTCTCTGTCAGCGTTCCGTCTATCATTGGATCGGCCCATCCCCGAGAAACCGATTGAATGATAGAACGCTGCCCAAGGTTCAACTGGTTAAACCATCCGTGCCATTTGTCCCATGCGTTTACCGCATCCCGGTGGCGTTCATCCTCATCGCGCAGGTCTGGTTGCTCATCCGGGTCTACCTCGAACACCTCTGGTAGAAACTCGACCTTTGCAACCTTGGCTGACATTGACTTACCCAGACAGACGCTGTGATAGCGCCGCTCAGCGTTTGTAAGCCCCGCGTAGACGCTCCATAGCCCTACGGCGTCCTCTACCGTGTGTGCTGCAAAAAGAGCGCGCCCTGCTGGCTCTCCGAGTGCCTGGAACTGCATCATCTGCCACTTGTCCGGGTCATGCCCCATCTGTCTTGCCCTGACCTCCAGTGCTGTTCGGTGTGGGTTCCTGCCTGTCGTCTTGATCTGCTCCATGCGCTTTCTGCCCCGCGCCTTCTTCCGAGGTGCTGGGGCCAAATCTAGCCCGATGCTTTGCTTTCGGTTCCGTCTATCGCCCTTGCCCATCATTGGCCCTCCCGGCGGCCATCCCACGCAAGAAACGCGATGATGAATATGGCGGGCGGACCAAAAAGCAGGGCAACCCCTGCCAGATCACCATACTCCAACGCCATTTTCGCAATAAAAGCAGCCCATTGAACAACGAGCCATGCGCACATGATCAAAAGCGCAAAAAATCCGAATCCAACTACTATTCCCTTGCCCATGTCACTGCCCCTCCAACTTGGCGTTACGTGCGTTTAGCTCGTCCCGCTGTATCCTCAGACGCTGTATCGTGGCGCGCTGTTTCTCTTCCCGCCTATGAGATGCCCGTAGGGCCTGCTCTAGCTCTGCCTCGTAGCGGGTGTAGGTCTCGCGGGGTTTCATGCAGCAGCCCTCTCTTTCATCCACTTGTCGAAGTTGTTCAGCGCTTGAAGAGATATCCGACCATCGGTGTAGGCATCGCGGACAAACTGAGGATCAAGCCCCGCCATTGAACATACATCTCTGAAGTCCTGACCTGCCCGCCGGATCCACGCATCTGACTCGCGCCGATCAAGCCGCTCTCTCGGAGATTCAATCTCCCCACTGCTCAAGCCATCAATGATTGCCTTGATGACGACGCCTTGCCATAGCTGCTGCTCTGCGATCATCGCGCTGCCTCCGGACCTAAAAGGGGATAGGATCGCCGCCCGCTTTCCAATCGACGGGTTGGCGCTGTTTGATGCCGATGACTTCAGCACGCGGAAAGTGCTTCTTTGCCTCTGCCACCATCGGACCTGCAATCTGAGCCCTAAGCGCTATTGCAACTTCTCGCAGCGTGAATGCCTGAATTCCATCTTTGGGCAACGTTGATGAATCCGAGGCATCGGCTATGAGCCTGAATGAGAAGCCATCCAGTTCATAGTGCGCCACGCATTCAGGAGAGCGGTGCCCTGCAGCTATTGCCTCCGCCTCCATTGCCCGGATGCCCTTGATGCAGTTCGATGCGGCAGCAGCAGCCTTTGTCGGGTCGTTCTCGCGGATTGCCTCATTCAGATAGGCAATGGCGCCGCCGTACTTGGCGGCCAGATCCGGCGATACCAACTCAGGCAGCCGATCATATCCCCATTTGCGCTCGGTCTCTGATGCCACGCGATCAAAGCCAGCAACGGCGTGGTCGACCATGACCTCTGCTTTTCGAGCATCGATGTTGAGCAGCCGGTCGCCTTTGCGTTGGCGACGGGGGCGTTTTGCTTTTGTCATCCGATAAGCTCCTTGTTGAAGATCCGTCTGAAAACTGTCCAGCGTGTCCCAGTCAGGGGGTTATAAGAAACCCCCCTTGGACACTGGTTCTGGACACCTGCGATTTTCATTTCCATCTGGACAGTTTCGGACACCTGCTCTTTTTCGTTATATTTCTTATGTTTGACGCAAAACTGTCCAAGTTGCTGTCCAGCTTTTGTCCAGCTTTTGTCCAGCCAAAAACCGGCCCAAAACGCATCAAACTGTCCAAGACGTTTTTCCGTTCTTGGACACCTGATTTCGGGCGCTAGAAACTGATCAAACATCAAGGTATTCCTCCCCGCCGTCAGTGAGTTTCCAGCCCTTGGCGTGGCGGCGAATAAGCTTCTCTTCCTTCGCCTCATTGATCAGATTAGAGACCGTAGACTTCGGTATTCCGGTTCTGCTTGATAGCTCGCGCAGTGATAGCCGGGGTTGCCCGGACAGCTCCATGAGAACGTTCCGCAGGCTGCTGTTGCGCCTGTCAGCGCGTGTAGCCTGCTCGATCTGCATAGCTTGCCTGCTGACCTTGAGGCGCAGTGGCGTGCCGTTTGTATCGGTAAGGTGAGAAAACTCGTGAGTGGCCATCACAAAGTCAATTGGCTCAAAGCCTGCCCCCCTAAACTTCGGGCTGTGATGCAGGGTTTGCATGTCCTCACCGTGACCCCAAACGGTCAGGTTGCCATCGATTTCTGCGAGGAACGCACCGCCGCCGCGCGGCACAAGATTATCGCGCTTTGGCTCCTTCCCGGCGGGGTGAGCGATGACCAAAACGGCGGGCCTACTGCCTATGTCACCAACCTCTCGAAACCGCCGTGCGGCCTCAACCATCTTGATGTTGGCGTTGTCGTCATCTCCCTCAAAAAAGGCCTGTAAACTGTCGATGATAATGAGCTTCAGGTTTGGCAGTTCAGCCATTTTAGCCTTAAGCGTTTCAATCATTGCGGAGATTGAAAAGTGGCCTTCGACAAAGTGCAGGCGATCCGCCGTTGTTATGTCTCGCGCCGCTAATGCGGCAGCGTATTGCCATTTGAGGTTGTATGGGTTTTCACCAGCCAGAAAGAGTACGTCGCCGCCCTCAACACGCCTCTCAACGAAATCACCGCCCAAGGCGACAGAAAGCCCGACCTGGATGGCTAGAGTGGTTTTGCCGTGGCCTGGGTAGCCTGTGAGGCTGTAGACAACTCCAGTCGGCAAGATCCCGTCGATCAGATACTCCAGCGGCTCCAGATCGGCGAGAAACTCATCTGACGTCTTGATCTTGAAATCCTGGATGATCTTTGAAGTGTCAGACTGTGATTTCAATTCCGGGCTTACAGCGTACTGACCGCCGTTTTTTGCCTCCTGCTCACGGGTCCACTTGATAAAGCCAAGCACGTCTTGGCGCGTTTGATCTGGCGTCCATCCAGGCAATGTGAACGCAGAACAACGATCTGATATCTCGCTGTCTGTCCATCCGCGGGCGACATAGCTTGCAACCAGCTTCTTGAGGTTTTCCCGCCAATCTGAACCAGCCAGAATATTGGCCGCCGCCAGGGCCCTATCCAAAGGCTGTGGCCCGGTGTCGATCGGCGGCATCGATGAGATCGATGTGGACGCTTTAGCCCCAAACACACGGATCATCTGTTCCATACTCACGGGCGCTCGGCCGTCATCGTACTCGGTGCGGATCGTCGTGACTTCTTTGATGTAGCCACGTTCCAGCTTGTGCTTGGCCGGATAGCTGACGGTGCCACCAACGCGCATGATCCGGGATGGATTCACGACGCTGCTGTCAGATCTGAAATGAGCAGCGATGGTTTCCTGCATGCGCCGCCACTCGGCCATATCCAGGCAAGGCTCTCTTAGTTCCCAATAGGTATGCACACGCACTGAAGGCGTGCGGCCTGTGGTGACGGCAGATGTCCATTTAGGCCCATCGAAGCGATAAACATTGCCAGCGCTGGCTTCGTCGTCACAATCAGCCCACAGAAAGAAACTGGCGATGATATCCGCGTCTGTTGCGCTGCCTGTGACGTCCTGACGGATTGGATTTCGAACGACGTATATGTTGTAGCCCATCTCGTTCAGATCAACGATCCAATCGACGGCTTCATCAATCCAATCAGGTGAATACTTCGAAATCTGAGGTGAGGCGCCCTCCTTAAATGCTCTCACTTCAAAGACAGCGGCTTCAGGAAGTTCGCCCCAACGCGCGACCATGTACTCAAGGTCACGGCGGATTTCTTGTTCTTCCGGCGTTGTAATTGTCACTGCCACCACTTTCCGCGCCCCTGCAATTCATGCTTTGTTGGCCCCGGCCCTTTTGGGCCGAGACGCGTTGTTTTGAGGGATTAGAACGACACGTCAGCCGGTACTGCGGCCTGTGCGGCAGGCTGCGGTGCCGGTTCCGGCTGTTGAGCAGGCTGTGGCGCGGCTTCAGACGCAATGCCAGCTGCCGCGCCCTCTTTCAGGCAATCTGGACGATCGACCCACTGCGCGACGGTTAGAATGGGCTCTACAGTGCTGCCACGCTTGAACTGCACGGGCTTTGCCCCGGTTAGCTGTACCAACGGCAGTTTGCCTTCTGGACCCTGCTGTAATTGCGGAGCGAGTGCGGTCAGTGCGCCCCACACAGCAGCACCCGCCTGCTGCCATGTGGCCGTGGCGCCATCGCCAACAGCGCACCGGATTTCAAAGCCCTTTTTGTAGTCATCGCCGGGCTGAGGCATCATCTGCGAAACGCTTGCATTCCACTTCCAGTCGGGGGCAACGCCCTGAATGCCGTCCGATTTCTGCCAACCTGTTTTCATGTTGTGGATGTCCATCACAACACCGGTCGAGAAGTCGAAAGTGGACTTATTGCTGTCATCACGAATGTAGAATGACTGCGCTGGGATGGTGCCGTCTTGCGTGCCGCGCGCGGACCACGAAAGCCAGGGCCCTTCCCCGCCGGTGCTGCCAGTATCAAGATCAAAAGCCATAAGTTTTTCCTTTGTCGATTTGCCCATATCGGGGCATTGGAATGCGGCATACCGTGCCGCGCGGATGTGGCGACCTAGGTGCCGAACATTTCGGAACGCGCGACCTCATCGCCGCGCCAGTAGAAAGAACTTGGATTGTGTGGAACGCATGCCAGCGCATCATCGGCGCTATGCAGGGCTAAAAAGCGCTCAAGCCGAGTGATCTGCGCCTTTGCTGAACGCAGAACAGTATCCGGATCACCATCTTCTAGAAGCGCAGTCTTCTTTGCGCTGGCGTAGAGAAACTTCACCGCCGAGTTGCCAACGGCCTTGGCGTAAATGGCGCGCTGCAGCTGATGGTCTGATGACATCTTCGACGGGATTCGCGTTGTTGTTTTTAGATCGATCACCAAGCCATGCATGGGAAAAGTGAAGTCCAGAAAGCCTATGACTGGAATTTCCCAGCCATCGCCCTTGGCGGTGATACTGATCTTGTGCTGGGCATCTCCGCCACTCTCGGGCGCGCCATACTGAGCCAATTCAGCGAACGCCAATTCAGCCATTGGTGCGATCAACGAGCGCTCTCTAGAAGTCGCTTCATCACCGAGGATGAACGTCTGATCGAACTTATTTTCAGCGATTTGGATTGCATCTGGCAGAGGTGTGCCCGTCAGGGCCATGTGAACAGCGGTTTCAACACATTGGCCGCGGCGCGGTGCCGGTCCAAATGCTTGCTTGTGGCCATGCAAATACTTGGCGACCCACACATCAGGCGCGTTGACCCAAAGATTCAAGCTGGACGCCGACAAGTGATTGATGTTGTGCTTTTTGAATCCGTTCATCCCATCGCCTCCACCGTCACGACAGTGCGGGCGTGTGGGCCCCAAAACTTAACAACCGTTTGTTCCGCGACCTGGCTGTCATCGGCAAAGGCAATGCGGTTCAGGCCGTCCAAAATGGCTTTGACGACGTTGTCAGCGTCCGGTTTTTGCGTGTGCGGCCGGTTTAGATGCTCGGCTGTTTTCTTCTTTGACCAGGACTTGGCGGGTTCGAATGTGGCCGCCACAATGACCCGCACTGGCCCTTCGATGGGCTGCGGAAAATGCGGCAAAGCAATCTGCCCAACTTGACGCTCGAAGCTGACAGTCTGGCTGGGCGTATGGCTGCGACCTGACTTGCGAGAAAACCGCGGGCGTTGCTTGGCGAACGGTTTGCCGGGGATGGTGAAAGTGGTCATACCAACGCCTCCCCATGCGCAGCCGCATCTTCAGCCCGGATCTTGTTCAGGAGCCGGGATACGGAGCCAGAGCCAACACCGTGCATCTTTGCGATTTTGCCGAAGCTGTGGCCCTCGTCGTGCAGCTGCAGCCAGTGCAGGACTTCTTCGTCACGTTCACGAGGTACAAAGACGACCTTGATTGGAGTTTGGTCGGTCATGCGCAGCCCTCCGCTTTGACGACCAGTGCCGCGCGGTACTTGAGCGCCGCCTGTACCATCTCGTCGACTTCTTTGATCGTCTCCTGCGCTTCCTTCGGCGTGTAGTCCGCCGGGTTTTCAGACCGATCGGAGTGCGCTTTGGCGTGGTGATCAAGTACGTCCGAGAACTCACGCATGAGCGTATTTACGTCCGACAACAGAACACCGTCGTTCGGAAGCGGCTGGTAGACGCCACCCGCGAGACGTGCGAAGTGAATAGCGACAGGCTCGGCCGAAGCCGGTGTGATCCGTCCAAGCGCATCCAGGTATTTGATGCCAAGGCCACCAGGGCGATCGTCTTCGCAGCTGGACGCACGCGATAGATTTGACGGCGAAAGGCTGAGATCAACGCTAGCCGCCTCAAGACCGCCATGAGCGCTGATAGCTTTTCGTGTGGTTTCCTGAATTGAACCGGGTCGAACGTTCCTCACGGCAAAAGAACCTTTTTGATTTGCCGTGCAATCTGTTCGGGCTCAGCCCAAATTGCTTGGCATGTTGTTGATTGACTTGAGAACGAAAGCATTTGAGCGGAGGTCACTGCCCTGCCTCCGTTTCTTTTCTCTCAGGCTGAATGAACCCAAACAGTGCGTCAGGACACGATATGCCTTTGTCGGCACACAATGCGGACACAACACGATACCACCGGGGAGAAAACTTCCCGGCGGATATGGCGTTGGTTATCGCCGACTTGGTAACGTTGAGGGCGTTCGCAAGCTTCTTGCGCCCAACCTCATCACAGATTTTTTCAACCGTCATCATGACGACGAACATAGTACATTATTTATGTACTCTCAAGATGCATAAATCGAATACGTTCACATTTTATGTACTTTAGACAAGAATGAGTTATGACTTTTGAAGAAAAAGAACGGCTTGCCCGTACACGAGACTCATCTGTGCAAGCAGCTGGACTGCGCTTGTGTGCTGCGCGGGAATCTATCGGTCTCAGCCAGCAAAAATTTGGCGAGGCTGTTGGTAAAGGGAAAGCAGCCGTCAACAACGCTGAAAACGCGAGATCCTTTCCAAGCCGGGACATGATGCTGTTTCTGCACCGCGAGCACCGGATTGATTTCAATTTTCTGATTGTTGGTGAGTTTGTTCAGCTTCCGCTGGACGTCCAGGATCGCTTGTTCGCCGAACTGTCTGCTTTAGACAGTAAAGCGGATCAAACACCCAATTGAGGTTCACCCCAAACCTCACAAGCAAAGATCCGATTTTGAAGATGACAGCACCAACCAGTCTCTCAAAACGAGTCATATAATCCCCTTATTGTTCTAATTATTGGCAGCAAAACCCGTCAAAACGGGAAGGGGATCGTGAAAGGCGCTCAAGGAAGAATCCGAGTCGGTCAACTCTCACATTGCAACTAACCCATACAAGAACATTTAAAGAACATCTAGTCGCGAGATGTTGTGACACTCGGGTTCAGGCACGACAATAGCGCCACCTGGGACACCAGATGTTGTGATTCTCTACGATTTTGGGCTTTGTTTCCTAGATGTAGATTTAGTGTTTTCTAGTGCTCGCCAGTCAGGTGAAGCAATGCCGGCAGTACGCAAGTGTTGCTAATTTAGAACAGAACATTAAGCCTTTGCCATATTTTCGCCACGATTCATTGAACCCTCCCTCGCCCCTTACAACGTCAATAAGACAACCGCCGCTATCGGCACTCAAAAGGGAGAATGAAGATGTTGAAGAACTTTTTTTCGACCGTCGCTGTCATTGGCGCTCTCACTTTGCCACAACTAGCAGAGGCGTCGTCGCGCGTTTGGTGGCGCGCAGACACAATCGGAGATCACCAAGTGATCACAGTCACAGTAGTCCAGCACCCCGCTGGAAACGTCGACCTAAAGGCTGAGTTTAGCAATGGCCGAAAAGTTGACGGTGATAACTTCGTTGCAGATATCTATCTGTATTCAAATGATAAACTTCTGAATAAAACTCAGCTTGCTGGAGCAGTAGATGCTACTTTCTTCGGTGGAACTCGAGTTGTATTCGACTACGCTGAGCTTGACCTGGAGCCAAACTCGATAACTCACGTATTGGTATCCCCGTATCAATGGGACCGCCTACGTGAGCCTGTTCCGAGCTTCAAATGCAACGGCCCCATGTCAAACAACCCGAAAAAAGACAATGGGTCGACATGCAACTTCGGGCTCGGCCTGAAAGAAAGAACCCCTACGATCCCACCAGTGCCTGTGAATGTACCAAGACAGGCAGATATGGACCCATGTGTGGGTTATCCGAAGAAAATGGGTTCTTTGGAATCTATCCTGGAAATGAGTTGCGACCCCGCGACAGGTAAAGAGTTTGTATCTAAGATGTGGGATCGACCACTGCCAGAGGGCTATATGAGACCCTGACCATCAAACGTGACTGTCAAAGATGATCGTTCCTTGGCGCTCACACTTTTTCGAGACTTGAATGAAGCGGCGGAGTTCCTCGCCGCTTCGATTTTCTTACTCTAGCCCATCCTCGGACCGTCGTTCCGAGGGGAGGCTATTCGTCTAGGTCTGGCTCTTGGAGGACTGGGGTTTAGTTATGTCTCTCAAGGATCGTATAAGCTCTTCCGGCACTCCCATCTCTCTAGCGGCATCTTCGACCTGTCTGGTAAGGTTGTTAAGATTGACCATAGCCTCGTTCGCTCTTTGGTATATGCCTATAGCTTCATCGTACTGCTTCGATGCATCTTCAAACGTTTTAATTGAACGTTGGTTCCTGTCATTGGCGTCCTGAAGCTCGTCGAGGGCAGCTTCCAAGCTTAGTGATACTTCAATGCTGTTCTCCAAGCGCTCAACAATTTCAGCATTTACGGACTTTTCGCCAGCAGCTTCCTTCAGCCGCTCGTAGAGCGGAGTTGGGATCCGAATAGTGTATCGAGTATATCCATCATGACCAGCCATGGGCCTATGTCACGATGTTCGTGAAAAAAGTCAAGCAGGCAGCTTGTCACGAACTTCGTGACATGTTATCTCACGTGTCACGATAATCGTGAAAGGTGAGATATGGAGCCAAATGATAGCAGAATGACAGTCCAAATTCCGGCCAGCTTGAAGACACTGCTCAAGGTACAGGCCGCGCAGAATGATCGTCCACTTAGTAAGCAGGTGCTTTACTGCCTGAAAAAGGCGTCTGGGTGGGAGGAAGCGAATGGACAAATCACACAAAAGTAAAGCCACCGGAGTTAGCGGCTCCGATGGCTTTGGAATGTAAGTCACCCTGAAGAGGAAACTTGAGATGAATGTAGTACCATTCAACTTTAAAAACAATACGGTTCGCGTGATCGAGATCGAGGGCGAACCTTGGTTCGTCGGCAAGGACGTCGCGATAGCACTCGGTTACAGCAACCCGCAGAAGGCCGTGCGCGATCACTGTCGGCGAACAAACCGCATAGGGGGTGCACAAATCGTTCACCCCTCAAATCTGGACCCACAAACCACGATCATTCCTGAGGGCGACGTCTACCGCCTCATTATTCGATCCAACCGGCCAGAGGCACAGGAGTTCGAAAATCTGGTTATGGACGTAATCCTGCCTTCAATCCGCAAGACCGGGAAATATGAGGCGAAAGCGCCGACACATAAGTCGGTGCCGCAGCATCGCATTCAGCAACAACGAGAATCCCGGCTTCAGATGCGTCAGTACCTTGCTATTGGTAAGGAAATTGGCCTGTCCGGCAATCAGTTGATCCTGTCAGCCAGCCAGGCTGTCGCCAAGGTCACTGGCTTTAGCCCTCTGGATGCCATGGGTATCACCCATGTCGACGCACCGACGAACGAGGCGTTGATGACGCCGACCGACATTGGGAAGCAGATGGAGGGCATCTCCGCTCAGCGTGTGAACATGATATTGAAGAATGAAGGATTTCAGATTTCGTTCCGCAACGCCAAGGGTAATCTGGTCTACGAACCGACCGATAAAGGCCGCGAGATCGGAGCGGTCATGCAGGACACTGGTAAGCGTCACGGCGATGGCGTGCCAATCCGGCAACTCAAGTGGCCATCCAGTGTAGTCGACGTTCTTCGGGAAGGTGGTGCGGCGTGAAGCGCCGCCAACTCCTGAAAGCAAGCCTCCGTGCCCTTGCAACCGCTGTCGCCGCCAGCGTAGCGGTTGGTGAAGTCACAGATCCGCACGCAGAGTGGGTCGAGGAACACCGGCAACTGGTCAAGGCATTCAATGGCTCCGACCTGGATGCGGAAGTTTTCGATCGGCGCCGGACCAGGCTGGAAGAGCTTATCAGTTCAACTCCAGCAAGGACGCTTGAAGGCGCGGCGGCTCAGTTAGAATTCGCGATCAGCGAAGAAGCCGACTTTCGGATGATAGGAAATATTCGGGGTAACCTCGATGGGGCATTGCTGAACAACGTTATTCAGTCCCTCAAAGCCATGGCTTAGCAGTACGCATGAATGACGCAATTAGCCCCGCTCTGGCGGGGCTTTTTGGTTTGGTAGGACGCCAGGTGCAAGTTTGTACATTTTTTTTGTACTTTTTTTCTTGTCGGTACACATTTTATGTACTATTTTCTCCTTAGGGACTGAGAAGAACGACATGAAACACGAGCGCATTAAAGTAGACGACATCACCAGCCGGTGCCCGGTTTCAGAGAGACCTTGGTACTTGGTTTTTGAGCGCATCATTCCGATCCCAGGCATGATGGACCAGGCGCCTTTCTGGTCGACGACAGCCCTGACAAATGACGCTGACGAGGTGCTTGACTGGGCGAATTCTGAGAATGAGCGTGACGTGTTCGTCTGTGCCATGTCCTATTCAGAAGCCAGTGGCATTCGCTATCGCCACATGACCTTCACCGATGCAGAAGTTGCGATCTACCGCAGCCCCTACCCTATGGCGGCGGAGTGATCGCCATGTGGATCCCCATCATCCTCGCCTTCTTGAGCGGCTGCTGCAGCACGATCTGCCTGCTGATCCTCCTGGGGAAGGCTGAACACAAGCGTAGGCAGCAATGACTCTCGCTCCGAAATTCGCGCAGCCCGACCGGCAAAAGGCCACTCAAACTCACGGAACCCACTTTCGGTCGGGTCAAGAGAGCGTCCCTCTTCCTCCCTTCGAGGGGCGCTCTCAAGACTTCAGTACGCCATTTGACGGGATCAACGACGAGATCACGGGGTGGGATGAGCGATCGCTGTATCAACGCATACTGCTAGTCCTGTCCCGCCTACTCCTGGCCTTCTTATGCGCCATGATTGGTGTGCTGATCTTCACCAACTGGCCCACATGAGTACTCCCCTGCGAAGGCCTGCCTCAAAACCTGATCCTTCGCACAACTGGCGGGCGGCTGTCCCAGACCCATCCCAGAGTGTCGCCCGCCTCTTTTGAACACCCCCGGCCCACCTACAGCCCCCGGAGCGAAAAGGGCCGCGCATCTACACCGGGGACAACAGAGGGAACAGAATGACGATACCAAACATTGCATCGTTGGACGAAGCGACCAAAGAGCTACGCTGTTTTTCCAAGCAAGCAATCCGAAACGCAGCCGCTGAACACGGCTTCTTAATAAAGATCGGTCGCGGATACGGGATCGATAGGAACGATTACCGGAGGCTCATCAAAAAATGCCAAGGCCCAGCAAAGGAGCCAGACTCCACAAGTACGAACACCGCCCGCAGTGGTACATCCTCGACACCGGACAGCGACCCCGTTCGACGGGCTGCACAAGCCGCGCAGATGCTGAAAAAGCCCTCGCAGCGTACATCGCAACCAAAGGACGGTCAGGTGCTGCAAATGAGCCGGAAAACGTAACCTGTGGTGAAGTTCTCGGGATCTACGCATCCGAACACGCGCCGACTGTCGCCAACCCCGAGCGGATAGGATACGCGATTGAAGCCCTCCTGCCCTTTTGGGGGTCGCTAAAGCTGAGTCACATCAGGGGTGAAACATGCCGCCGATATGTGAAGTGGAGAGACCGCGCGAACGGAACAGTGCGACGGGAACTCGGAGCGCTTCAGGCCGCAGTCAACTACGCGCACAAAGAGGGATACATAACCTCAGCGCCGGTTGTGACCCTGCCGACAAAGCCAGAGCCGAAGGACCGCTGGTTGACCCGCGAGGAGGCCGCAAGGCTGCTCAGGGCCGCTTGGACGGGTGACAGGACCCAGCACCTAGCCCGCTTCATCCTGATTGCCCTATATACCGGCACACGCCGCGACGCGATCCTGCGCATGGGCTTCGAAAGAAATACCCTCGGCGGATGGTTCGACCTGGAACACGGCCTCATGTACCGAAAGGGCGACGGAGAGCGAGCGACCAAGAAACGCCGTAAGCCTGCCAAGATCCCCCGCCAGCTTGCCGCCCACCTGAGACGCTGGAAAGCCAATGGCCAGCAATGGGCCGTAGAGTACGAAGGCGCGCGCGTGGGCAGTATTAAGCGTTCGTTCCGCAATGCAGTCAAAGCGGCCGATCTTGAAGACGTCACGCCCCATACCTTGAAGCATACGGCAATTACATGGGCGCTAATGAACGGCGCAAGCACATGGGATGCTGCCGGGTTCTTTTCGACCTCAGCAGAGACGATTGAGAAGGTCTATGGACACCATAGCCCGTTGCACCAAGCGTCCGCCGTTAGAGCTGTGGAAAGAAAGGGCAGATAGTTTTTGTTACGCGTAACGAAAACCCCCTATCCGAAGGACCCTGAACCGTGATCAAACGAGGGGAATATAGGGGTTATAGCGTGAACATAGGGGCCGGGGCTGTCTTCGGGAGGCAGGGGTCGGAGGTTCGAATCCTCTCACTCCGACCAATTAAATCAATACCTTACGTTGATTTTTCGAGACCCCGATTTCCCGAGTTTTTGTTACACGTAACGAAAACCCTACGATTCCGCGCCCAATCTACTGGATGTTTTGTACTGGGCTGAAGCCACCTCTGGCCATTCCGGTAGTCTATTCGGCGCCGGTACGTCGTGCCGTTCCAGCCACTCTTTGATCGCCATCCAATGGTCTTGGGGCTTTGACGTGTACCGGCGCGAGTGCAGATCCGCCATCGATATCTCCAATTGGCGCCACCACACGATCTTGAGCTTCAGGCCGTGAGTCTTGGCCCATGCCCTCAGGGCAGCATCCCACTCGTCTATGCGTCGGGATTCGAGTTCCTTATGGAGGTCGAAGGGGATTCTGTTGGGCCACGCCATAAGGAACATTTAGAGAACATTCTAAACGCCGCCAAGCCAAATTTCATTCAAACCTGTCGGGGTTCCTCCTAACGGCACTAAAGCCGCAGTCCGGCTGTTCGACGTCATGTTCGAAGGATGCGACGCGCCGAACTCGTACCCCCTCATTTACAATCGCAAACCCCATTCAAGACGCGCCGCACTTACCCGCTATCGAATTTGAATGTTTGAATTGTGACAGATTGATGAAAGAGACGTGGGAAGCTTGCTGACGTTACGGAAAGCACTTCATCGCTATCGTTGGTTCCTTGAGGGTTTCGTTGGGTGACACACCGAACCAATTAACCCCCTCAAATCCAGTCGGAAAAACCAGAACGTTCTAAAATACAAGCGTGTCACCCAGGGTCTGAGGATCTCATTGCGGCGAAATTGTGTCCACGATTCATTGCGAAACCTTTCGTTTCAGCCATGGAAACAAATCGTTTCGCCGCAAAACTGGGCATTACGGGGTTTCCCCAATTTTAACCAAAGAGCTTTGGTGTCACAGTAGATCAGACTACACGCACCTCCACTCACTCACGGGTGAGAAAAAGGGGCTGGTCCTTACCCCCTCGACCAGCCCCTCACATCACCAAAACCCTTAAGATTTCAAAAAAAGACAGCTTTAGCGGAAATTCGTATCTTGCTGCGATCCACTTGCGGGTCGATCGAAGACGCCAAAACGCCCAAACTTGTCCAACTCTCGTCTTGTGCGTAGCCTTTGGGGCCATGTGCAACCTCTACTCCAACACCATCCCTGCCACAGCAATGCGCCAACTGTTTGATGTGGCCGTTGAACGTGACAGGCTTGGGAATGCAGAACCATTGCCAGCCATCTACCCGAAGCACTTAGCCCCTGTAGTAAGGAAAGATGACGAGGATCAGCGTGAGCTGGTCCCGCTGAGTTGGGGCTTCCGTACCACCAAGAAGTCAAAGAAAACCGGTGCAATTATTCAACCCGGGGCTTGGAATAACGCGCGCGATGACAAGGTTCGCTCAAACGGTTTGTGGAAGCAGAGCTTTGAAGAGAGGCGTTGCCTTGTTCCGGCGAGTTCGTTCTGTGAGGCCAAAGGAAGAAACCCGGCCACTTATTACTGGTTCGCCCTGACAGGTGATGAAGGCCGCCCGCCATTCGCATTTGCTGGTATGTGGCAAACCTCGCGATACCAAGGCAAGGACGGGCCCGAAGAGGTTCAAACCTACACCGTCATCACCACAACAGCTAATGACCTGGTAAAGCCCATACACCCGCAGAGAATGCCCGTCATCCTCAAGCCGGAGGACTATGGGCAATGGATGGACGGCAACGCGGATGATGCATTTGAACTGTTGGAACCCTACAATTCGAACGACATGCAAATTGTTCGGTTTGGCGAGGGTGAGAAGTCGGACCCAGTAGGAATAGACGATGGAATTTACGACTGATTACGTAGACAAAGCCGACGCCATCATTGCGATGTTTTTCGAAACCTTTGCCGCATCGGAAGGACCCGAGGCTGGAACACTGATTAAGGCGTTAGTGGCCGATATGCTGACTTCGCTTGCATCTGACGACCTGCACGTGTTCACGGCAATAGAGAACGGAGAGGTCTTAGCCAGTATCATTTTCACACGAATGATCTATGCCGATGATAGTCGGACGGTGTTCATTCTTGCGCCCGTGGCGGTGGCAACCGCTCAACAGGGTAAAGGACTTGGGCAACGATTGATTAAACATGCCCTGCAAGCACTAAAGGATCGTGGGGTGGATGTTGCCCTGACTTATGGTGACATCAACTTCTATTCAAAAGTGGGCTTCGCTCACATCACAGAAGCCGATGCGCAACCGCCCTTGCCTTTACAGTATCCAGAAGGATGGTTGGGCCAGACCCTGAAATCCGGATCATTCCTCCCGCTTAGAGGTCCTTCGAGATGCGTTGGCCCGCTTGACGATCCAAACCATTGGTGACGCAACATAAGGCGCATGAGTGCATCTCCGTTACTAACCATGATCCTCAACCTCTTCGCCTTGATCCACAACATCGAAGAACAGCCAGAGAACAATCATCGATCCGAAAGGTGACCAGCAAAGCGAGATTATCCACCACGGCCAAGGGCTATGGCCACGGTCTCTAGCCATATCTCCAACTATTGAAAATATTACCCACACGAGCGCTATTGCGGCAAGGATTCCGAGCAGCGCAACTACGCCTTCCACGCTCATCACTATTGCTCCAGTCTTGCCAAAAGCGCCCGCTCGATTTTTAGATTTTGTTCTAGGACCGCTCGGCGTTCGTCATCCTCGCATCCGGCCAGTTCTTCTTCAATCTTGGCCATGTAGCGCTGATAGGATTCGCGGATCGCTGACTTCATCTCTCACCTCCAGCGTCTAGCGCGCAAATCACACCCATGCTCGCAAATCAACCAGTAGGCTCGTCGCATCTTGCGCGGCCTGTGCGGAACACACAAACCAGTCAACACGAGCGAAAAACGCCACGGTCAAGAAGGCAAGAGGTACTATGACTTCGACAAAAATCGGGAACCCAAAATCGACATACGTTTTTGCTGCTGCATAAATCCTTGACCGATAGATTTGTCTATTATGGGTTCGAGAAAGACGCGCAGTCTTTTTGTCATATTTTGCCTTTGCAGATGCAAGCTTCTTTCTATCGTTTGAGTCAGTTGTTGACAGACCGTCCAAGTAACTGCGCAAATCTCGTTCGACTGTTCTCTTTTTTAACGTCCAATAGCTTTCCAGTTGCGAAAGCTGATTGTCCAAGCCGTCTTGGATTTCGCTGTCTATTGCGACGAAACGAAAGAAAACCCCTGATTGAAACAGCCTCACGACAAATAGAGCAGTGTACGCAAACAGCAGCCACCGAACTAGCGACAGCATCTCGCTTGACGAAATACGCACGTCCAGACCGAGAAGTCTGATCTGCGAGAACTCAACCACACATTGGTTGAGGAAAATATACATCACGGAGACGATAATGACAGCTCGACCAGCCTTCACGTGGTCGTTGTGGTCCAGAATAGACAACCTCGAAAAATCCTTAGTTTCTTGAAATGCATTGCCGTTGATTTGACAGTCTTAGCAATCGCTTGCAGCGCACAAAACAAAAAAGAACACCCCAGCCGAGTCCAGGGCAAGTCGAGGGGAAGTGGTATCTAGTTTAGTTCACCGCCGCACGCTGCATAGCGACCCAGATCTCACTTGCAATAACCGGCCCGCTTGAGCCGTGATTGAGCTTCTGGGGTTTCTAGGTGTCGATACTTGCCACCCGAGTATCGTTCGCAGTCCAAGGCATGCCCTGCAGCGATAACGGCGGCACTTAGGTTTTCGCCATTTACGAAGCATGTCCCGATGTGGCGGTCCCCGTTCATTTCGCCTGTCAATTCACAACGGACGGTCTTGCCCTGAAGGTGGTCTATCATCCACTGCTTGCCTTCCTGGCCGTCCTGCGTTTCAAGTTCGGGCGCATCAACGCCCTGAAAGCGTACAGGTATCCCCTTCCTCCCGTTCATAACAATCGTATCCGCGTCGCGAACATAGATGTCCGAAGATACAATCCCGCCTGAATCGCAGGCTGCTAGTAGGGCTATCAGGCAAAAAAAACGTTTCATCGGTCGGCTTGTCCCCAAAAGTCAGCCAATCACGTATTCGGCTACAGTCTCGTTAGCAACCCGTTCGAGCTGAATGAGTACTCTTCTTTTTTTCCAATGATGACATGGTCATGGACCAAGATCCCCACGGTATCGCACGCGTTCTGAATCCGCTCAGTCATCAAAATATCTGGCCGGCTGGGGGTCGGGTCACCCGAGGGGTGGTTGTGTACTAGGATGAGCGCACTCGCATTGAGTTCAAGGCCACGTTTCACAACTTCCCGCGGATACACCGGCACATGGTTAACGGTGCCCCTTGCCTGCTCTTCGTCAGCAATCAACACGTTCTTACGGTCCAAATACAGCACCCGGAATTGCTCTACCTCTCGGTGAGCCATGGCTGTACGGCAATATGTAACCAGAGCTTCCCATGATGACATCACATCCCGCTTCAAGACCTGCGCCTGGGCCATCCTGTGCCCGAACGCTTCGACCACGCGCAGATGGTAGTAGACCCAATCGTTTGCTCCTTCGACTTGGAGAATACGATGCTTGGACGCAGCAACCACACCGTTCAGATCACCAAACTCAGCCAGAAGGCGCTTTGCCAGTGGTTTCACGTCGATCCGTTGGATCGCATTGAATAACAGTAGCTCCAGGAGCTCGTACTCAGGCATTGGCTCGTGACCGCCCTTGAGGAAGCGAGTTCTCAGTCTCTCTCGGTGCCCCCAATAGTGTGGACGTTTGGCCCCGTCATCCCCTTTGACCAAACCGCCGCCCGCGGCATTTTTTGGCGATAGTCGGTCACGGTTGACATAGGCGGGTGCGTAGGCCGGTTCCAAAACTGCGTCAGGCGGTGGAGTACGGGCTTCCAGATCCTTAAGGCCTTGCAGCGCATCTTCAGATAAACCGCCCTGTCCTTCGTATTTGACCAGCTTGCCGAACCTGTTCTTATCTCCGGCAATGACTTGTTTGAGATGATCGAGCATTTGGCTTTTCATTAATGGTTCCGCTTCAGGTGCCTACGACGAAACCATGCTCTAGTGTTGGTTAACGAACGGTAAATTGCCATTCAGCCAATTGTTGTCAGCGTCGGGGGACATGCTTCAGCCCATCGCTTTGGTCTTCCAGCAGAGCCTACGGAGCTCATGATCGGTCAAGTCTGCTTTCTACTGTAGGCTTAATGATCCAAGCTTCTCGGCCCATCTTTCGGCGTGCTCACGAAACACTTCAGACCGGTCAACATACATGGCCATCAGCGCGCATCCAGCCCACATGGCAGCGCTATACTCTGCATCCGTTTCTTGCATCGCATGCGCATTTGCGACGGCAGAACCAGGTGTTGCTCGCTCGTGTTTCAAATAGGGCTCCCAATAGTCGACCACAGGTCCGAAGACAGGCTAAATCCGATCAGCCGGAACCCCGTTTTAATAATCATTATGGGCATTTTGAAGGCCGGGATACCTTTTTAAACGACAGACCGTCGATGGTTTCGCCAAGATGTTTGAACTGACCGGCTTGAAAAGTCGCCTTCGACATGTCTCCAAGTCAATTAACGCTACTTGTTGCTAACCTTCTGCGGGCGGCAGCGTGCCAAAATTACTGGCACTAAAGTGCGCGCGAGCATCTGCTATCAGAAGGAAGGCCAAAAAGTGACAAAACCAACGGCGTTTTTGCCAAGGGTTCGTGGCGCATAATTTTTTAACGATCTTGGTCACGGCTCGACGAGTGACAAAAACGACCGTTTTGACAAACTACTTTTAGCAAGGGGTTTGTTTCTGTTGTACAGGCGAAGCTTGTCGGATGGCGAACAAGAGCGTTAAACTATTGGCATTTCATACAGTCTTTTTTTGGAGGCTACGTTGAGCTTTCTTTCGAGTATTAGGTCCGTTGACGCCGCTTACATCGCCCTGTCAGATCAGGATCAGCGATCCCGGCAACGTAAGCTTGCCTTTTGGATCGGGATTATGGCTATTGGGCTAGCGCCCGCCGTGCTATGGATAGACAGCCTATTTCCGCCCGGTTGTTATCGCAAAAGTATCAGTGCCTATTTTTACGAACCACGCTCTGGCCCCGTATTTGTATTCATTCTTGCATTTGTTTCCGCGTTTATGTTTCGCTATCGCGGAGAAAATAGATGGGACGGCATACTTGCAACAGCTGCTGCTGCTTTCGCGATCATTGTCGCGATTGTGCCGACTGATCTAGACGTTTTCTGTACCGATAGCGGGCACCAAGTCGACTTGCGCGGCAGTATCACATATGCGCTCGAGACGCCGAGGGCGCTGGCAATGGATGCGACGCTATTTGCGTCCGTTACCGATGGTGCAGAGCGATTGAGCATCGAAGACCCACAAAAGCTGTTTGCAAGCGCGGTTCTATTGCACGTCGTCGCGGCTATATTGTTGTTGTTGGTTCTTCTTTACTTCACTGCAATCGCATTTCGTCGAAAACGAGCGGAGGACTTTGTGGGCGACAAACTCCGATGGCAGAAAAAAACTCGCAATCGCATCTATGATTTTTGCAGTGTGCTGATGATCGCAAGCCTGGCTCTAGCAGGCGCCGGGATTATTGGCTTGGGCGCAGATTGGTCATTACACCCAGTCTTCCTTGGTGAAGCAGGAGCGCTAGCGGGGTTCGGCATTGCGTGGCTGGTGAAAGGTCGATTCTGGTTCGGCTGGCTCGACAGTGTATGAGTTAAGGGAGAATCGGGCGCAGCAATGCTATTCGACAGGGGTGGTGCTGTCCGTAAGCACAGCTTGGGACACGGCCTTGTCAAATGGGGTCGCCCTCCCCCTGTCGGCTAGGGGAGTTTGGTGTGTCAAAATCCCGCTGGCCCAAGAAAAAGGAGCGGCGGGACTAGCGGCCCCGCCTCAATTCATTCCGCTACGCAGGAAATGTCCGCTTTGAACTCATACCGGCATTGGTTGCCGTTCGGATTTTTGCACTTTCAGTAGGTGGCAAACGTCGCATTCCAGACATTCACAGCACGGCGTCTGGTGGCTTATTGGCGGACGAGGCCGTCGTTTTGGACAAAACGGCGGATGACCGAAATTCATCTGGATAAAAACGAGCGCTCCATGTTTTGACGCAAGTATTGCCTTATTTCTGGTACAGTTACGTGCTATCGAACGATTGTGATAGAACCGAATGTCATCCAATCAACGAAGCTACGCGTCGCCAGCATACACATTGTGTGGGTCTGCGTCGGGCTGATTTGGCCTGTACTCTATGTATTCGCAATTCACCCAGCCAATCATATCGGGGGGTTTTTCAAAGTGCTTTTTGCGCTTTGCGCTTTGGCAAGTGGTTTTCTTGCATTGAGCGAGGGTCGACGAACGTGGCTTATTTTCAACACACCGGGAGGCTGGAAAGCCACAATAAGTGCTGGCAGGCTGAAATGGGATGCTGCCATACCTTGTGAGAGTTTACCGATAGACGTCGCTCTGGGGGAAATTGCAAAAGCACTACGGTTGGAAACTCTCCGTACAAGCAAAGACAGTGACGGCGAGTACACCGAAATCAGGGAACGCTTCGAGCTTCATTTGACCGACGACCGGATCCTGACCTTTGATCGCGAGGCCACAGGCATCAACCCCCATCGGGTTTTTTTTGAACTTGCAAAGCAGGGCATTCGCTACGAATTGTGGTCGCAAGATCTCACCAAGGGCAGCGTCAATACGTCGAAGATATTTCAAAGCGTGTATTGAGCTACACCGATGGCACGCTGTCATTTGCAGTAGTCGTGGCACTTGGTGCTTTGCGCTTGAAGTAGCCATTCTCCACAGCAGGTTCAGGCAAAATCATTGAGTTCTTAGCCGCCGTTGCGGTCCGTCTAGGACGCTGTTAGCGAATTTGGCAACTAGCAACCCCGAAGTGGGCTCTCGACTCGCCTCGACTATCCAGCCTAACGGCTCACTACTGAAACTATTTGGCCGCGCTACTTAGTCCCTCGATTGCCAAGGACCGGCACTGGTGCTTCAACGTAAAGCTTACGGAACTCTGTCAGCACCATTTCAACCGCCGCATCAAAAGTCCCCTTGCTGAATGATAGGCTTTTTTCAACCTCATAGATGTAACGCCAATCTATGAAAGCGTTTTGGTGCTGAATTAGGACGCTACGAAGATCGTAGTCCGCGAAAGAAAAGTCCGGATACAAAGGCGCTACAGACAGTTTGAATTCTTGGTTTAGCCTACGTTGCGTCTCTGGCTTTAGCTTATTGAAAAGTTTGACCAAGTTATGCTCTCGAGGGACTTTCGGATTGTTGTGGTCGAAGACGAACCACGCCTTTAAAGCTAATTCCATCGCCAAAGCTAAAAGCATGGGTTCGACACCGATATGATCGAGGCTGTCACTATCCCAATGCTCAGTTTCATGAGGATTCGGGATTTTTCGGGATTTGACAAGGATGCCGTTCGCAGCTTTGGCAATTCGGATCGAGGTGGTTAGACGGTGGTTCATATATCAGCTTTTAGTTACCCATGTTTTGTAAGCGGCATAGCTAAGATCGTAAACCTGAGCCAAGTTGACTGCATTGCGAATAGCTGCCGTTGTTTGTTCTTTTTTTATCAACACAGCGAACGGCGGCTTGGTGGCCCTTGTTGCAGCGGAGCCGGTGGCGCGACCATCTGTCTGGAGGCCCGTTCTCAACGGGCTTGGGCAGTCTTTCTTTGCCTCTACCCTACGCATCATCCTTCACTACATCGAAAAACAGCCACAGAACGATCATCGATCTGAACGGTGACCAGCAAAGCGAGATTATCCACCACGGCCAGGGGCTATAGCCTCGGGATTCGGCCGTATCTCAGACTATTGTGTAGATCACCCGGAGAAGCGCCAATGCCGCCAAAAAAACGATCAGTCCGATCAATCCTTCCATGCTAGATTCTAGCGCTCCTTATCGTGAACTATTGCCCTTTGGAATCCAGGTTCGAGATTCACGCTCCATCACCAGGGCTTTCTCGGTTACTGGGTGTTTTCGTTCAATACTCTCTCGATAGATATAGCCTATGTCTTTCCAAAACTCCGCAATCGCCCAAACAAAACCTTTCAGGTAATCAAGGCTTAGATCCATCCGATCGACGTTGTGGCAGTCTTCTGGCAAATAAACGAGGCCAAATTCTGGCATATCTTCTGGAGGCGGAAGCCAAATTTCTGGCCTACTTTGAAACAGTTTTTTTGCCGCTGGTCCATTTCCATGCCGACATACGTTTCCTAGTTTCTGCAAGTCATCCAACGCGTAGTAGCTAGGAAACTCCTCCATGCTGATACCCCTATAATCTTTGAAGAGATCGCAGAGTTTTTCCCATTTTGCCGTTTGGACGCTCTTTTGGGATATTTCCGATGAAGCTAACTCTTCAGTAAATTTAGCAACGTATGCTCGAAACTGCCGCTCCCAAATCGATTGGATCGATAGCGCGAATGCCTTCAAAGCTTCATCTCTTACATCGCGCATATCCTCAACCCAAAATGGCGCGAAGTCATCTTCACTCTTCTCTAAGTCTGCTAGCCGTTTATCAAGACTCGTAATGGAAACGGAAACCACGTCGTCAAAATAGTTCAGGATCGCAACGTCGTGCCTGGCAGCGTGTACGTCCGCCATACAATTTTTCCATCTAAACACCTAAACCTCACTATCCTCACTACGGTATCCTGCAAAAAAACCACCAATTGCCTGCAAGGCCCCAACAGTTCGCACCTTTCTCAGTGGTTGAACCGTTAACAACACTCACAACGGCATCAATGCCCGCGAAGAAGAACACAAGTGCGCTTATAGCGGTGCAGAAAGCTGTCAACTGAGTTAACACTCGCATCCACCAAAGCGCATTGGCACCCTTTTCTTTCAGTATGAATGGGTATTCCCAAACATATATTGAGCGCGCCTCATATTCGGCCTCTAAATACATGACCAAGTATGAAAGAAGAGAAACAACGACAGATGCTGCGACCCCCCACGCGAACCAAACCAGTGCATCAGCGGCGGCACGGATATCAATCCGCAAAGCACCATCTCCACCCGCAATCGTTGCAACGAATCCAAGCACAGCAATAACAGCACCACCGTTAGTCAAAAGGAGTGCTTTTGCAGCAATAGACGAGAACTCAATCGCTGACTGGTTGCTTGAGCGGAGATCCCCTCGGTGAATCTCGTGCTCTAGCCTTGCCTGTTCCATGCGCAGATCGTACTGCGCTTTAGTCTCCTGTTCCAAGTCTATACCACTCGCCCCTATTCCGGCTTTTGCCCGCCGTAAGCGTCCAGCACCATTTTGAAATAGGTAGCGGTGTCGTTGGTGTGTTCTCCTAAACTCGGCCAAGCGAACGGGAACTCTCCCATCGTGCCTTCCCACTGGATTTCCACCCAAAGCAGCTTTGCAAGCTCCTCAACTTTGTTTGCCTTTTCTATGTCGGGCCAAAGGTCATCGCTTATTGAAATCCAAACCTCGTCGTCGTCATGAATGTCTATGTCAGCAATGATTGCTGCAAATCGCTCGTTCACTGTTGTGGCATCTTCTAAGAGCGCCGAGCGAAACAGTAACTCTACTTTCTTAGTATCCAAACCCATCGTTAAAGCCATGTGAAGCAATCCTTTTTTGAAAATCCCAATCCAAACTGAGGCCGAACGGAGTCGTTTACAACACCCTAAAAACAAAAAAGCCCGCCAGCGCGGAGCTGACGGGCGGAGTTGTTTGCAGAACAGGGACGTCTGCTAGGTTGATAGGACATCCTTTCATGTTTGGAGGTAGCGAGCCTGATACCCGACGCCGGTAGATGGTGTTTGCCATGCCTGTTCTTGTGGGTTGGATTGTGATGATTTGCGACGCACCCCGGCACGTGGGTCAGCCGATTTTCTTGGATGCTCGAACTCGGCCGAGAATAGCCAGCAAACCACCAGCGGCGCCGACAATGGACAGCACGTATCCCTTTGCCTCTTGCGTGTCGGCGGGCGTGATATCGTAGCCCATCATTGGACCCACAACAGGTGCGGCGACCTCAAGGATCTGTCCAGCAGAGGCAACGATAGCGATCAGACCGCCCCAGATGCCTTTTGATGCGAAAAAACCTTTTGTGCCGTTCATTTCGCTGCCTCCATTGCAACCGCACAAGTACGTGCGACGTCATCAGAGGCCTCAGGGAAAGCCACTTGGATCAGCGCGCAGCTACTAGCCAACCAGGCTAACTGGGTTTCATCCAGTTTGACCGGATCAACGCCCTGAGCGTTCAGCATCTGGACTCGAACTAGAGCAGCATCCGCTACCGCTTGTTTGCGCTCAGCGTCCCAGCCACAGGCCGCAAGCGAGAGAGCCGCCAGAATGGCGGGGATAGTGAACTTCATGATTCACCTCTTAGGCTTCGTTTTCTGTGATTTTTACGCCGCTTGGCGTGATCTTTACCGGCGTTCCGGTTACCTCTTGGCCATTAGGCCAGCGAGCGGTCAGCAGCCGAGTCTTGACGATGCGAGAGACTGTGACGGCATTGGATTGGTTGCCGCCGAGCACATGAAAATGCGTTTCGTCCTCGCCGTAGTAAAAACCGACATGGCCTTTCCACCCCTGCGGGGACCCTCGCCAGAACAATAGGCAAGCCCCCAGAACAGGGTGAGTGGGAATCCCAAACTCACGCCAATTACGGGCGCCGAGTGGGTTGTTTGGAATTTGGATGTCCTTGTCCCATTGCCGGTAGCAGGTGGCGACGAACGCACCGCACCAAGGAACCTCCCGAGGGTCGATCCAAGACACTGAGGAGTCGAACCACCGGCGTAGTGCGTTCACGTTTCGCTGCTCGTGAAGTCCCTTCACCCGCATGGCCTCGGACATCCAAGGAATACTTGTCTTATCGGGTGCAGGATCCAGCGCTTCCAAAGTAAGGGGGCCTACGAATGGGCGCGCGCGAAAGCCGACTGACTTTTTGAACGCGACAACGGCAGCGTCGGTTCTTGGACCACGCACACCATCAATCGGCCCCGGATTGAATCCAAGGTCGTGCAGCCGGGATTGAACCCAGCGCCAATCAACTGTCATCGGTTTACCTCAATTTTGACCCGTCAAGCGCTCTAGGCGTCGGTCCATGCGCTCTACGATATCGAGGATGTTTTCGAGCTTCTGGCTTTGCGCCACGTCCTGGCGCTCGGCTCGGTGAATTGCTTCGGTCTGCGTCTGGTCTACCAACCGTTGTCGCTCAACGTCTCGTTCAAGAGTTTCGATCCGGGTTGACAGGTTTGCGGCAAACCACCCCGCTAGCAGCGTTTGCCCCAGAATGGTAACGATCAGCGCGAGGGGGACACGCTTGTCTAGGTGCCAAGGTTCCTTCGAGCCGGTCATTCCACCCCCACCGCACTCCAAAGAGTGTCATCAGTGATGTCTGAGGGGATTGGGTCGATTTCCTCTATCTCATTTGAGCGCGCGCGGATCGCCTCAACCTGTTCCCAGATGGCATCACCTGCCTCAACCTGCGCGACCTCTTCGGGCGTCCATTCCGCCATTGGCTTTCGATTTAGCCGGGCGGCTTGTGCAAGCAGGTTTCGCTGCTTCCATTCCGGGATAATTTCAAGAATGCGCCGGTTCGCCTCTGCCTTTACATCCTCTACCGTGGAAGGTGGGTTCATCGCCGCCCACTCTTCATCGGTATAGGTGGTGAAGACCTTTTCCCCATTTTCGTCATAAGTCAGAGCAGTCGTCATTCCGGGGCCTCCCACTTGCGACGAAGAAGATATATTTTGCCAAGATCAAAGCTGCCCGACGATGGCCGGATACGGAGTCGATCAATCCTCCATGGGGTGGTTGTATATACCCAAGAAGCACACCTTGAATCCCCATTTGAGGTTCCCGCCCCTGAAGCTATGCTGGCAGACACCCCATGAGTGAGCGATAAATTGGTCGCATCGTTGAATTCAATAAAGCCAACCGCAACACTACTGCTAAGTGCTTGACTGGCCATAGTACTAACCGCAGGCATGTAAACACCGTCTATTGAACGGCGCGCTTCAACGTTGATAGTAAAAGAGGCCGATGAACTTACACGATCCACTAGGAACGCGTACTGATAGCCAACCTCAAGATCCGGCGTCTCAACAGATCCGATACTGCCGTCAACTGCCTGTTCCCAAAGTATCCCGTCACCGCTTCCGGCGTTAATCGTGCGGTTGTAGGGGTGCCACATGGCTTGGTTGGTAGGGGCGGTCGGTTGCCCCTCTACCAAAGCAATTGGGTCGTCGCGGAGGGCTGTGAACAAAGGCTGAGTTCCAGGGCTGTCCTGGTCGATGTCGCCGTTTGCAATTCCAGTGTATGCGGGCATCTATGAAATCCTCGCGCAAGGCGAGCCATCGGACAGAAGCCCGGTTGCATCGCCTATGTAAAAATTTCGGAAAGGCGCATCGTCCGCGCCAGGATAATCGGCAGCATCAGCGGCCATGATGTAGTGAATGCGACCGTTCAGGGTGGTGTCTTCAGCCACGTACTCTATGACCTCGCCGCTCACCTTTTCTTCTGCGGATATGATCGTCCAATTCGTGCTTCGGCGCGCGCCAAACTCGTCCACATCAAGGCTGTGCTGCAAGGTGAACGTGTCGCTAACCCAATACTGCCGGTCCTTGGCGTCAACGCGGAAAGTAGCCTGCCGTGGAATGTCAACGTATCGGGTGATGATTTTGGACGCAGTACTCTGCGCAAGAGCGTCAGTGCGCAGCCAGCGCGCATATATCTTCCGAATAGACGGCTCCCCGTATTTCTCGGGCGTTTCGCTATCTAAATCCGCAAGCACAAACTGCGGCTGATAAGCCGCTTGATCGTCCCATTTCTTAGTGAAATCGGTCTGATTGTAGTAGACCCAGACTTGCGAAGTGCGCTGCTTAGGCTTCTCTACAAACCTCAGACCTTTCAGGATGTTGCTGGCATCGGTCAAAACCGGTGGCTCTTCGTCAATACCACGGATGGCCTTAAGCTTGATGAGGCTCGCGCGCTCATCCCACCAGATGTAGCAAGCGCATTGCTCATGGATCTGCGAGACCAATGACACAGCAGGCTCTGGCTCGGTGATCAGCGTGTTTAAGCGGTAGAAGCTGCGATGCTCTGAAGCCTCTGCGGCCCAATTGACAGTATCCAGCCACGCGGCGTCTATACCCGACTCTAAGCAAATGCTTTCAAGAGCCTCATCCATTGATAGTTCGGTGTATCGGCGGCACTCTTGAACCGCGTCATCAACACTATGGTCTTCAGCCTCGCTGTTATCAGTGCCACGTGTGACACCAGAGAAGGTGACCCCATTGGTGCTATCTGCCCTACTGGTGTAGGTCATGATCTCGTCATTGATCCGCAGGGTTCCGGTTGCCGGGTAGTCCGCCTCGACAGCACGCGCGACTTCGAAGCTTGTTACAGATGCATCAATGTCTTCATAAAGCAGGCCAGGGCTGACTGGTGGTATCTGGGCCTTGCGCTCTTCCAGCCGCGCCAGAGGGTCTTTTCCCTTAATGGTGATACGGCCATTGGCAACCTGCGAGACCTCGGTAAGAAAATACCGGCGTGTCCGCATCTCTGCGAGTGTCTGGCCTGCATACCCCTCGTAGATCACGATTTGCGCGCCGGTGCGGTATTTGTTGCGCGCGAGCCAACGTGTCCAGAAGGTGCCGCGTGTCCCGTCCATCGGATCCCAAGACCGCCCGTCAATATAGGGGTCAACGATCTGATCCGTATGCGGCACGTCCTTGAACGTAACCGTGCAGACTGCGCGCTGCCCAATGCCTTGCGAATTCCTGTCCGACGTTGCCAGATTGATTTTGGTTGGTGCAGTCGACACGCCTTGAAGAAATGGCAGAACGTTGCTGAGGCCCTGCACAGTCTTATCCGCCTTGTTGCCCCTTGAAAAATAGAGGCTAAGCGGTGTCCCCAACGCGAAGTTCGGCGCGTCTTTGCAGGAGCTGCGTGTGTTGTAGCAGCGCTGATCGTTCGTGCCTGTCGCCGTGCATGGCGCTACACCGAATGTATTTGCGCAGAACGGCTGTTGCAGCGCAACAATCAGAACCGGCTCACGTCCGACTGTTGTTTCAGTCATGCGAATACCCTTGAAGGCTGAAGCCAACGGTCATCAAATCACGAATGCCCATGTTCGAAGCTGAGGGCGTGCCAGTCACGCGGCCAAACCCGACATCCTCAAAGGTCTCGGGCCTCCAAGCAATGAAAACGGCGTCGTCCTCTGCAGCTCGCTGCATATCCGACCAATTCGACCGAACCCAAGTCGCTGTTACGTTTTGCCACTCAAAGGCTGTTGCCAGCGCTGTGCGCTGCTTCGTCATCCCAAGGAATTCCCCGGTGTTTGAAACGTTGGTCCGGTACTCAGTGCGACGACCAAAGACCAACGGAGCATGCCCGCCATAGATTGGACGCTCCATCTGAAGGGCCTTGCCTACCCGGATCACCGCGATCTGTCCCGGCGTGGCCTCAGATGTCTGGATGCCAACCCGCCAACGCTGCGCTGTGACAGGTTCAAAAATAGCCATGATGTGGCTGTCATCGGTTGGGGTAAACGCGGCAACAAGATCGACCCATGAAAACCCGTTCCAATATTGGATCGAGACCGTTGCGGCCTGCGTTCCCAGGTCGTGGGCCGCGATGGCGACACAATCACATTCCACAGCGCTGCCGTGGTCATACTCCCATGTTTCAAGGCCGGTCGTTGATGGGCGCCATGCTTCATAGGTCAGGCTGTTGTTTGGCGCAGAGGCAAAGAAGTTATCCGCCGTGCTGGACGCCGTGATTGCCCCACCGGTCAACCAATTCCGCCGATGCAATATGCGCGCATGCGTCAATGGCATGTCGTTGGCGGGTAGCGTGTACCCAATCGGAGAAACGATTGTCATCCAGGGATTCCCAATGCAAATGACCCCACCGAAGCAGGGTTTTAGGTTGGTCTTTAAAGTGTTGGGTGAGCCTGCGGTTTCTAAAACCGGCTAAGCTGTGTAAGTCCTACCTTTCGAGCGAGGTCACTTCAGTGATGCTAACTCGAACTTGAGACCCAGTTGTTTCCACTGCGCCCCTCGCTTCTATTTTGCAGGCGTTTGGCATCATGAGTGGCGGGGATCGACCGCATTCTTCTTGAATCTTGACGCGGTCTTCTCGCCCAGAGTCCACAAATGCGATGAACTTAGTGTGCCCATAATTCCGGTCGCGTTCATAGTAAGCAAATTGATTTTCGTCCTCGAGAAAAACTATCCGGCCGCTCAGCTTAACTTCGTATCCATCTATGCCCCTCATAAATTCTAAAGGGGTGGGCGCTTCCTGAGCACTCAAAGAAAAAGGAATGGCAATAAGTAGCGCCGCAAGAGACTTCAATTTCGGACCTCTCAAATTCTTAGTTCAATTCCAGACGCTACGCGCACCTCTCTGAGAATGTCAAACGAAGGCAATGCTTCTAAAGCCTCGGTCCTCAGCTTCTTCCATCAGTTCTTCAAACAGAGTTCTAACGTCGCGACCTCGGTAGAGATCATCCGAGTTGATACCTTGAATGCGCAAGTCAAGGCCATTGCTGGTCTGTGACGATTCAGAAGGAGCCGCAGAAGGTGTAGTAGCACCGCCAACGCCACCGCTATAGCCTGCCGACGTCCCGCGCGAGTTGGCGGACTGAATGCTTTGGATCAACGCACCCGTCTTGAGAACAGATGCAGCCGTGAACGCTGCAGCAACTGGGGGGCCACCAATAGCCATGCCTTTGTTCCAAGCCTCTGACGCAGCTTCATGCCCATTGACAATCGCGTTTGCGAGTGACGCCGCCTTTCCAATCTCAAACAGCTTTTCGTTTTCCGTCTGCATGAGCGACGATAGATCCCGGAAGGCTCCTTTGAACTTCCCGAGCTTGGTTCGCATAGACGCCTGTTCAATATCTGCAAGCCGCTCGGCGTGTTCACGGGTGATCGCAGCTTCAAGCTCGTTGTACTCCTCCTCGGTCGCGATTTTTGCATCACGATATTCCTGGAGTTTTTCCATCTGCTCTTCGCGCCAGATTTCAAGTTGCTCGGCCTCTGTAGCCAAGCGCGCTTGAAATGCCTCGAAGTTGTCCAGGCCTAGACCACCACCGCCACCGCTGCGACGACGCCCGCCGCCAGAACTAGGCGGGATTGAAGTAATACTGACGGCTGGCGCAGTCGATCCCGGAATCGCGGGTGTGTTGTCGGAGTATTCAACTACTTCTCCTCTTTCAGGGTCCCAATAGAACGTCCCTGAGTTGGACGGATCGCCTTTGTCGTTCGGATCTGCGCCAAGACTTTGATTGCGCCGGTTCTGTTCTGCAGCGCTGTATTCTGCAACAGCCCCTCCATCAACGCCAGCCGCCGCACCGACGAGAGACATGAACTTGCGAAGCCCATCAATGGCAGGCTGCAAATCCTCAACAAAGGCAACGAAACCCTTTCCGAAATCAACCAATGCCGGAATACCAACATCTGCAACCCAAGTTGCCAGCGCCTCAATCTCATCGGCGTATTCTAGGATTGCAACCTTAGCCTTGTCCTCGATTGTGCGGGACAGGTCGCGAAGCTTTTCATCTAGCCGCGCGCCTTGGTCAATAAGGTCATTGCTGATGATCCGGCCCGCGTTTTGGGCCCCATCGCCAAGGCGCTTGAGTTCTTGCCCGTTGTTGCGAAGAAGTGGAGCCAGAGCCGTCGCATCGCTCGCCAGCGCCTCAAGGTAGAAGGTCATCTGCTGTTGGCTGACGTTTGCCTTTTCCAGCGAGGAAACATAAAGCTGCAGAGCTTCAGGCCCCGATAGGTTTGCGAACTGGTCCGCTGTTACGCCAACAGCCGGGGCGATGTTCTCAAAGAAGTCTTTCAGAGGCCCTGCACCATTGGCAAGGAAGTCGCCGAATTTGTCGTTCACGTCCTTGAAGATGTCGGCCATCTTCTCCTGGGAAAACCCGACTTCTTCACCCGCTATGGCGAGCTTTTGAAACTCCTCTGCGCCAACGCCAGCAACGCGCGAAAGGTTCTGAATTTCCTTGGCAGAGGCAGCCGCATTTCGGGCTGAGACCAAGAAGCCAACGCCCATTGCAGCGGCAGAAGCAGCAACCGCGACACCGATCTTTGCCATCTTGCGCGACATGCTTTCCGCATTGCGCTCAAAGCCTTTGACCGAATTTCCGGCTTTTTTGAGTTCCCGAACGAGGCCAGAAGCATCGCCGCCAACGGCAATGGCGACATCGCCAACGACTTTTGCCATTACGCAGCGTCCTTTCGCTTAGCAGCCTTTACCATCTCGACAACCTCAACCATTTCGTTGCCGCGCTGTTGGAAATCATCCGGCAACTTGGCCTGTATCAACCACCACACTTGCCCCGGCGACATGCGCCAGAACTCTGCGGCTGAAACCCATTCGCTGCCGACTGTGAGATCATGCAACGTCTTTACGATTCCGCTGCCTTCGAACTTTCCTGAGACTTTTTTTTACTGTTGGGAGCCAACGACAGCGCCACAGGGGGCGCAACAATTGCCAACAGGCCCATAATTGAAGCTTGAACCTTCACAGCAACGGACGAGTCCTGTTTTGCGAAGTCATCCATGATTGAAAGATAGACTTCATCATCAGATACCTCGGCCCCAGCATGGCGCAACGCGGCACCGAAGGCCCGAGACAGTCGCACATATGACGGCCCGTTAGGCTGCATCAGAACGCTGATAGCTTGCCCGCCATTACCGCCCGTTAGAGCGTCTTCAATCGACGCAATCAGCATCAATTGGTCTTCTGCTGGAACAGTGTAGTCCTCACCCTTCCAGCTAAGTTTTACCGGCTCAAAACCTTTCATTAGACGGACGGCGTGAAGGTCCACGCTCCATCGCTGCTGAAGGTCGATGTGAACGTCTGCCCGTCCTCAAACGCGCCGGTCTCCGAATAGGCGGTCATCACGAAATCGCCCGACACCTCATCCCCATTGGGGAATTCAAATGTCAGGTTGCTAAGGAACTTGCCCGAGGCAGCACCCAACGAGATGTCACGCAGAACGTTATCCTCTTCGTATCCATCAATCGTGAGTTCCAGCGACTGGCCCGTTAGAACCCCATCCAAATAGGTCGCAACGCCGTTGTCGGTCTGAGTTTCCACATTGATCGGGGATCCATTGACCGTGATGCCAACTGTGCGGCCTCCGCCAACTGTAGTGCCTCCGATTTTGATGACGCATAGGCGCCCAGCTTCTTTCGCCATGATTTAGTCTCCATCTATGGGCTTTGCGCTTATGCGCTCTCAATAAGGGCGCGATATTCACACACCCCATGAACCCTGCCGTCTTCTTCGGCAAAGCAATCTGTGTCCTCGCGTAACAGCGAGAAATTGTTGAAACCTGTTATCGTCATTTCAGAACGATGAAGGGCCGCATACATCGCGCCCTGGATGCCTTTGCACTCAAGCATTTCGCCTGTGCGGCTCCATGTGTGGATGCGGATCTGCGCGGAAAATCCGTTCGTGGTCTGCGTGTCCAGTTCGGTGATTATCGCGCGCCCGATTGTGACATACGGGAAAACACCGCTATTGCCGCCATCTGATGCCTGGGGCGTAGTCTCAAAGACTGATGCGCCGATAGATGCCGCAACTAGCTGCGAATACAGCGCCCGCTGCAGCTCAACCTCAACCCCCATTGCGCTTTGCGGCACGTTTAAGCGCCGCCTCCCATTTCTTGCCAAACTGCTGAACAAAGATGTCATTCAGCTTTGGGCGGAATTTCTCGACTGTACGCATGAAAAAAGCATGCTCCACGTTGTCTGGGCCCTGACCGTATTCCAGAAATCGCCAATAGAATGCTTTTGGCGCGACACGAACGGTAGAGAGGTACTTTCCGTGCGGTGTTCGTTCCCGCTTCGCCTTGATCGACTTCTTTAGATCGCCTTCATCTTTTGGGGCCAGCTTGCGGCTTTCCTTGCGCATTTCGCCCGCGATGCCGTGGATCGTGGAGCGCATGAGGTTATGTGCCTGTCGAGGCCCCACATCCTCAAAGATACGATTCACGTCATCAATGCCGGTGATCTCCACAGTCGGTTTCAATTCGAAACGCCCCGCTCAGCCTCGATCTGCAAATACATAGAGCGCGGACTTTCACGCATGATCGAACGAATGTTGTAGGTCTCGCCCCGCCACTGAATTCGCATGGCTTCATCAAGGTCCGACCGCTGCCGGATCTTAAAGACATACGTCGCGGATGCATTCATGCGGCCCTCAAGCAGACCTTCGATCCCACGCTTTGGCGCGACATGCGCCCATACCTTCGGCACGCTCGACAAATCAGCCCAGGTCTTTGTGAACCCGCCCGCGCCGTTTGACGTCTCGCTATAAGCCTGAAACGTGATCCGCTCGGATAGCTGGCCGACTTGTGGACGCCGAGCCATCACACCACCTTGTGCCGGTGCGGCTCGATCAGCGCCCGGAATGCCATAGGCGCTTCACTCAAGCGCATCTCTGTGACCGAAGCCCGGTTTTCGTACCAGTGCGTCACCAGTAGCAATATTGCCTGCTTAAGCGCAGCCGGAACAACACCAGAGCCGCCATATCCCGCCGTTAGAGTAACGGTAATGGGTTCTAGGGTGTCGTCGTGTACTGAAGGCTCTGAAAACGCATCCTTGAAGCGCACAACAGAACCAAGAGTGTCCTGAATAATCTCGTATTCCGCCGGGGCAACAGTCTGCTCTGTGTCATCGGTGTCCTGATAGGTGATTGTGACCGAAGCCACATTCGGAAACGGAAGCCGGATGCAGTCAGACCAGTCACGAACACCAAAGCGCCATGTCTGAGACACCACGCAGCGACCCAGAACACCCGACCAGCCATCCAGATAGGACACGGCAGCGTTGATTAGGTCTATAATCAACAAATCCTCTTCCGAGTGATCCACGCGAAGATGCGTTTTCACCCGAGAAAGAGAAACTGGCGCTTCGGTTGGCGCTGAAACAAGGACCGGGGTCATTTGCCCTGCGCGGCCTTCTTATTGGGCGTAGCGCCAAGCTTTTCGGCCACTTTTTCCATGTTTTCAGGGATTTCGTCACCCTTTTCCAGTTTGACGGGGTAAACCTCACCGTCTGGAACAGCGTAAATCGCTTTAGTTGCTTTCATGGGGTCACCTCTCAAACCATCGAAAGGGGCGAACTCGCCGCCCCTTCTGGAAAGCTTGAGCGCTTAGGCTTCAACTTTGTGCAGGCGCAGCGACTCGGGGTCGTTTACGCCGCCACCAACGCGCTTGGTCGTGTAGAACTGCACGTTAGGTTTGTCCGTGTAGGGATCGCGCGTGATGCGGATACCGACACGGTCAACAATCAGATAACCGCGCTGGAAATCGCCGAAGGCAATCGGATATGCGTTGGCCGCTACATCCGGCATTGCCGCCATTTCCGTGACCGGCTGGCCAAGAATTGTCGATGGTTCACCTGGCGCAAGGCCGCGCTGCCAAATCAGATTGCCGTCGCCATCTTTCAACTTACGAACAGCGGCGTGAGTTTTGCGGTTCATGATAAACCGCGCATTCGCGCTACGCTCGGTCGGCAGGTCGTAAACGAGATCAATCAGGCCATCGACGGTGAGTGCCGCCGCTGCACCGGAAGCAACCTCCGGGATCACACCCCAAGGGCGTGTGGCTGCATTTGCGCCGCCGGTGGCGTAGGTCAACAGACCGTTCGGCTTGTTGGTGCCATCGCCCGAGATGAAGGCCACATTCTCCTGATAGGAAAACTCGGTCTCTACCTCCATCGCCAGCCAGGACTCGATGTCGACCAGAGCATCATCCAGAACGCGCTGCGTTGCCTTCGGGTTGGCGTAGACTTCGCCGGTGTTGAAGGTCAACTGGCCAAACTGCGCCTGACCTGTGGTCGGACGCGCTGCGGTTTCACCAACCCAGCCCGACGCAGTCGCACGGTCGTTGTACAACCGGGTAAAGCCGTTGCCGCCAATCGAAATCTGCCCAGCGATCTGACGCATGGGCGAAACGATTTTTAGCTTGTCGACAATAGTGCGGTCCCATTCGGTTGGAGCCAGATAGCCGCCGTCAGCATCAGTGCCGACAGACATGGCCGCACGAATGCCGGTTGCCTGCATAGCCTCAACTTCGGTCTCGCCGCGCCCCTTACGGAACCAGTTGCCGAACGCCTTAACGTATTCGGGGTCGGTTTCTGCATCGACCGAACCACCAGACAACGACAGAGACGCAATTTTTGCGTTTGCCTCATCGATAGCGGTCTGCAGTTCACCAACGGATGCGTTGATGCGGTCAACCTGTTCAGACTGGACAACATCGCCCAGGCCTTTTTTCAGGTCAGTGACCTCTTTTTCATGCGCCGCCTTGAAGGCTTCAAACGCTTTGCCCTGCTCATCAAGCAGTGCCTTGATATCGGTGCCAGCATCAGCGCGCACACCGACAAGCCCGCGAACGGGTTGTGCGAAGGTTTTCATAAGAAAACTCCTATTTCGTCAGTTTTTCGATGTTGCTGCGGAGAGCAGCGGCTAAGTCAGCGCCCGGCATGACGTTAGGGGCCGCTACGGCAGGCCCCTCTTGTAGTTCCGCAAGAAGGCTACGACGCTCCTTGCGAGACATTCCCTGTGCGCCCAAAGACGCTTCAATCCTTGCGATGGCAGAGGCTTGTTTACCGCCATCTTCGTCCATTCCAATTGCGTCAGCGTCGAGAAACGCATCAGCAAGCCCATTTTCAACGGCATCCTTGCCGGTGAAATAGGTTTCAGCGTCCATCCACGATTCTACATCATCCGAAGATTGGCCCGAGCGCTCCGCGTAGAGGTCACGCATAGCCCGGTCGAACGGCTCAAGTGTTGCCGCAGACGCAGCCATATCATGTCGGTTGCCGACCGTGATGCCCCATGCGTTGTGGATCATCAGGAATCCGGTCTTTGCGACCCTGATTTCATCGCCGGCCATTGCAATGACGGATGCGGCGGACGCAGCTAAACCAAGTACATTGACGGTCACTTTGGCCTGATGTTCACGCAGCAGGTTGTAGATCGCCACGCCCTCAAAGAAGTCACCGCCCGGTGAGTTGATATTCACCTGAACCTCACGCGGGCCAATGGAGCGCAGCGCAGAAGCAACACGCTTTGCCGTTACACCGCCACCGGTCCATGGATCTTCGCCAATCTCATCTAAAACAGAAATCGACGTGTCATTCTCGGACGCGGCTCGCACACCGGCATTCCAGCGTTCAACAACATCGATTCTGGGTTGCCATTCGACGCCTGAAAGCGCCTTAACTGCCTCAATCTTCGGTAGTTTGCGCAGGCTCATTATGCCCTCCCGCTGTGTTGGGCGGTTCATAGTATTGACCGCCTTCCCCGTCCTCGCGGGGGTTCATATCCTCTAGTGAACGGACCTCATCAGGGCTAAACACGCCCCATTGAAGCGCCTTCACGTACGCCTCCCAACGCGCTTTGATATCGCCGCGAACCAGTCCATTGACGTTGAATTTGGCCGAGACTGACGGATCTTGAATCAAATCCCGGTTGATTGCCTCTTCCCACTCGGTCAACCAGTCTTGGAGCGTGTAGGTGACAAACCCGATTGACTGCTGTTCGATCCCAGTTCCCCAGGACGTACTTTTCTCCGTGTCACCCAGCATGTGCGGAGGAACGCCAAAGAACATCGCAATTTCAGAGCGCGTGAATTTCCGGTTTTCTACGAATTGCGCATCTGCGCTCGTCATGGTCATGGGCTTCCACTGCATCCCCTCTTCCAGGATCAGCGTCTTGTTCGCGTTTTCAGCGCCTCGAAAAGCCTCCAGGGAGGCCCGTAATGCGTCTTGGCCCTCTTTTCCGATAGCGTTGGGGTGTTCCAACACAGCGCCTGGGTTCGCGCCGTTCTTAAATAGCGTTGCGCCGTGCTTTTCTGTTTGGATGGCCATGCCGATACTTTCGCGGGCATATTGCAGCGCCGAAAGACCGGTCACGCCATCAAGCGAAAGGCCGCGTAGGTGGAAAACCTCGCTTTGCGGCAAAACAACAGACGCGCCACCCGCCTTTTGATAGTGATAGACCAATTCCCCGGTCGGCAATTGTTTTGGCTGCACCCTGTCAGGCATCATCGGAACCAATTCCGTAGTCATACCGCGGCTCTTGACCTTCATCGCGTAGCCATTGCCGCGCAAGAGAACGTGGGCCTGCAGCATGCGCCGAAACTGCGAAGGCGACTGCCAACGGTTCGGCTTTCGCCGTATCAATTGAGAAAGAGTGTCGTTCGCGGGCAGTTCCCGCCGATATTCTCCGTCGCGTCGAACGATATGCAAGGGCAGCGTAGCGACCGCGCCAGATATCAGGGTCACGCAGCGATTTGCTGCTGCCACGTTAAGTGCTGCGTCAGGCGTAACGGTCGCACCGGAGGCCGTTTCCGAGCCTGCGCGCAGAAATCCGTCCAAATCCTGAGACGTGTCAATTGTCGGGCCAACCGCAATTGTTTGTCCCATAGCCTTCGGCTGTTCAGGCGCAACCTCCGACTTGCGCCGGAACAATCCGAAAAAATCCATATACGTCTCACATCATCAAAAGGCCGCGCTGCTCATAAACTGAGGCGGCATCTTCATCCTGTCTCGCCGTTGCCGCACCAACTGCCATTGCGAGCGCAACAGCCATGTCGATCCGCCGAGCGGCCTTGTGTTTCGTGAACCGCCGCAAATCTGCAGGCGAGGTATCGAAAGTCGCGCCCGATACCGCCGAGCGCAGCGCCGGATTCACATGAACCCGTATTCTCTGTTCCAGAATGAGCGTTTCCAGCTCATCCACGGACCCAGGCATCCAAAGGGTGACTTCCTGCCCGTCAGGGGCTTCCCGCTTGCGTTTGGTCCAGCCCTGTGGGTGGTCCAACATCGGAAGCACCGCGCCCATATCTCCGACAATCGCCTCAAAGTCAGCGATCAGGAAGTTGTCATAGGCGATGAAATCCAAATCAAAACTGCTGCTATCTTCGATAAGATCAGCCGCCACATAGTCCAGCCGGGTCTTTTTCCCCGGCGTAGCCGTTAAGAACCCCGCTTCAACCCAAAGATCATACGGGGCGCCATCCCTGTCTGCCCGCGCTCGCAGTGTGTCCTCTGGCGTGTAGCCGTGGACGAAGGCGGTGAATTTTGGGTCGCCGTCATCCGTGAAACCATCCTCGAAAACCAGCGCCTTTGCCGTAAGGTCGGCTTTCGCCGAAAGGTCCAGTCCGGCATATGCCCTCTTTTTTTTGAAGTCCTCAATGTTGAGCGTGTGGTCCTCAATGGCCTCCCACGCTGCCCGACTGATCCAAGCGCTTTCGGCATCCGTCCACTCGCAGAAGTGTAAGCGCCGGATCCCGTTGGCCTTGGCTGGAATATCGCGCGCCTGCTTTGCCTGCAGCGCCAAATACTCCTCGGTGATCGTCACACCAAGCAGCGGGTTCGCCTTAATCCAACAGGATGAATCTTCAAAAGGATCGTCGCCTTCATCCAGAGCGCAGACATAGGCAAACGTTGTGTCGTCTTCGACCTCTTGGGCCGCAACAGCAACGGCATGCTTTCGCTCCTGCCAGCAGATGCTTTGCCGATCCGACCCGCTGTTAGTGATCATTATAAGTAGCGGCTGCTCTCGGAACTTGAAGCCCCGCTCTAGGATTTCAATAACGCCGCCGTCTGGGTGTTCATGCACCTCATCACAGAGCGCGAAGTGGGGCCGAGGTCCCGAACCTGTCTTTTTCGTCTCGCGCGACACTGGGCGGAAGAATGAACCGCTTTTCAGGTGCGCAAGGTTGTATTCCCTACCCGGCCCGCCACTGCGCCGGATCTTACTGTCCAGGCTTGGCGATTGGTCGACCATCTGGACCGCATCCCGAAACAGAATGCCCGCCTGCTCCTTCGTGGCACCAGCGCTGTAGATCTGCGCCCCGGCTTCCCCGTCAGCAACCAGACCATACAGGCCAATCGCGCCGACCATGGGGGATTTGCCGTTCCCTTTTCCCTGCTCAATGTAAGCCCGCCGAAAGCGGCGCTTCCCATCGCGCTTGCGCTTCCACCCAAACAGCGAACCGCAAATGAAATGCTGAGACGGGTGAAGCTCGAACGGCACCCCGTCAAACTGGCCCTCACTTAGCCGCAACACCGACCGACAGAACCGCGCAAACCGCTCGGCCTCTTCGCCATCAAAGTAGTAGCCGCGATCTCCTGCCGTATGCAGGTCATCCAAGTGCCGCCGACACGCATCACGAACATGCGGCCCCGCTACAATCTCGCCTGCCTCTACGGCCTTAGCGTAGGCCGATACCGGATCAGTTAAGGAACTCATCGGCGGGGTCTGTGCTTTCTTCTTCCGGCGCGGCTACCTTCGAGCGGTCTACCGGCGTTCCACCCATTGAACTAAGCAACAAGCGCATTTGAGCGTATACGGCGACCGGTACCTCTGGTTCGGTCAACATTTGGTATTCCAGCATTACAGCCGAACGGACTAGCTTGCGGTCAGAACGACCAAGCCAAGGGAAGTCTTCATTGAACTCGTCCCACAGCTCTTTCTGCTCGTCGTTGAAAGCCTTTGGTGCAGGCCCAAGAGACCGCACTTTTGGGGTCGCCCGATCTTTGAACCGGCCAGCGTTCTTAGCTACCGCTCCGGTGATGCTTGCCACCTCCTGCGGCAACCTTGGCCGTCCTGCCATAACTGAATCCCGATTTTGTGGATGTGAAAAAATGGCTCCCGCCGCCGGTCCCTAGGCTAGAGGTCCTGAAGATTGAGGTACCCCCTTCCCGCCTTGCGGGTTGCGGGACCGTCATTCAGTGCGCATGCTGTGAAGAATTTCATCAGCTTGAGGACTTTGATATGAGACTTCTTTCGGGATTATTGGCTATCTTCTTTGCCGCGCTAGCGACACAAGCAAGTGCCACCGTCCTTTCACCAAGTGACAGCGAACAAGTGGTTGCGCGCGGTGAGATGATCAGGGAGCGCGGGCTGAACGCCGGTTACTTCAAATACAACAACAACGCCTACTTTTGTTCGTTCGATGTGATTGGGTCGGGCCCAACCAGGGAACTTGTCGTTACTTGCATCGGATCCTAACCGACTGGCCATCCATCATCTCCCACCTGTTCCTTGGTTCCATTCTCGCGCTTCGTCTTATCGACGTGGCAGTCATGGCATATGGCTTGCAGGTTCTCGGGGTCATCCGTCCCATCCTGTGCCTTGCCTATGATGTGGTCCACCTCAGTCGCTGGTGTCGGTCTACCCTTGCGCAGACATGGCTGACATAGGTGTCCGTCTCGCTGCAGAATGTGCTGCCTTAGCTTGACCCATTGATAGCCGTACCCGCGCTCATGTCGTGAGGTGCTGTGCCATCCGGGCATTGGCGCTCTGATTCCCTAACAATAGTCCATTCTAAATATCTATTTTTTTTCTATTTGCATGAATATTTGGCATGTCAGGTCTATGACAGGTTCACCTGACATCATCAAATCAGTGCTTGGGATACGCAAGCCTTTCGCAACGGTTACTAACTTCGAAACAGAAAGGAAGATTGACATGAATATGCTCACTAAACTGACAACTTCCGTCGCGTTTTCGCTGGCGATGACGACCGCATCTTTTGCGAACGATGTTGCTGATGAGATCGGTCAGATAATGTACGGGAATGGGGCTATTGAAGGATTGGGCAGTCATCGCCAAGGCTCCCGGTCTACGCACAATGAAGGTTTCCTTGAAGGATACGGCGCTGGTACGGGAATGACACCAGGACCGGTTGAGGTTCGCGATCCAGGTGGATTCGGCGGTGGTCTGGGGTCCTTCGGTGGCGGTGCGTTTGGTACTGGTAGAACTTTCCGGATCGAGGACGTGGAAGGAGGTAGCCATTTCAATAATTAATGGCCTAGCACACGACGAAGAGTTTCGGCCCACACAATCGGGCCGAGACTTTCTGTGCTTTCGATTTCATGGAGTGTTTCCCGGGGGCGTAACGCGACGGACCGCAGTGAACAGCCCCCTTCTTGGTTGAAAGCTCATCTCGCATCACCCTATCCCCCGCTATTCGGTGCCCGTTGTTTCCGCAGTCGGGCGGCTGCGTACCCGCGAAGTACATGTTTTGATGCACTAAGGGGGTACCTCTCTCAGCGCACAGAGGTGCCTTTGATGTCACAAACAGTGATTTTAAAGAAAACCCGCCACCGGGGTGACGGGCTCAATGTTGTTGCGCTTTACGCTATGACTTAGGCCGTCTTGCGGCCTCTCCGGCTACGAGCTACGCCAAGGGCACCTAATCCACCGATTAGGAGTAGGGCGCTCGCGGGAATTGGAACCGGCGAAACTTCTCCTGCAATCGCCCAAACGTAGTCAGCCTCTCGGCCAGTGTCGTTGCTTCGTCGCACCTCATCGAGACTCTCGATCCATATCCAACTAGTCAAGAAGCCTCTGGGTTCAGCCCAGAGAAAACGAACATTTGGTCCCTCCCGAAGTTCGGGCGGTGCAGTTATTGTTGCCGTCTGCGCAAATATATTGGAAAGCTCTGAGTCACCATACCAAACTTGGTTTCGCAAGAGGTCAACATTGTCCTCGTAACTTCCATAGATCGTAGATATTTCCCAGTCTATTCCATCCACATTCACGGTAACTGCGCTAGCGCTGATAGGCGTGGAAAGCAATAAAATTGGTAGAACCAAACGTTTAAAAAACATAACAACCCCCAAAAAACTAGTAATAGCCTAGCAATTGAGTGTTTCTCGGCAATTGTAAGGATCCGCTCAGGTTCTGCCTGTGCTGGCTACCGTGTGTTGTTTGAGCGCGGGATTATTCCTCAATTACAGGAACTATCTTCCATTGAACGGGCTGACCGTCCGGCACCGAATAGATATCCCTAATCTCAGTCCAGCCGAGCATGTTTTCGCTAATCGCTTCGTAGCTTGCCTTGATGTCGATGCCGTAGTCCTGCACAGAGCTTTGGACCTTCGCTAGATCCTTGCGGATAACATCAATCTGAACGCCCTGCTCGGCACTTGCCTGCGTCAATCCAACAATCCGGTCGTTTATGGTCGCTAGCTGAGTGTTGTTGACTATGACGCTTTCGTTCAGCCTGTCGATAGAGGACTGAAGCGCGCTCATTGCTTCATTTGCACTCGATGTGTTGGCCCTAACCACATAGTCGGCGATAGCAAAGGAAACGTACCAAGCCACTGCTGCCGTTCCTGCCAAACTCAGTACAAACCTAACGCCCCAAATTGTCCAATTGCTCATGTAAACTATCCTTTCAGCCTCACCTAATAGGCAAAATAGAAAATAGTGATTAATGGGCAGAACGGTAGGAGCGCTAGACGATCAAGTCAAATCACCAAAACGCGGAATAGGAACAGAGGGTCGCCGCCATCTACCACAACTTAGGCGACCCCTCTGCTCTAACCGAAACCATCGAGTAGAAGGCTCGGAATAAGATGACTTATTTGCCTCTGTACGCAAACAATCTCAATGGAATTATACTAGCACGTTCCGCAGATTAGTCAACTACTTCTGATAGAGCTTCTACAGCCTTTACAAACTCTTTGCCCTTCTCTGTCAGCGTTCCGTCTATCATTGGATCGGCCCATCCCCGAGAAACCGATTGAATGATAGAACGCTGCCCAAGGTTCAACTGGTTAAACCATCCGTGCCATTTGTCCCATGCGTTTACCGCATCCCGGTGGCGTTCATCCTCATCGCGCAGGTCTGGTTGCTCATCCGGGTCTACCTCGAACACCTCTGGTAGAAACTCGACCTTTGCAACCTTGGCTGACATTGACTTACCCAGACAGACGCTGTGATAGCGCCGCTCAGCGTTTGTAAGCCCCGCGTAGACGCTCCATAGCCCTACGGCGTCCTCTACCGTGTGTGCTGCAAAAAGAGCGCGCCCTGCTGGCTCTCCGAGTGCCTGGAACTGCATCATCTGCCACTTGTCCGGGTCATGCCCCATCTGTCTTGCCCTGACCTCCAGTGCTGTTCGGTGTGGGTTCCTGCCTGTCGTCTTGATCTGCTCCATGCGCTTTCTGCCCCGCGCCTTCTTCCGAGGTGCTGGGGCCAAATCTAGCCCGATGCTTTGCTTTCGGTTCCGTCTATCGCCCTTGCCCATCATTGGCCCTCCCGGCGGCCATCCCACGCAAGAAACGCGATGATGAATATGGCGGGCGGACCAAAAAGCAGGGCAACCCCTGCCAGATCACCATACTCCAACGCCATTTTCGCAATAAAAGCAGCCCATTGAACAACGAGCCATGCGCACATGATCAAAAGCGCAAAAAATCCGAATCCAACTACTATTCCCTTGCCCATGTCACTGCCCCTCCAACTTGGCGTTACGTGCGTTTAGCTCGTCCCGCTGTATCCTCAGACGCTGTATCGTGGCGCGCTGTTTCTCTTCCCGCCTATGAGATGCCCGTAGGGCCTGCTCTAGCTCTGCCTCGTAGCGGGTGTAGGTCTCGCGGGGTTTCATGCAGCAGCCCTCTCTTTCATCCACTTGTCGAAGTTGTTCAGCGCTTGAAGAGATATCCGACCATCGGTGTAGGCATCGCGGACAAACTGAGGATCAAGCCCCGCCATTGAACATACATCTCTGAAGTCCTGACCTGCCCGCCGGATCCACGCATCTGACTCGCGCCGATCAAGCCGCTCTCTCGGAGATTCAATCTCCCCACTGCTCAAGCCATCAATGATTGCCTTGATGACGACGCCTTGCCATAGCTGCTGCTCTGCGATCATCGCGCTGCCTCCGGACCTAAAAGGGGATAGGATCGCCGCCCGCTTTCCAATCGACGGGTTGGCGCTGTTTGATGCCGATGACTTCAGCACGCGGAAAGTGCTTCTTTGCCTCTGCCACCATCGGACCTGCAATCTGAGCCCTAAGCGCTATTGCAACTTCTCGCAGCGTGAATGCCTGAATTCCATCTTTGGGCAACGTTGATGAATCCGAGGCATCGGCTATGAGCCTGAATGAGAAGCCATCCAGTTCATAGTGCGCCACGCATTCAGGAGAGCGGTGCCCTGCAGCTATTGCCTCCGCCTCCATTGCCCGGATGCCCTTGATGCAGTTCGATGCGGCAGCAGCAGCCTTTGTCGGGTCGTTCTCGCGGATTGCCTCATTCAGATAGGCAATGGCGCCGCCGTACTTGGCGGCCAGATCCGGCGATACCAACTCAGGCAGCCGATCATATCCCCATTTGCGCTCGGTCTCTGATGCCACGCGATCAAAGCCAGCAACGGCGTGGTCGACCATGACCTCTGCTTTTCGAGCATCGATGTTGAGCAGCCGGTCGCCTTTGCGTTGGCGACGGGGGCGTTTTGCTTTTGTCATCCGATAAGCTCCTTGTTGAAGATCCGTCTGAAAACTGTCCAGCGTGTCCCAGTCAGGGGGTTATAAGAAACCCCCCTTGGACACTGGTTCTGGACACCTGCGATTTTCATTTCCATCTGGACAGTTTCGGACACCTGCTCTTTTTCGTTATATTTCTTATGTTTGACGCAAAACTGTCCAAGTTGCTGTCCAGCTTTTGTCCAGCTTTTGTCCAGCCAAAAACCGGCCCAAAACGCATCAAACTGTCCAAGACGTTTTTCCGTTCTTGGACACCTGATTTCGGGCGCTAGAAACTGATCAAACATCAAGGTATTCCTCCCCGCCGTCAGTGAGTTTCCAGCCCTTGGCGTGGCGGCGAATAAGCTTCTCTTCCTTCGCCTCATTGATCAGATTAGAGACCGTAGACTTCGGTATTCCGGTTCTGCTTGATAGCTCGCGCAGTGATAGCCGGGGTTGCCCGGACAGCTCCATGAGAACGTTCCGCAGGCTGCTGTTGCGCCTGTCAGCGCGTGTAGCCTGCTCGATCTGCATAGCTTGCCTGCTGACCTTGAGGCGCAGTGGCGTGCCGTTTGTATCGGTAAGGTGAGAAAACTCGTGAGTGGCCATCACAAAGTCAATTGGCTCAAAGCCTGCCCCCCTAAACTTCGGGCTGTGATGCAGGGTTTGCATGTCCTCACCGTGACCCCAAACGGTCAGGTTGCCATCGATTTCTGCGAGGAACGCACCGCCGCCGCGCGGCACAAGATTATCGCGCTTTGGCTCCTTCCCGGCGGGGTGAGCGATGACCAAAACGGCGGGCCTACTGCCTATGTCACCAACCTCTCGAAACCGCCGTGCGGCCTCAACCATCTTGATGTTGGCGTTGTCGTCATCTCCCTCAAAAAAGGCCTGTAAACTGTCGATGATAATGAGCTTCAGGTTTGGCAGTTCAGCCATTTTAGCCTTAAGCGTTTCAATCATTGCGGAGATTGAAAAGTGGCCTTCGACAAAGTGCAGGCGATCCGCCGTTGTTATGTCTCGCGCCGCTAATGCGGCAGCGTATTGCCATTTGAGGTTGTATGGGTTTTCACCAGCCAGAAAGAGTACGTCGCCGCCCTCAACACGCCTCTCAACGAAATCACCGCCCAAGGCGACAGAAAGCCCGACCTGGATGGCTAGAGTGGTTTTGCCGTGGCCTGGGTAGCCTGTGAGGCTGTAGACAACTCCAGTCGGCAAGATCCCGTCGATCAGATACTCCAGCGGCTCCAGATCGGCGAGAAACTCATCTGACGTCTTGATCTTGAAATCCTGGATGATCTTTGAAGTGTCAGACTGTGATTTCAATTCCGGGCTTACAGCGTACTGACCGCCGTTTTTTGCCTCCTGCTCACGGGTCCACTTGATAAAGCCAAGCACGTCTTGGCGCGTTTGATCTGGCGTCCATCCAGGCAATGTGAACGCAGAACAACGATCTGATATCTCGCTGTCTGTCCATCCGCGGGCGACATAGCTTGCAACCAGCTTCTTGAGGTTTTCCCGCCAATCTGAACCAGCCAGAATATTGGCCGCCGCCAGGGCCCTATCCAAAGGCTGTGGCCCGGTGTCGATCGGCGGCATCGATGAGATCGATGTGGACGCTTTAGCCCCAAACACACGGATCATCTGTTCCATACTCACGGGCGCTCGGCCGTCATCGTACTCGGTGCGGATCGTCGTGACTTCTTTGATGTAGCCACGTTCCAGCTTGTGCTTGGCCGGATAGCTGACGGTGCCACCAACGCGCATGATCCGGGATGGATTCACGACGCTGCTGTCAGATCTGAAATGAGCAGCGATGGTTTCCTGCATGCGCCGCCACTCGGCCATATCCAGGCAAGGCTCTCTTAGTTCCCAATAGGTATGCACACGCACTGAAGGCGTGCGGCCTGTGGTGACGGCAGATGTCCATTTAGGCCCATCGAAGCGATAAACATTGCCAGCGCTGGCTTCGTCGTCACAATCAGCCCACAGAAAGAAACTGGCGATGATATCCGCGTCTGTTGCGCTGCCTGTGACGTCCTGACGGATTGGATTTCGAACGACGTATATGTTGTAGCCCATCTCGTTCAGATCAACGATCCAATCGACGGCTTCATCAATCCAATCAGGTGAATACTTCGAAATCTGAGGTGAGGCGCCCTCCTTAAATGCTCTCACTTCAAAGACAGCGGCTTCAGGAAGTTCGCCCCAACGCGCGACCATGTACTCAAGGTCACGGCGGATTTCTTGTTCTTCCGGCGTTGTAATTGTCACTGCCACCACTTTCCGCGCCCCTGCAATTCATGCTTTGTTGGCCCCGGCCCTTTTGGGCCGAGACGCGTTGTTTTGAGGGATTAGAACGACACGTCAGCCGGTACTGCGGCCTGTGCGGCAGGCTGCGGTGCCGGTTCCGGCTGTTGAGCAGGCTGTGGCGCGGCTTCAGACGCAATGCCAGCTGCCGCGCCCTCTTTCAGGCAATCTGGACGATCGACCCACTGCGCGACGGTTAGAATGGGCTCTACAGTGCTGCCACGCTTGAACTGCACGGGCTTTGCCCCGGTTAGCTGTACCAACGGCAGTTTGCCTTCTGGACCCTGCTGTAATTGCGGAGCGAGTGCGGTCAGTGCGCCCCACACAGCAGCACCCGCCTGCTGCCATGTGGCCGTGGCGCCATCGCCAACAGCGCACCGGATTTCAAAGCCCTTTTTGTAGTCATCGCCGGGCTGAGGCATCATCTGCGAAACGCTTGCATTCCACTTCCAGTCGGGGGCAACGCCCTGAATGCCGTCCGATTTCTGCCAACCTGTTTTCATGTTGTGGATGTCCATCACAACACCGGTCGAGAAGTCGAAAGTGGACTTATTGCTGTCATCACGAATGTAGAATGACTGCGCTGGGATGGTGCCGTCTTGCGTGCCGCGCGCGGACCACGAAAGCCAGGGCCCTTCCCCGCCGGTGCTGCCAGTATCAAGATCAAAAGCCATAAGTTTTTCCTTTGTCGATTTGCCCATATCGGGGCATTGGAATGCGGCATACCGTGCCGCGCGGATGTGGCGACCTAGGTGCCGAACATTTCGGAACGCGCGACCTCATCGCCGCGCCAGTAGAAAGAACTTGGATTGTGTGGAACGCATGCCAGCGCATCATCGGCGCTATGCAGGGCTAAAAAGCGCTCAAGCCGAGTGATCTGCGCCTTTGCTGAACGCAGAACAGTATCCGGATCACCATCTTCTAGAAGCGCAGTCTTCTTTGCGCTGGCGTAGAGAAACTTCACCGCCGAGTTGCCAACGGCCTTGGCGTAAATGGCGCGCTGCAGCTGATGGTCTGATGACATCTTCGACGGGATTCGCGTTGTTGTTTTTAGATCGATCACCAAGCCATGCATGGGAAAAGTGAAGTCCAGAAAGCCTATGACTGGAATTTCCCAGCCATCGCCCTTGGCGGTGATACTGATCTTGTGCTGGGCATCTCCGCCACTCTCGGGCGCGCCATACTGAGCCAATTCAGCGAACGCCAATTCAGCCATTGGTGCGATCAACGAGCGCTCTCTAGAAGTCGCTTCATCACCGAGGATGAACGTCTGATCGAACTTATTTTCAGCGATTTGGATTGCATCTGGCAGAGGTGTGCCCGTCAGGGCCATGTGAACAGCGGTTTCAACACATTGGCCGCGGCGCGGTGCCGGTCCAAATGCTTGCTTGTGGCCATGCAAATACTTGGCGACCCACACATCAGGCGCGTTGACCCAAAGATTCAAGCTGGACGCCGACAAGTGATTGATGTTGTGCTTTTTGAATCCGTTCATCCCATCGCCTCCACCGTCACGACAGTGCGGGCGTGTGGGCCCCAAAACTTAACAACCGTTTGTTCCGCGACCTGGCTGTCATCGGCAAAGGCAATGCGGTTCAGGCCGTCCAAAATGGCTTTGACGACGTTGTCAGCGTCCGGTTTTTGCGTGTGCGGCCGGTTTAGATGCTCGGCTGTTTTCTTCTTTGACCAGGACTTGGCGGGTTCGAATGTGGCCGCCACAATGACCCGCACTGGCCCTTCGATGGGCTGCGGAAAATGCGGCAAAGCAATCTGCCCAACTTGACGCTCGAAGCTGACAGTCTGGCTGGGCGTATGGCTGCGACCTGACTTGCGAGAAAACCGCGGGCGTTGCTTGGCGAACGGTTTGCCGGGGATGGTGAAAGTGGTCATACCAACGCCTCCCCATGCGCAGCCGCATCTTCAGCCCGGATCTTGTTCAGGAGCCGGGATACGGAGCCAGAGCCAACACCGTGCATCTTTGCGATTTTGCCGAAGCTGTGGCCCTCGTCGTGCAGCTGCAGCCAGTGCAGGACTTCTTCGTCACGTTCACGAGGTACAAAGACGACCTTGATTGGAGTTTGGTCGGTCATGCGCAGCCCTCCGCTTTGACGACCAGTGCCGCGCGGTACTTGAGCGCCGCCTGTACCATCTCGTCGACTTCTTTGATCGTCTCCTGCGCTTCCTTCGGCGTGTAGTCCGCCGGGTTTTCAGACCGATCGGAGTGCGCTTTGGCGTGGTGATCAAGTACGTCCGAGAACTCACGCATGAGCGTATTTACGTCCGACAACAGAACACCGTCGTTCGGAAGCGGCTGGTAGACGCCACCCGCGAGACGTGCGAAGTGAATAGCGACAGGCTCGGCCGAAGCCGGTGTGATCCGTCCAAGCGCATCCAGGTATTTGATGCCAAGGCCACCAGGGCGATCGTCTTCGCAGCTGGACGCACGCGATAGATTTGACGGCGAAAGGCTGAGATCAACGCTAGCCGCCTCAAGACCGCCATGAGCGCTGATAGCTTTTCGTGTGGTTTCCTGAATTGAACCGGGTCGAACGTTCCTCACGGCAAAAGAACCTTTTTGATTTGCCGTGCAATCTGTTCGGGCTCAGCCCAAATTGCTTGGCATGTTGTTGATTGACTTGAGAACGAAAGCATTTGAGCGGAGGTCACTGCCCTGCCTCCGTTTCTTTTCTCTCAGGCTGAATGAACCCAAACAGTGCGTCAGGACACGATATGCCTTTGTCGGCACACAATGCGGACACAACACGATACCACCGGGGAGAAAACTTCCCGGCGGATATGGCGTTGGTTATCGCCGACTTGGTAACGTTGAGGGCGTTCGCAAGCTTCTTGCGCCCAACCTCATCACAGATTTTTTCAACCGTCATCATGACGACGAACATAGTACATTATTTATGTACTCTCAAGATGCATAAATCGAATACGTTCACATTTTATGTACTTTAGACAAGAATGAGTTATGACTTTTGAAGAAAAAGAACGGCTTGCCCGTACACGAGACTCATCTGTGCAAGCAGCTGGACTGCGCTTGTGTGCTGCGCGGGAATCTATCGGTCTCAGCCAGCAAAAATTTGGCGAGGCTGTTGGTAAAGGGAAAGCAGCCGTCAACAACGCTGAAAACGCGAGATCCTTTCCAAGCCGGGACATGATGCTGTTTCTGCACCGCGAGCACCGGATTGATTTCAATTTTCTGATTGTTGGTGAGTTTGTTCAGCTTCCGCTGGACGTCCAGGATCGCTTGTTCGCCGAACTGTCTGCTTTAGACAGTAAAGCGGATCAAACACCCAATTGAGGTTCACCCCAAACCTCACAAGCAAAGATCCGATTTTGAAGATGACAGCACCAACCAGTCTCTCAAAACGAGTCATATAATCCCCTTATTGTTCTAATTATTGGCAGCAAAACCCGTCAAAACGGGAAGGGGATCGTGAAAGGCGCTCAAGGAAGAATCCGAGTCGGTCAACTCTCACATTGCAACTAACCCATACAAGAACATTTAAAGAACATCTAGTCGCGAGATGTTGTGACACTCGGGTTCAGGCACGACAATAGCGCCACCTGGGACACCAGATGTTGTGATTCTCTACGATTTTGGGCTTTGTTTCCTAGATGTAGATTTAGTGTTTTCTAGTGCTCGCCAGTCAGGTGAAGCAATGCCGGCAGTACGCAAGTGTTGCTAATTTAGAACAGAACATTAAGCCTTTGCCATATTTTCGCCACGATTCATTGAACCCTCCCTCGCCCCTTACAACGTCAATAAGACAACCGCCGCTATCGGCACTCAAAAGGGAGAATGAAGATGTTGAAGAACTTTTTTTCGACCGTCGCTGTCATTGGCGCTCTCACTTTGCCACAACTAGCAGAGGCGTCGTCGCGCGTTTGGTGGCGCGCAGACACAATCGGAGATCACCAAGTGATCACAGTCACAGTAGTCCAGCACCCCGCTGGAAACGTCGACCTAAAGGCTGAGTTTAGCAATGGCCGAAAAGTTGACGGTGATAACTTCGTTGCAGATATCTATCTGTATTCAAATGATAAACTTCTGAATAAAACTCAGCTTGCTGGAGCAGTAGATGCTACTTTCTTCGGTGGAACTCGAGTTGTATTCGACTACGCTGAGCTTGACCTGGAGCCAAACTCGATAACTCACGTATTGGTATCCCCGTATCAATGGGACCGCCTACGTGAGCCTGTTCCGAGCTTCAAATGCAACGGCCCCATGTCAAACAACCCGAAAAAAGACAATGGGTCGACATGCAACTTCGGGCTCGGCCTGAAAGAAAGAACCCCTACGATCCCACCAGTGCCTGTGAATGTACCAAGACAGGCAGATATGGACCCATGTGTGGGTTATCCGAAGAAAATGGGTTCTTTGGAATCTATCCTGGAAATGAGTTGCGACCCCGCGACAGGTAAAGAGTTTGTATCTAAGATGTGGGATCGACCACTGCCAGAGGGCTATATGAGACCCTGACCATCAAACGTGACTGTCAAAGATGATCGTTCCTTGGCGCTCACACTTTTTCGAGACTTGAATGAAGCGGCGGAGTTCCTCGCCGCTTCGATTTTCTTACTCTAGCCCATCCTCGGACCGTCGTTCCGAGGGGAGGCTATTCGTCTAGGTCTGGCTCTTGGAGGACTGGGGTTTAGTTATGTCTCTCAAGGATCGTATAAGCTCTTCCGGCACTCCCATCTCTCTAGCGGCATCTTCGACCTGTCTGGTAAGGTTGTTAAGATTGACCATAGCCTCGTTCGCTCTTTGGTATATGCCTATAGCTTCATCGTACTGCTTCGATGCATCTTCAAACGTTTTAATTGAACGTTGGTTCCTGTCATTGGCGTCCTGAAGCTCGTCGAGGGCAGCTTCCAAGCTTAGTGATACTTCAATGCTGTTCTCCAAGCGCTCAACAATTTCAGCATTTACGGACTTTTCGCCAGCAGCTTCCTTCAGCCGCTCGTAGAGCGGAGTTGGGATCCGAATAGTGTATCGAGTATATCCATCATGACCAGCCATGGGCCTATGTCACGATGTTCGTGAAAAAAGTCAAGCAGGCAGCTTGTCACGAACTTCGTGACATGTTATCTCACGTGTCACGATAATCGTGAAAGGTGAGATATGGAGCCAAATGATAGCAGAATGACAGTCCAAATTCCGGCCAGCTTGAAGACACTGCTCAAGGTACAGGCCGCGCAGAATGATCGTCCACTTAGTAAGCAGGTGCTTTACTGCCTGAAAAAGGCGTCTGGGTGGGAGGAAGCGAATGGACAAATCACACAAAAGTAAAGCCACCGGAGTTAGCGGCTCCGATGGCTTTGGAATGTAAGTCACCCTGAAGAGGAAACTTGAGATGAATGTAGTACCATTCAACTTTAAAAACAATACGGTTCGCGTGATCGAGATCGAGGGCGAACCTTGGTTCGTCGGCAAGGACGTCGCGATAGCACTCGGTTACAGCAACCCGCAGAAGGCCGTGCGCGATCACTGTCGGCGAACAAACCGCATAGGGGGTGCACAAATCGTTCACCCCTCAAATCTGGACCCACAAACCACGATCATTCCTGAGGGCGACGTCTACCGCCTCATTATTCGATCCAACCGGCCAGAGGCACAGGAGTTCGAAAATCTGGTTATGGACGTAATCCTGCCTTCAATCCGCAAGACCGGGAAATATGAGGCGAAAGCGCCGACACATAAGTCGGTGCCGCAGCATCGCATTCAGCAACAACGAGAATCCCGGCTTCAGATGCGTCAGTACCTTGCTATTGGTAAGGAAATTGGCCTGTCCGGCAATCAGTTGATCCTGTCAGCCAGCCAGGCTGTCGCCAAGGTCACTGGCTTTAGCCCTCTGGATGCCATGGGTATCACCCATGTCGACGCACCGACGAACGAGGCGTTGATGACGCCGACCGACATTGGGAAGCAGATGGAGGGCATCTCCGCTCAGCGTGTGAACATGATATTGAAGAATGAAGGATTTCAGATTTCGTTCCGCAACGCCAAGGGTAATCTGGTCTACGAACCGACCGATAAAGGCCGCGAGATCGGAGCGGTCATGCAGGACACTGGTAAGCGTCACGGCGATGGCGTGCCAATCCGGCAACTCAAGTGGCCATCCAGTGTAGTCGACGTTCTTCGGGAAGGTGGTGCGGCGTGAAGCGCCGCCAACTCCTGAAAGCAAGCCTCCGTGCCCTTGCAACCGCTGTCGCCGCCAGCGTAGCGGTTGGTGAAGTCACAGATCCGCACGCAGAGTGGGTCGAGGAACACCGGCAACTGGTCAAGGCATTCAATGGCTCCGACCTGGATGCGGAAGTTTTCGATCGGCGCCGGACCAGGCTGGAAGAGCTTATCAGTTCAACTCCAGCAAGGACGCTTGAAGGCGCGGCGGCTCAGTTAGAATTCGCGATCAGCGAAGAAGCCGACTTTCGGATGATAGGAAATATTCGGGGTAACCTCGATGGGGCATTGCTGAACAACGTTATTCAGTCCCTCAAAGCCATGGCTTAGCAGTACGCATGAATGACGCAATTAGCCCCGCTCTGGCGGGGCTTTTTGGTTTGGTAGGACGCCAGGTGCAAGTTTGTACATTTTTTTTGTACTTTTTTTCTTGTCGGTACACATTTTATGTACTATTTTCTCCTTAGGGACTGAGAAGAACGACATGAAACACGAGCGCATTAAAGTAGACGACATCACCAGCCGGTGCCCGGTTTCAGAGAGACCTTGGTACTTGGTTTTTGAGCGCATCATTCCGATCCCAGGCATGATGGACCAGGCGCCTTTCTGGTCGACGACAGCCCTGACAAATGACGCTGACGAGGTGCTTGACTGGGCGAATTCTGAGAATGAGCGTGACGTGTTCGTCTGTGCCATGTCCTATTCAGAAGCCAGTGGCATTCGCTATCGCCACATGACCTTCACCGATGCAGAAGTTGCGATCTACCGCAGCCCCTACCCTATGGCGGCGGAGTGATCGCCATGTGGATCCCCATCATCCTCGCCTTCTTGAGCGGCTGCTGCAGCACGATCTGCCTGCTGATCCTCCTGGGGAAGGCTGAACACAAGCGTAGGCAGCAATGACTCTCGCTCCGAAATTCGCGCAGCCCGACCGGCAAAAGGCCACTCAAACTCACGGAACCCACTTTCGGTCGGGTCAAGAGAGCGTCCCTCTTCCTCCCTTCGAGGGGCGCTCTCAAGACTTCAGTACGCCATTTGACGGGATCAACGACGAGATCACGGGGTGGGATGAGCGATCGCTGTATCAACGCATACTGCTAGTCCTGTCCCGCCTACTCCTGGCCTTCTTATGCGCCATGATTGGTGTGCTGATCTTCACCAACTGGCCCACATGAGTACTCCCCTGCGAAGGCCTGCCTCAAAACCTGATCCTTCGCACAACTGGCGGGCGGCTGTCCCAGACCCATCCCAGAGTGTCGCCCGCCTCTTTTGAACACCCCCGGCCCACCTACAGCCCCCGGAGCGAAAAGGGCCGCGCATCTACACCGGGGACAACAGAGGGAACAGAATGACGATACCAAACATTGCATCGTTGGACGAAGCGACCAAAGAGCTACGCTGTTTTTCCAAGCAAGCAATCCGAAACGCAGCCGCTGAACACGGCTTCTTAATAAAGATCGGTCGCGGATACGGGATCGATAGGAACGATTACCGGAGGCTCATCAAAAAATGCCAAGGCCCAGCAAAGGAGCCAGACTCCACAAGTACGAACACCGCCCGCAGTGGTACATCCTCGACACCGGACAGCGACCCCGTTCGACGGGCTGCACAAGCCGCGCAGATGCTGAAAAAGCCCTCGCAGCGTACATCGCAACCAAAGGACGGTCAGGTGCTGCAAATGAGCCGGAAAACGTAACCTGTGGTGAAGTTCTCGGGATCTACGCATCCGAACACGCGCCGACTGTCGCCAACCCCGAGCGGATAGGATACGCGATTGAAGCCCTCCTGCCCTTTTGGGGGTCGCTAAAGCTGAGTCACATCAGGGGTGAAACATGCCGCCGATATGTGAAGTGGAGAGACCGCGCGAACGGAACAGTGCGACGGGAACTCGGAGCGCTTCAGGCCGCAGTCAACTACGCGCACAAAGAGGGATACATAACCTCAGCGCCGGTTGTGACCCTGCCGACAAAGCCAGAGCCGAAGGACCGCTGGTTGACCCGCGAGGAGGCCGCAAGGCTGCTCAGGGCCGCTTGGACGGGTGACAGGACCCAGCACCTAGCCCGCTTCATCCTGATTGCCCTATATACCGGCACACGCCGCGACGCGATCCTGCGCATGGGCTTCGAAAGAAATACCCTCGGCGGATGGTTCGACCTGGAACACGGCCTCATGTACCGAAAGGGCGACGGAGAGCGAGCGACCAAGAAACGCCGTAAGCCTGCCAAGATCCCCCGCCAGCTTGCCGCCCACCTGAGACGCTGGAAAGCCAATGGCCAGCAATGGGCCGTAGAGTACGAAGGCGCGCGCGTGGGCAGTATTAAGCGTTCGTTCCGCAATGCAGTCAAAGCGGCCGATCTTGAAGACGTCACGCCCCATACCTTGAAGCATACGGCAATTACATGGGCGCTAATGAACGGCGCAAGCACATGGGATGCTGCCGGGTTCTTTTCGACCTCAGCAGAGACGATTGAGAAGGTCTATGGACACCATAGCCCGTTGCACCAAGCGTCCGCCGTTAGAGCTGTGGAAAGAAAGGGCAGATAGTTTTTGTTACGCGTAACGAAAACCCCCTATCCGAAGGACCCTGAACCGTGATCAAACGAGGGGAATATAGGGGTTATAGCGTGAACATAGGGGCCGGGGCTGTCTTCGGGAGGCAGGGGTCGGAGGTTCGAATCCTCTCACTCCGACCAATGAAACAAGGCGCCCAAGGGCGCCTTTGTTGTTTTCAGAGGAATGGCCACAACGATATCCGCAACGTTTCGTTCGATAGATGTGCTCAGTTCGTTCACTACCGACATCCACCAACTACTGAATTGGCACTCAATATCCTCTAATTTATAATTCCCGCTGCGTTCGTAAGCGCATCTGGACTGTAGGACCTATAGGCGTTTTCCAGGGTTTCGCGCGAGGTTGCAAAATAGGCCGTGGCGTCCTCCAGTGTCATGCCGCGCATGCTCGTCTCCATTTTTTCAAACCCGAATTATCCCTTCGACTCACGCTTTGGCCAACCACAACAGAACCAATAACTATGGCTGCTCCTATCGACTGAGTGAGGCTAAGCGTTTGTCCCAAGTATACCCAGCCGAGCACGACAGCTGTAACAGGACTCATAATGCCAAGCATCGAGACTGCACTGGGCTCCAGGCGGGCTATGCCGCGAAACCAAAGAGCATAGGTTGCTGCAGCACCGATCAACCCGAGCCAAATAAGGCCGGCGACATTTGTCGCGCTGAGCGCAGGTAGAGGCGGCTCAAGGAACAGTGCGACTGGCAGCAGTATCAAACCACCGGCTGTCAATTGCCACGCTGTGAAACTCAGCGCCGAGACCGGAGGTTGCCATTTACGACTGAGAACTGTGCCAGCAGCCATTGACGCGGCTCCTCCCAAACCCGCCGCTATACCAATCCAATCAAGATGTGCTGCTGGTCCGATCAGCAGCAGAGACACACCCATTGCGCCAGTCGCGGCGGCGCCAAGTGCACCAAGTCGGATTGGGGTTCCCAGCCATCCCCACGCCATCAAAATCACGATCATCGCTTGCAACGATCCTAGGGTGGCGGCCACACCGCCAGGTAACCTATACGCAGCAACGAAGAGGAGCACCCAGAACAGAGCGAAATTGAGGCTGCCTAAGACGAAAGTTCGGCCGAGCCATTCGCGTGGTGGAACGCAGCGCGTCACTGCAAGCAACAACAAGCCAGCCGGCAGAGCTCGTAACGCAGCCAGGGTAATCGGATAGCCAGCCGGGAGCGCTTCGGTAGTTACCAGATAAGTGCTTCCCCATACCGCTGGGGCGAGTGAGGTGAGAAGAATATCGGTTAAGCGCGACATGGTATGTCTCCCGGCTAAGGCGTTTGAGAATTTGAGTGAAACGTCAGAGCAGCGCAGGTTACGCTGCTTCCGCTTGCAGGTTTGATCCAGCGAGGCACGCTGTAATCCTTGCAACATGAGCGCCCTGGAACCGCGCTCCGGCCAAGTCAGTTTCAGTCGGCGTGCGGGAACCATCAGCACCGGCGATCGTTCCGGCACCATATGGTGCGCCGCCAATGATTTCTTCTGATGTAGTCTGGCCAGCAAATGTGTAGGGCATTCCGGCAATCAGCATCCCAAAGTGTTGAAGCGGGACTTGCGTTGTCAGAAGGGTGGCCTCATGCCCACCGTGTTGCGAACCTGTTGAAGCAAAGACCGCCCCGACTTTACCAACCAGTGCGTTCCTGGCCCAAAGCCCGCCAGCCTGGTCAAGGAAGGACTTCATTTGGCCAGCCATCATGCCAAATCGGGTCGGCGTTCCCAGAATTATTGCATCATAGCTTTCCAGGTCTGTCGGCGAGGAAATAGGTGTATCATCGACGACATAGCCGGCCTTTTGGCGGACTTCTTCAGGGACAGTTTCGGGCACACGCCGAACGTCAACTTCGATGCCGGGAACACTTCTGGCGCCTTCAGCCTCGGCACCGGCCAATGCGCGGACGTGGCCATAGCTTGAGTAGTAGAGAACGAGAATACGTGACATAAGAGACCTCTCAGGGCTGTGACTTTCCCTGAGAGAATGGAATTTGTTACGTCGCCAATTAAGGCGCGCTCTTTGACTTCACTATTTACCTGTATTGAACAATGTCACGACCTGAGAGCCAGGCGCAGATGATCAAGAAAGGCTTTGACCTTTGCGTCCATTCCCAAGCGAGATGCTGTAACGGCGAACACTTCCGGCGCAGGCAGTTCATGGTCAGGAAGAACTCTCACCAAGGCCCCGCTAGCTTCAGGAGCATCAGAGACGAACTCGGGCAGAGTTCCGATACCTTGCCCCGCTATCAGCAGATCCCGCAAAACGAGGCTGTTGCCAACCCTCACACGTGGATCAAGCTCCAATGTTGTGACACCATTGGCGGCCGAGAGCTTCCAGCTCGTCAAATGATCAGCAAGCAAAAAGCCGATCATCGCGTGATTATTCAGATCCGCCGGCTGGGTCGGCGTCCCGCATCGCTCCAAATAGTCAGGAGACGCAAAAATCCGTTGTCGCATCACGCCGATCCGTCGCGCAACAAGGGCCGAATCCGGCATGGCAGCGCGGATGCGTATCGATAGATCGAACCCGCCCTCGACCATATCGATCACCTTGTCGTCCATCGAAAGCGTAAATCGCAAATCGGGGTAGGCTTCCAAAAACTCGGGCAGCATCGGTGCAATAACGGTTTGACCGAAAGAGCTTGATGCATTCACCCGAAGGTGCCCTCGCACTGCTTTTGAACCATCCCTGATGGTTTGTTCCGTTTTTTCAACCGCATCGAGGATTCCAATTGCATCCTGGTAATAAAGGCTGCCGGTGTCAGTCAGTGACATGGATCGGGTCGTTCTGGTCAGAAGGACGGTTCCCAGACTTTCCTCCAGAAGCTTGATTTCTCTGCTGAGAAGCGCAGGAGAAACACCAAGGTCTTCCGCCGCACGAGCAAAGCTGCCGCGTTCAACGATACGGCGAAAAGCTTGCATGACTGATAGTTTGTCCAACTCCGGGGCCCCCCGAGCAGTTTTTGAGCCGCCCAGTTGGGCGTAACGAACTGCAAGTTATACGACTACGTCACTGGTGCGAAGGGGCGGCACGCCTGAATTGCTGGCGTTGATTGCCGGGCGATTGCAGAAGATGCAGAAAAGTGCCTCAAGGGTTCAATGAAGCTTCTCTCTTGAAGTCGCCATACGAACTTCCAAAGGAACAACAGAACATACAATCAAAGTACAGCTTTCAATACGCTTCACCGCTAACTACCGGCTATCCAAAGAGCACTTAGAGTAACGGAGCATACAAAAGTTTAAGTAGGCATTCGGAGACAATCCATTCTAACGCGGCCCATCTATCCGGGCGGAAAAACAGCGGTCTTCTTTACCGTTCCATAGACAAAGCTGGTATCGATCGAGGCGATCCCACCGATAGGATGAATTCGGTGACGAATAAACTCCTCGTAGGCCTCGAGATCCGATACCAAAACCCGCAATTGGTAGTCCATTGCCCCGGTCAGCACGTGGCATTCAAGAACTTCATCGATCATCCGAACGCGCTTTTCGAAATTCTGAACGTCCGTTTCGTTGTGCCGCTCCAACCTGATACGCACGAAGACGGTAATGGCCATCCCATACGCGGCAGCGTCAACGTCAGCGCTGTATCCCTTTATTACTCCGTTTGCTTCTAAGTTTTTGACCCGGCGCAAACACGGTGAGGGAGACAAGTTCACCTCGTCGGCAAGATCCTGGTTCGTCATGCGCCCGTCCCGCTGCAGCGCTCGAATGATCTGCCTGTCCTTTGCGTCCATTTCACCCTCTTGCTTAGCAGAATATGCCAATGTTGCTACATATGTTGGTATATTTCGCAACCATTAGCCCAAAGTAAAGGCGCAAACTAGCTTCAGCATGATTCAGGAGCTTCTAATGACTCGTCCAACCGGATTTGCCACCCGTGCCATTCACCACGCTTATAACCCTCTGGAAAATGACGGTGCGCTGACACCACCGCTGCATTTGACGTCCACGTTTACCTTTGAAACCGCAGAGGCTGGTGGAGAGATGTTCGCCGGCGAGCGTGAAGGTCATATCTACAGCCGTATTTCAAACCCTACATGCGACCTTCTTGAGCAACGCATTGCCGTGCTTGAAGGGGCCGAGGCCGGGCTAGCTCTCTCAAGCGGCATGGGGGCGATCACGGCAGTGCTTTGGACCCTGCTGTCGCCAGGTGACGAAGTCATCGTAGACAAAACGCTCTATGGCTGCACCTTCGCCTTTATGCGTCATGGTTTGGCGAAATGGGGGGTCACGATAACACATGTCGACATGACGGACCCTGAGAACCTGAAAGCGGCCGTTTCTGAAGAGACTCGCGTGGTTTATTTCGAAACCCCGGCCAATCCGAACATGCGCTTGGTGGACATCGCCGCAAGCGCCGCAATTGCGCATTCGGTCGGAGCAACGGTCGTCGTCGATAACACTTATGCCAGCCCGTATCTGACCCGCCCGATCGAGCACGGCGCAGATATCGTTCTACACTCCGCCACCAAGTATCTCGGCGGGCATGGAGACGTGGTCGCTGGCTTGGTTGCAGGAACCGCTGAACAGATTGCTGAAATCCGCCTTGTTGGGATGAAGGACATGACCGGCGCGGTAATGGCGCCTTTCAACGCAATGCTAATCCTGCGTGGTCTGAAAACACTAAACCTGCGTCTGGATCGTCATTGTGTTTCTGCCAAGGTCGTCGCGAAATTCCTCGAAGCGCACCCTGCCGTTGGTGAGGTTTATTTCCCCGGTCTTGAGAGCTTCGCACAGCACGATGTGGCGCAGCGACAGATGTCCCAACCGGGCGCTATGATAGCGTTCGAGATCAAATCCGGTCTTTCCGGAGGAATTGAATTCATGAACCGCTTGAATATGATCCAGCGTGCGGTGTCGTTGGGCGATGCGGAAACACTGATCCAGCACCCAGCATCGATGACCCATTCGACATATACGCCCGAAGAACGGGCCGAGCATGGGATCAGTGATGGCCTAATCCGCCTGTCCGTCGGGCTGGAGGATGTTGAAGATATCCTTGCAGACCTGGAGCAAGCTTTGCCCTACCCTGCCCGCAGCGCCGCCTGAACCCGGAGACCACCATGCACATTGATCCCACCCAACTGAAGATCGTTGAACAGCGCCTGCTGTGGTTGTCTCATTGGATGATCCACCATGCCAACCATGTCCGACCAAAGGTGGATGGGATCAAGATCGGTGGCCATCAGGCTTCGTCCGCTTCGATGGTGTCGATCATGACCGCGCTTTATTTCTCGGCCTTGCGGCCTGAGGACCGGGTTGCAGTCAAACCCCATGCGTCGCCGGTGTTTCATGCAATGCAGTATCTCATGGGCAATCAGACCCGCGAGAAGATGGTGAATTTCCGCGGATTTGGAGGTGTGCAAAGTTATCCAAGCCGGACCAAGGACATTGACGATGTTGATTTCTCGACCGGGTCTGTGGGTTTAGGTGTCGCGATCACCTCGTTTGCCTCGATCATTCAGGACTACATCAAGGCCAAAAGCTGGGGTTCATACGCCCCGATAGGGCGTATGGTGGCACTTGTTGGCGATGCCGAACTGGACGAAGGCAACGTCTATGAGGCGTTGCAGGAAGGCTGGAAAAACGACCTACGAAACACGTGGTGGATCATCGACTACAACCGACAGTCTCTGGACGGTATCGTCCGAGAAGGACTGTTCGAACGGATCGAGAAAACCTTCGATGCATTCAGTTGGGATGTCGTGCGCATAAAATACGGAGTTCTTCAACGCGCGGCCTTTGAAGAGCCCGGCGGCAACCGCCTACGCGACTGGATTGATGCTTGCCCCAACCAAGACTACTCCGCTTTGACTTTCATGGGTGGTGCGAATTGGCGACAGCGTCTCATGGACGATCTGGGGGATCAGGGGGATGTGACTGCCTTGATTGAAAGGCGGACGGATGCAGAGCTTGCAGCCCTTATGGAGAACCTCGGCGGCAACTGCGTCGAGACCATGGCCCAGACATTTGCCGCCATCGATCATGATCGCCCGACATGCTTCCTGGCCTACACCGTCAAAGGATGGGGCACCCCTATTGCAGGCCACAAGGACAATCACGGCGGGCTGATGAACAACAGCCAGTTCGTCGCATGGCAGTCGCATATGGGTGTGCCGAAGGGCGAAGAATGGGAGCCGCTCGCGACGGTGCAAGATCCAGACGCATTCAAAGATTTCCTGGCCAGCACCCCGTTCTTTGCCAAAGGTCCGCGCCGCTATTTTGATGACAAATTGGACGTGCCGCCAATCGAAATCGACACCAGTCGCGAAATCTCGACCCAAATGGCGTTTGGCAAGATCCTAGACGATCTATCAAAAGGCGACAGCCCATTGGCTGCACGTATAGTGACAACCTCTCCGGATGTGACAGGCACGACAAGCCTTGGTCCTTGGGTGAACCGGCGCAAACTGTTCGCCCGATCCGAGCAAGCCGACGCCTTCATAGAACACCGGATCCCTTCGACGGCGAAATGGGAATTCACGCCGGAGGGGCAGCATATCGAGCTTGGTATCGCCGAAATGAACCTCATGTTGCTTCTGGGAGCGGCGGGTCTGTCGCATTCCCTGTTCGGTAAGAGGCTGATCCCAATTGGCACCGTCTATGATCCATTTGTCAGCCGCGGCCTCGATGCGCTGAATTACGCTTGCTATCAGGACGCGCGCTTCATGCTGGTTGGCACACCATCGGGTGTCACGCTCGCGCCAGAAGGTGGAGCACACCAATCCGTTGGAACACCGCTCATCGGGATGAGCCAAGACGGCTTGGCCGCTTTTGAACCCGCCTTTGCCGACGAGCTGGCGGTGATTATGGAATGGGCCTTCGACTACCTGCAGCGTGATGGCGAAGGACAGCCCGACGAGCGCACATGGCTGCGCGATGAAACTGGAGGGTCTGTCTACCTGCGCCTGACCACCAACCCGATTGAACAGCCCGGCAAACGTGTCGACGACGAGTTTCGCCAAGGTGCCATAGATGGGGCCTATTGGTTACGAAAACCCGGGCCCAATTGCGAAGTTGTAGTCGCCTATCAAGGAGCAGTCGCGCCGGAGGCAATCAAGGCCGCCGGTATGATTGGTGAAGGCCGTCGCGACATAGGTGTATTGGCCGTGACATCTGCAGATCGCCTAAATGCCGGATGGACCGCTGCTCAACGAGCGCGTTCTCGCGGTAACCAAGCGGCACGCTCCCACATCGAAGCCCTGATGTCCGACCTTCCGCCACACTGCAAGCTTGTCACCGTTATAGATGGTCATCCTGCGACTCTATCCTGGCTGGGGGCAGTGCTTGGACATCAGACTATTCCAATGGGTGTCGAGCACTTTGGTCAGACCGGAACAATCGGCGATCTGTATCGCCACCACTGCATTGACGCAGACGCTATCCTAGAGAAAGTGAATGGACTGACCCACGGCAGAACTCTTCACCGTGCATAAGTGGGCTTGATCTGGGCAATAATGTAGAGAACAAACTAGCACTGAACATAGACCACGATAACTAGCGGACCATGTAGACAGTGCTCTGAGGTTCAATGAACCTGCCGAACCTGAACTTGGCTGGTTTGATTGGCGACAACGCCTGGAAAACAGGGCTCCTTTGACTAAAATGCAATAACTTGGCCCTCTGCACCGGTCTTCGGGAGGCAGGGGTCGGAGGTTCGAATCCTCTCACACCGACCAATAAAACAGGTTGTCAAATACAGAGATATTTTGCCTTTTGACCAATTAACTTACCTTTTCGCCAACAAAAATTACCTCCACTCGCCCGGAGCGTTGCTAGTTCAAATCGTAATTTTGAACTAACGGCCCAGAGCCGACTTTGAGCACTGCAACCGAATACTGCGTCGCAGCCAGCTTAGCGGCCATTCGCTGCGTTGCTAGAATTTGTGTCTCTCCTAACTCACAGCCTGCAGAAACAGCAGCCATTCCATCCAGGCGGAAGCAATGCGGTTCGCTATTTGACAGCTATTCTGATTTTGCGGCGAACCATCAAAAGCGATTTCGTGGACGCTTGGTAGCTGTCAAAGCTTGGGCATTTGTACCAACTAAACGCCGAGATGCCGCTGGCTGATTTCACTATCCAGATCGCCAATTGCGCCTGACCAGACCGATCTGCCTCGCTCAAGGATTGTCGCGCGATCACAGACCGCTCGCAACTCGCTAAGCGATTTGTCGATTACCAGAATTGAAAGACCAGATTCACGTTTCAGATGCTCCACTGTCACCCAGATTTCTCGCCTAATATTTGGTGCGAGCCCTTCCGTGGCCTCATCCAGTATGAGCAAGCGTGGATTGGTAACCAACGCCCGCCCAATGACCAGCATTTGCTGCTCCCCGCCTGACAATGAGCCCGCAAGCTGATCGGCGCGTTCGCTGAGACGCGGGAAAAGCGCAACGACCTTGTCTATATCCCAATGGCCAGGTCGGGACACAGCTACGAGGTTCTCACGCACCGTTAGATCGCGAAATGCGCGGCGGCCTTCTGGGACAAGGCCGATGCCCAACCTTGCCACTTGGTGGCTCGACAGTCTAAGAATGTCGGTGCCGGCAAACACCATCGAGCCTTTGCTTCCGATCATTCTGCAAATAGCGCGAACGGTGGTCGTCTTGCCCATACCATTGCGCCCCATAAGGGCGACGACTTGGCCCGCTTCGATCGTCAGATCAACGCCAAAGAGGGCTTGGCTTTTGCCATAGCTTGCGACAAGGCCGGAGATGGAAAGAAGGCTCATAGGTTCTCTCCAAGATAGGCGCGCTGAACTATTGGATTTTTGCGAATATCTTCGACTGATCCGGAGGCAATCACACGCCCGTAATCGAGAACCGTTATTCGGTCAGCCAATTTGAAGACGACATCCATGTCGTGTTCCACAAGCAGGATCGGGGCCTGATTTCGCAAGTCGCTCAGCAGGTTCGTGAGCAGCTGCGTGCCTTCCGCGCTTAAACCGGCCATTGGCTCGTCCAGTATGAACACCTTTGGTTCTAGGGTCAGCGCAACTGCGACTTCCAGTTGGCGGCGCTGACCATGGCTGAGTTCGCCTGTTCTCTTGTCTGCAAAGTCCATCAAGCCCACGCGACGCAGTGCATTCTCTGCATGATCGCGCAGGTTTTTGTCGCCAAGAACGGGTAGGAAGAATTGCCAGGGTCGGCCTTTGACCCCAAGTGCGCCCAGCATCGCATTTTGCAAGACGGTGTCCTCTAACGCTAGAGCGGAAATCTGGAAGGTGCGTCCGAGCCCGAGCCTTGCACGGTTTTTCGTGGTCTCGTGGGTGATATCCTGGCCCAGAAGGCGAACCGAGCCTGCGTCAGACTTCAGGCCGCCGCAGATCTGAGCGATAAGTGTTGATTTACCTGCCCCGTTCGGGCCGATCACGGCGTGAACTTCGCGGGGCCTCAGGTCCAATGTCACGTCGTCATTTGCAATCAGGGCGCCAAAGTGTCGAGTAAGACCTTCAACTTGCAAAACGGGCCGCATCATCGGTCAGACCTTCCCGTGAGGACGCCGTAAAGGCCGCCGCGGGCGAAAAGGACGACCGCCAACAAAAGTAATCCAAGAAAGAATAGGAAATATTCGCTAATGCCTCCAAGCGCGTGCTCGAGTACGACGAACAGAGTCGCGCCTGCGACTGGCCCGAACGTCCGGCCCAGCCCGCCGAGGATTATGAAAACGATCAGTTCACCTGACATCTGCCAGCTAAACATCGTCGGACTGACGAAGCGATTAAGGTCAGCAAAAAGCGCCCCCGCCAGCCCACAGATCATGCCGGAAATCACCAACGCAATCAGTCTCAGCCGAAACGGATCAAGCCCGACCGCCTCCACCCGCTCGGGACTCTGCCGCGCTGCGTTTAAAGCAAGCCCAAAGGGTGATTTTACGAGCCGCACATTTAGCCAAAGGACTAGGCTCAGAATTGCAAAACAGATCCCGAAGAACTGTATGGGATCAAGCGTGTTCATTCCCGGGAACGAATTTCGAATGTAGATGGAAAGGCCGTCTTCTCCGCCGTAAGCGGGCCAGCTGATTGCAAAGAAAAAAAACATCTGCCCGAAAGCCAGCGTGATCATGATGAAATACACGCCGGAAGTTCGAAGCGACAGAAGCCCGATTATAAAGGCGGCAACACCTGAAAACAGTATTGCCACCAACCAGATCACAGGCATGAGCTTGGTTCCAGAAATCGTGAACGGCCATTCCATCAATAGCGAATACGTCTGAGCGTGAAACGCCAGAATACCCATCGCATAGCCGCCAATCCCAAAGAAGACCGCGTGCCCGAGGCTCACGAGCCCTCCTAGCCCTAGCGCGATATTGAGGCCAACCGCGGCCAGAGCGAAGATGACCGCGCGGGTCGCCAACGTAATTGTGAAGGGTTCGTCCGAGACCCAAGCCCAAAGCGGCACACAAAGAAGCAGGCTCATGAGAATGGCGTTTAGTGCTTTTTCCGGGATCATGCGCGCGCCCCGAACAGCCCGGTGGGTCTCCAGATCAGCACGCCAGCCATAAGAACGTAAATTGACATCGAAGCCAATGCCGACCCTGTCGACGTCGCAACATCTGGTGCCACGAACAGTTTAAACAGTTCCGGCAGAAAGATGCCGCCCAGGGTATCGGTCAATCCAACCAGCAAACTGCCGATAAGCGCCCCCCGAATGGACCCGATGCCCCCGATCACTATGACGACGAAAGCGAGGATTAGGATCGGCTCACCCATTCCGATCTGGACAGATTGGATGGCACCCACAAGTGCTCCCGCTAATCCGGCGAGCGCCGCTCCGAGCGCGAAGACAAACGTGTACAAGCTGCCGATATCAACGCCGAGTGCTGCAATCATTTCCCGGTCATTTTCTCCGGCACGAATCTGAATGCCCACGCGGGTCCGTGAGATGAGCAACCACAGCCCAACCGCCACCAAAAGCCCTACAAGGATGAGTACAAGGCGATATAGCGGATACTGAATGCCGCCTGGCAATGAAACGGGACCGGACAAATAGCTCGGGATTTCGAGAAACAGCGGGAATGAACCGAAGATCCATCGCGTACCCTCAGAGAAAATCAGTATCAGCGCAAAAGTCGCAAGAACTTGCTCGAGGTGATCGCGGGCATAGAGCCGACGAATGACTGCCAATTCAACGATGACACCGGCCATAGCCGCCGCAACAATGGCGGCCGCAACAGCCGCCAAGAAGGACCCCGTCGCCGCAGCGGCCGCCGCAGCTGCAAAAGCGCCGACCATGTAGAGTGATCCGTGCGCAAGATTAATTAGGCCCATCACGCCGAAGATAAGCGTCAGGCCTGCTGCCATGAGAAAGAGCATGAAGCCGAACTGTATTCCGTTCAGAATCTGCTCGGCGATAAGGATTAAAGTCACGGTTCGAGCAAAAACGGGCCGCCGCTCCGGAGTCGGGGGCGGCCCTCCGATTACATTTTACAATCTGCCGCGTAGGCGTCCGAGTGGTTTTCCAACGCCACACCAATGATCCGGTTGGTGAATACATCCCCTTCCTGAATCACTTCGCGCGCATAGATAGTCTGAATTGGATGGTGGTTTGGACCAAACGCAAAGTCGCCACGCGTGCTGTCGAAGTCGGCCGCACGCAATGCATCTCTGAACGCGTCTTGATCCGAGACGTCAGCCGATCCGAGCGCCGAAATGATCAACTGTGCCGTGTCGAAGCCCTGGCTTGCATAAAGAGACGGAAGCCGCCCGTACTCGGCCACAAAGCTTTCTACGAATGCGGCATTTGTTGGATTGTCGATATCCTTGTTCCATTGGCTGGTATTCACAATCCCAAGTGCTGCGGGCCCGACGGCTTGAAGGATGCCCTGATCGAACGAAAACGCCGGACCCACGACGGGCAGATCAACCCCGCTATCTGCGTATTGCTTGAGAAACGAAATCCCCATTCCGCCGGGAAGGAAGAAAAAGACACTGTCTGCGCCGGACGCACGGATTTGAGCAATCTCGGCAGCATAATCCGTTTGGCCAAGCTCGGTATAAATCTCACCGGCAAGATCGCCTTGGAAGAACCGCTTGTACCCAGTCAAAGCGTCCTTGCCCGCCGGATAGTTCGGCGCGAGAATGAAGCTATTGCTATGCCCTGCTGTGTTGGCATAGGCGCCAGCTGCTTCGTGCAGGTTGTCGTTCTGCCAAGCAACGTTGAAGTAATTTTCGTGACAGCCCTGACCGGCCAGCGCCGACGGCCCCGCGTTCGGCGACAAATAGAACTTACCTTGGGCCGTTGCCGCCGGAACAACCGCCATTGCGAGGTTCGACCAGATAATGCCCGTCAGGATATCCACCTTCTCGGATTGGATCATCTTGTCAGCAAGCTGTACGGCAACGTCGGGTTTTCGTTGATCATCTTCGACGACGACCTCGATATCATCTCGCCCAGATTGCTTGATACCCAGCATGAAACCGTCGCGCACATCGATTCCCAAGCCGGCTCCACCACCGGACAGAGTAGTTATCATACCGACCTTCGTCTCAGCGAATGCACCTGTGGCCAGCAACCCGATGGATGCGGCAATGGCAATCGATTTATACTTCATAAGTTCCCCCCATGTTATTTTTAACTATCGCCGGTTGCGTTTGCCCGGCCTTATTTGAAGTTGCTACATCAAGGACCGCTTTCTCAAACAGTCATTATTGAAATGCTTTCCTGTTCACAAAGGCAATGTCCAGTGCAAGCTTTCAATCTCTAAGGCTTTAATTAGTTGTCAGCACCTAAATCCGCAGATTTTGGGGTGTCTTGTCAGAAGAACTTTGTTTGAGCAGGACAGGGCGGTCGCGTAGCTTTTGCACATGACCAGACCTTCAAATACTTTAAAACCAGTCCCGAGATCATCCGCCTTCACTTTCAAGGTCTGCCATCCAAGCGACGGCTCGACCTGGAGCCGGAATTGCTGTGAGGCTGATACCTGTGGCCGCCATTTCAGCGTTGTCCCAATGTGTGTCGAGCATTTTGGTCAGACGGGAACAATCGGCGACCTCTATCGCCATCACTGCATTGACGCAGACGCTATTCTGGAGAAAGTGAATGGCCTGACCGATGGCAGAGCTCTTCACCGTGCATAAGTGGGCTGGATCTGGGCAATATAACAGAGAACAAACTAGCACTGAGCATAAGGTGCTGGATGACTTACTGAAAAACAAGAGCTTACCAACATACGACAGAGGCCGGGTTTGCTCGCAATGAAACCGCAACGTTATCGCAACGCTATCTGCCACCGAAGTGCAATGGCTGGCATTCAAAGCCCTTATTTTGTTTACTTCATCCCGAGAACTCGCCTTCAGGAGGCAGGGGTCGGAGGTTCGTATCCTCTCACTCCGGCCAAAAAAGTTTCTTGTCAAATATTGAGATACTTTGCCTTTTGGCCAATGAACTCACCTTTCCGCCAACCAAAGTTACATCCTCCAGCCTGAAGCGTTGCTAGTTCAAGTCGTAACTTTAAACTGGCGGCCGGTTCCAGCCGTTCATCGATTCCGGCATTCCCTGCGGCGTGGCTGACCACACCGGAAAATCGCTGCGATCGCTAAATCGACCCGGCGACGAACTTCCGGATCACGGACAAAGCTGGCGGCGGCTGCGGCCCTACAATAGTCAAAGTCGTATGCATACTTCAGTGATCCAAAAAGTTGGATATAAGGCGTTGAAAAAGATCAGATTTCTCCGCATGAAGCGCGTGGGCGCAGGCCGGTACGACTGCAAGCGATGTACTGGGGATCGCTTCCCACAGTTTATGAATTTGGCTCCACGGATATGTCCGATCTCGATCGCCCCAAAGGACGAGAGTTTCCGGTTGGATTTGGGACAGGTTCTGTTCCCCTGACCAAGCTTGCATCGCGTCTAGACCGGCCTCCAGGGCCGGCAGCTTGGCTTGAGCGGCAATCGCGGCGCAGTGTTCATATCCGAGTGCAGCTTCGCGATCCAAAAACCAAGTTGCTGCGATCCGACGCGCGGTGGCCGCCGCGCCGTCTTCCGCGGCGCGCTTTTTACTTTGCTCAATGGTCTCGAACCGCCCCGGCAAAATACCAACCGCGCCGGTTGCGTAAAGGACAAGGCGGTTAATCCTTTCACTATCTCGCAAAGCAATTTCCTGAGCGATCATGCCGCCCATGGAGTGACCCAGCAGATGATATTTCTCGACGCCAAGGCCGCGGAGGTGCTGGACCACCCAATCTGCATATCCGTCAATACTGTTAATTGGCAGTAGATGGGCATTTGCTCCGAACCCGGGCAGGTCGACCGCAATCACATCTGCATGCCGCTGCAGGGTATCTCGACACCCATCCCATTGTGCGCTGCCCCCCATGAAACCATGAACAAGGACAAGGGGGGTCACTTTCGCTGACCTTGAACGATCCGATCAAGGATCATCGCGCAGAAGAGAATGGCAAAACCCGCGAGAATACCCTGACCCACATTGGCGTATTGCAGCGCCTCGAGAACGTCTTCACCCAGCCCTTTCGCGCCGATAAGCGAGGCCACCACTACCATGGCCAGCGACAGCATGATTGTCTGGTTGATACCCGCGCGAATGGAGGGGCTGGCGAGCGGCAGATCGACCTTAGTGAGAAGGTACCACTTGTTGGCGCCAAAACTGATCGCGGCTTCACGTACGCTCTCAGGAACACCGCGCAGGCCCAAAACTGTAAGGCGTACCACGGGTGTCCCGCCGAAGATCATGGTGACGATGACTGCCGCTGGCTTGCCAACCCCGAAAAAGGCAATCACAGGCACCATGAAGACAAAGGCAGGCATGGTCTGCATGAAATCCATGATTGGCTGGATGAAGGCGTAGAACCGCGGTCGACGCGCAGAGAACATGCCCAAAGGAATGCCAATCACGATGGAAAGCAGCGCCGCTGTGCCGAGAAGCGCCAAAGTGGTCATAGCTTTTTCCCAAAAGCCGAGAAGGCCCATATAGGCCAGAAAGGCGCCAGACCATATAGCCATGCGCAAACCAGCCGTGAGCCATGTCAACAGAACGATCAGCGCGGCCACCACGATCCAAGGGGTCTGAACCAACGCAACCTCCATGGCATCCAGCAACCAGCGAATGGCCGCGGTGAGCCCGTCAAAGAATGCCACACTGTTGGCGACGCACCAGGCGATAAATGCTTCTACGCTGTCAATACTGGCCAGGCGAATTGAGTTATCTGTCGGGAATTCGCTAAGAAATGAAAAACGGCCCGGGAAACTATAGTGGACCATTGCAGTCGCGACCAGCAGGATCATAAAACCTGCGCTGAAGACTATCTGGCTGACCGGCATGCCGGAGCGAATGGTGCGGTCTGAGAGCCAGTCAGAGAACCGGGCCTCCAGTGCCCAGTTGGCGGCCACAGCCTGGATGAGCTTGGCGACAAGCAAGATGACAACACCGGTCAGAGCAATCGATGGGCCTTGCGCGGCAAGCAACTCTGCCTCAGCGCGGAAGCCTTCTATATTGGCTTCCAGCCCTTCGATCTGGCGTTGAATGGCCGCGGCTCGATCCGAGCCGCTCTCTTGAGCTGCCGCAAGCTGCTGGTAGCGCAAATCGAGGGTACCTTCGATCGAGGTCACACGGGCTAGCGCGTCTGCTCCCAGATCTCCGAACAGGCCCCGCGCGATCTGCACAAAGCCGATCGCCTCGACGACAAGAAACGCCAATGCCCATGACCAAAGCCCGCGTGCGCCGAACCAGATCGGACCAAAGAGCCCGGCCATCACATTGAAGGTCGCTGTAAAGCGTGCGGAAGCCCCGATCTTGTCGAAATTGCGGATGTAGTAGTCGGGGCTTGTGCGCACAAAGGTGCGGATATTCTCGCGGCGTTCCTCGGCATAGGCCTGCGCGGCTTCGCTTTCTGTGTCTTCAAGGGGGTTCACACCAAGATCTTCGCTCATGACATTTCCGTCCCTTCAATCACGGTGCGCAACAGATCTGCGCGAGTGATGACACCTCTGTCCTCGCCACCTTCGGACACCAGAACCGGCCGTTCGTCGTCGATGGCTCGTGTAATTAAAGCAGAAAGTGTCTCGTTGTGGTCCACCCGGTCGATGTCAGCCGGCAGTGGGCCGTGCGTGGCGAGGTAGCTTTCCAAGGGCTGCATCGCCGCATGAGCATGCACCACCTTAAGGCGCGATATACCGGCCACGAAATCAGCGACGTAGTCATCAGCGGGATGCATCACAATGTCCTCAGCCGAGCCGATCTGCACCATCTTGCCGTCACGCATGATCGCAATCCGGTCCCCGATGCGGACGGCCTCATCCAGGTCGTGGGTGATGAAGATCGTTGTTTTCTTGAGGATCTTGGACAGCCGGATGAACTCGTCCTGCAACTGCCGTCGGATCAGAGGATCAAGTGCGGAAAATGGCTCATCCATCAACAGAACATCAGGGTTGGCCGCGAGCGCACGGGCAAGCCCCACACGTTGTTGCATGCCGCCAGAGAGTTCGTGAGCGAATTTCGACCCCCACGCTCCCAATTCGACAATGTCGAGAATGGCGGCCGCCTGCCGCATACGCTCGTTCTTGGCGACCTGTCGGATTTCCAGCGGCATTGCCACGTTGTCGAGGACCGAACGGTGGGGCATCAGAGCAAAATTCTGGAACACCATCCCGATTTTCCGGTTGCGGAAAGCCTGGAGGTCCTTTGTGCCGAGCGCCATGACGTCCGTGCCCTCGATCTCGATCTTGCCCGCCGTCGGTTCGAGCAGGCGATTGAAATGGCGCACGAGTGTGGATTTGCCGCTCCCTGATAGGCCCATGATACAGAAGATCTCACCGCGATTGACGTTGAGGCTGACATCGGCCACGCCCACCACCGCGTTGAATTCAGCAAGGACTTCAGCCTTGGTCAGCCCCCGCGCACGAATGGCTTCCAGAGCGGCCTCTGGTTTTGCCCCGAAGATTTTCCAGATATTGGAAATTTCGATTACAGTCTCGTCGCTCATCCGCCCACCCGTGCGTGCCTTTAAGTGGGGCAGCACCGCTAGGTGCTGCCCGTTGTTTTTTGGTCTGTTTCAGAGACCCAGCATCGCATCTACGCGCTCGGAATTGGCGTTAACCCATTCGGCCGCAACTTCCTCAGCATCGCGCCCATTGGCGCTGATCTCAAACGCAAGCGAGCTCACGTCATCGGCTGTCAGAGAGAAGTTCGCGAAGAATTCCGCAATCGCCGGCGAGCGATCCCCAAGCGAGTTGGACCAGGCGATCTGAACTTCCTTCAGAGCGTCCTTACTGGCTACCATCGACTTGTTATACCAGTCAGGATCGTCGGAGGGCTGCACCATGACGTATTTTTCAGGATCGTAAGTCGGTTCGGTCAGCATCACCACGTCAAACATGTACCAGACGGCATGCGGCTCATAGCAGTAGAAGGCATATCCTTCTTTTTTGGCGATACTGTCCTTGATGCGCGCGGTCTTCACAGCTTCTTCGGCGCGGATCGGATCTATGAAGTCCAACAGGCCATAGTCGCGCACCTTCACCTCGTTCACATTGGCCGAAGCCCAGCCGGGTGCACCGATCCACATCTCACCCTTGCCATTGCCATCGCTGTCCATCGCAGCCGCCACATCGGGGCGTCCAAGATCCGCGATGTCGGTGATATTCATCTCTGCGGCAAAGTCTTTGGAGACGCAGAAACCCTGATTGCCCTGATAGGGGTTCGATGACAACGTTACGGTGCCAGCACCATCAACATATTGCTTTGTGAAGGCCTCCTGATTAGGCAGCCATACATCAGGGTGCACATCGATATCACCCTTACCCTGATCCATCGCTTGAAAAATCGTGGCGTTGTTACCGGGCACATACTCCACCGTGCCGCCAATGCGGGTGGTCACGATCTCACCCAAGACATGGGCAATAGCCTGCGCTCCAGTCCAAGTGGGAACGCCGATCTTAACCTCTTCAGCGGCGAGTGGCGCGCCGAGAGCTGAAACCAAAGCCGCGCTGATCAAGTATTTTTTTAGTTTCATTTGATATCTCCTTGTTGGTTTGTTGTTTATTTTCAGGCCACGTAGCCAGGAAGTTCGAAAGTTTCGGGATAGCCAAACAGGGCTGCGCTTCCGCCGGTGTGCAGAAAGACGACATTGTCCATGCCGTCGAAATAGCCTTTGCGGGTTTGGTCAATGAGCCCATCCAACCCTTTACCCGAATAGACCGGGTCGAACAAAAGCCCTTCGGTTCGAGCCAACAGCTTGAGCGCGTCAATCATCCCTTTGGTCGGAAGACCATATCCTGCACCGACGTAGTCGCAATTTGCACGTACATTTTCTCGCGCAATGGGCGTGCCCGTCTCCATATACTCGACAGTGCGCACAGCCAGATCATGGACCATGCCTTCCTGTTTGTCTTTTGGGGCCCGCACGCCGATGCCCAAAAGGTGAATGTCGCTTTCCAGTGCGGCAAGACCGGCGACCAATCCGGCTTGCGTGCCGGAGCTGCCGGTCGCATGGACCAGCGCGTCGATTTTTAAGCCGGCATGGGCGGCCTGTTCGCATAACTCGCGCGCGCAATTCACGTAGCCCAAAGCCCCGATCGGGTTCGATCCACCGCCGGGAATGATGTAAGGGGTTTTGCCTTCTGTCTTCATCTGCGCGGCGCAGGCTTCCATCTCGGCATTCATGTCCGCACCACCGGGACGCTTGGAGACGCTGGCGCCATGCAAACGATCCAACAGGACATTTCCATTCAGAATATAGTTCGGATCATTGGAACCCGTACGATCCTCAAGAAGTATATGGCACGCAAGGCCAAGTTTTGCAGCCGCCGCTGCTGTTTGACGCGCGTGATTAGATTGCGTCGCCCCCTGCGTGATGATGGTATCTGCACCTTTCTGGACAGCGTCAGCCATCAGAAATTCCAGCTTACGAGTCTTGTTCCCACCCGACGAGAGGCCGGTGCAATCATCCCGTTTGACCCATAAACGCGGACCACCCAAAACCTCACTCAGGCGATCCATCGGCTCCAAAGGCGTAGGAAGATGACCAAGCGATACCCGGGGAAATCTCGCCAGCGTCAGCGATAGCTCCTTGCACAAGCTCAAAACCATCTCCGGCGCGACCATCGCGTCACCGCCGGTCATCTGAATTGTCTCAGCCACCACACTCTCCCTGCTTTTGCCTACAGCCAAACAGTTTCAAAAGAAAAAGAATAAAAACAGTGCATATTTCGCAGGCTGCCCATACATTTTCTTTGGGTGTTATGGAGGTGTGGATGAATATGCTGTGGTTTGACGATGTTCTGGCCCTTCTTGAAGAGCGGAACATGACACGGGCCGCGGCCCGCAGAAACATCACGCAACCCGCGTTCTCAAGGCGTATTCGCAGCTTTGAGGAGTGGCTGGGGATTGAAGTTCTCGATCGCAAATCGAACCGGGTCGAGATCAGTCCCGCACTGGCCTCGAATGAAGCCGAAATCCGCTCTTTGATCGCCAGATTAAATGACCTGCGCACAAAAATTGCGCAACATGGCCCCACCGTTTCGATTGTGACGATCGCCGCGACCCACGCATCGGTCGTCTCCACTTTCCCCGATATGGCATTGCGTGCACGTGCCGCGTTCAAGGGGCTCCGGTTTCGTCTTAGAACGGCCAATCTGAACGATTGTGTCACTCTGTTCCTGCGCGGCGATACCAACATGCTGCTATGTTACGAGGCGCAAACCGTCGCCCCAATGCCGTTCGGAGCAGGCATTTGTCGCGGCACTTGGGGTCACGACTACCTCATTCCGGTCATCGGTGGCGGATTGCGGTACGCAGTGCGCGGAAACGGTGACGTGCCTTTGGATACGCCGGCGATCGTCTATCCCGAAAACAGCTACTTTGGTGAGGCATTGAACAAGAGCAAACTTCCGTTCGGAACCGCCGATTTCAGTAAAAACCCCGTTTGCCAGACGGCTTTCTCGAGTGGAGCAAAGGAAATGATCCTGAACGGTCTCGGTATTGGTTGGCTGCCGTTCAGCATGGTGCACAAGGAAATTGAAAGCGGCGAGTTGATATCCCTACGCAACCAATTGGGTCAGGAAAAGCTCGACGTAGTGGTCTATGCCCACCACCAGACCGAGATAGCGAAAACGTTGCTTGATTTCTGGACAAACAAGCCGTCTTCAAAGTCTTGAGGCGATAAATCGCAAGCTCTGGCCAGAGACCAAGACAATCCGTTGGAACCGAATTTTGAGTGACGGAACCCTTCAAAATGAAGGCGTTGCCCTGTGCGTCTTGGCAGCAAGGGGGCCTGACCCTACCCCCACAAAGCGCGGAGAAGACCGTTTTCCTCAATTGTGCGGCGGATTGCGACTCGCTTGCATTTCCTGAACGCGGTCGGGCCAAGTTGACCTGATATAAGCCAGAATATCCCAAATCTCATTTTCGGTGAGTTCATCACTAAATCCCGGCATGCCGCTTGCAAAGCTAGTGACCCCACGTACGGCTAACGCTGCTTCGCCACCAAGTCGTGTGTACTCAAAAAGAAGCTGATTATCATGGTGCCAAGTGTGCCCTGTCTCATCATGCGGTGGTGCAGGCAGAACACCATTGTCATCAGGAGTCTGCCAATTTGGCTGTCCTTCCAGATTGATGCCATGGCAGGACGCGCAGTGTTCGCCGTAAAGAACACGCCCATTAGTCAAATCTCGGTCTTCCATTTCGTGGCTGGCAATTGCCTCGCTCGCAACGCCACATAGAGCCACTACCAGCATGCGTTTCATACGACTTCCACCCATGTTTTCATGCCAGCCGCCTGATGCCCCAGCATGTGACAGTGCAACAGCCATTTACCGGGATTGTCGAACACGCAAACGATTTCGCGCGTCTCACCAGGATTGATCAGCACCGTATCCCGGAAAGCACCTAAGCTACTGTCCACCCCGACTTCAAAGAAATGATGCCCGTGCAGATGGATGCCATGCGGGAAACGGGTGTCATTCACCAGACTTATGCGCGCCGTTTGGCCACGTTCAAACTTGTGGAGCGGCGTATCCGACAGGCCAGATTGTCCGTTGAACGCCCAAATGTCAGTTTGCGTGCTTACCGGACGGCTCATCGCCCCGCCTTGCATGGTGAGCGACAGGTCCACCGCATTGTCCAGATCTGGCTCCTTCCGCTCGTTTGGTGGCAGTGTGGGAATCGCGGACTGTTGCCGCGTGCTGTTTACCCCTTCAACCGGAATTTCACCCAACAGGTAAGGATCGTCGCGCGTTGGGAAAACAAAGGCGATGTGATCAGCTGATTTTACGTCAGCAATGATATCTAAGCGTTGAGCCGGTGAGAGAATAAGGTTCGAAACCTCTTGCGGGTCCGGCAGTGGCATGCCGTCGAACGCAACGATTTTGCCGTCGATGCCTTCAAGCTCAATTGGAAATATCCGGTCTGTTGCGACATTGATCAACCGCAAGCGCACGCGATCACCGAGCCGGACCGGCGTACTCGGTTCGACAAGCGCGCGGGCATAGTTACCCAACCGCCCTTGATGCGCCTGGTCGTGCCTGTTCTCAAAGCCGTCGACAAGCGCTCCGTCTTCGGTGATGCGCCAGTCGTCAATCATAACAATAAGATCGTGATCCACATCGGGTGGGGTTAGCTCCTCAACGATCAGCGGCCCGTAGAGACCTCTGGCGACCTGTTCCCAGGATCGGTTGTGGGAGTGATACCAGAACGTGCCAGCATCGGGTGCTCGAAAGCTGTATTCGAACTCAGCACCCTTCTCGACAACGTCTTGGGTCATCCCCGGCACGCCATCCATCGCATTTTCGATGCGCAGCCCGTGCCAATGCACCGCCGAGCCTTCACCAATCTGGTTCAGGAACCGAATATCAAGTGTATCACCCTGACGGGCGCGAAGCACCGGACCGGGCGTACTGCCATTAAAGCCAAGCATCGGAGTAGCCGGATCACCTTCGGGCAGAATTTGCGCATTGACCGGCTGTGCGACCAGTTCAAAGGGCGCTGATGCAAGAGCGATGCGCGGTGCCAGTGCCGCCGCGCATGTTGTGAACAGGAAGTCTCGCCTTTTCATAGAATGCCTCAATTCGGTAGGGTCAGAACGCTGGTGAGCGTCGCGGTGGCGACAAGCACCATCAGTATGACCGTAGTTTCGATTTCAATCGAGCGCGCCAGATGACGCGCCGCCTTATCGTCCCCTGCTTGCATAGCTGGAACGAAGCGGAGTTTGTTTGCGGCTGCCAACGTCAGGACCACGCCTAAAAGTGCGGTTTTGATCAGAAGGGTTTGCCCGTACCCGGTAGTCGTCAGCGCCCTCACATCGCCCAACAACATCCAAGCCATTATTAGCCCTGCCAAAATCATAGCAGGGACAATAACCGAAGCCATCTGCCCAAACCGATGGCCCAACTTTGCTGCGTTGCTCAGATATTCTGGCCGTGTCGACAGGGCGCGCAACGGTCCAAGGATGCCGATCCAAAACGCGACCCCTAAAAGGTGCAAGAGCAAGAGCAAGCGAACACCTATTGGTTCCAGTTCAGGAATATGCCCAATCTGCGCAAAGGACCACAGAGCGAGCAATCCCCCAAAGAGTGCGATCCATTGCCCGACAAAGGGAATAAACACTCCGGCAATGATTAGTATGGCCCCAGTGATCCGAAGAACGAGAACGTCGCCAACCGAGGTCTGCCACAACAGACCGAGCATTTCAGGATCGGTCATCCCATCGGCTCCGCCCGTCAGGGCAGCGCCGCGCAGCATGAAGCCAAGGACAGAGGCAACAAGCGCAAGCACCGCCAACAGCGCAACCTGAAGACGCATCCTATCGCTGAGAAGCGACACAAGGTCGGTGAAAGCAATCTGAGTGATCAAAAGCCCAGTCGAACCGCCAATACCGACATAGAGTATTAGCTTGGACAGTATTGCGCCTATACCCCAGATATCGGGCATACTCAGTCCACTGTAAATGTGAATTCACCCTGCATGACGTGCCCGTCCACACCCAAGCCCCGCCATTCAATTCGATAGATGCCTTCACCCATGCCTTGAAGCGGGAGCGCGAACGCGCGGCTAAAACTTGTCTGGTCTCCCAAGTCGAGCGTGATGGTATGCGCATCCTGATGGATCATGTTAACCTTTGTCAGGCGAATATCATCCGTGAAATTAAAGCTGATCTCAGAGGGCACCTCAGTAACTGTCGCGCCGTCTTCGGGTGTGGTGGTGTCCACTTTCGAATGGGCAAAAGCGCTTGTGGCAAGCGTGGAAATCAATGCAACTATGGTGAGCATTTTCATCGGCATGTTCCTCAGTTCATTCCATTGACGCACTGTATTCTGCCGACGTAGTCAATGACCATAGCCACGTCACCAAGGGTTGAGCTTTCACCAGATGCGTGTCACCAAGCCGTTGCTCACGGCCCGAATCTAACACTTCAAGTGAAAACCAATGCTGCGGGCACGCCGAAATTTGCAAGCACTATCCGCACTCAAAAATTTTGAATACGCGTAAGCTCTCCAATCGGAGAACAGGTGGCAGTGTTTCTGTTCTCAGCTTATTCTAAAAAACCCTCTTTCCGACCCCCCAACTTATCCCCTTATTACGCTTTCTTTTTGCGCGCGACTTGACGTAAAGCCGAAAAGGGCAATGCACCGATCTGGGCGTATGTAAAGTTATCGTTGAAATCAAGCGGACGGCCCAAATCAAAGCGCTCGCGAAAAACCGTTTTCAGCCAGTATTTTATCTCATTTTTGACGCTTCAGCTCCCACTCCGTATAGCTTTGTTGTTTGAAATTCCAATCGTGCTCTTGCTTTTCAGTGCTTTATGCCTGATATTTCTGTCATGACAGAAACTATCGACATGACGAAATCAAATGCTGCAAACCAGTTCATCCTGTATTGGGGCGACATGGGGAACCAGTGGGGTGTCAATCGTTCGGTGGCACAAATACACGCGCTTTTGTACCTCAGCTCCCGACCCCTTAACGCGGAACAGATTGCCGAATCTCTGGGCATTGCCCGATCCAATGTGTCCAACTCTCTAAAGGAATTGGTGAGCTGGCGGCTCATCCGTCGCGTTCCTGTACCGGGGGATCGGCGCGAGCATTACGAGGCCGAGGTAGATGTTTGGGAGATGGGAATCCGTATCGCTCAGGGGCGCAAAGAGCGCGAGATTGATCCCGCAACACAGGCTCTGCGCGCATGCGTTGCCCAAGCTGAAACCGAAAGCGGGTTGGACCCAATCACGCTGCAGCGGATGCAGGATATGCAAGAGTTCCTAACAACGGCCGACACATGGTTCCGCGACATGCTGACAGTGCCCCGTCCGAAGCTGATGATGTTGATGAAAATGGGAACCAAGGTTGTTTCCCTGCTCAGCCTTACCGGAGGCAAAAAGAGCCGCTAAAAAATTTGACCCTAAATTTCTCTTATGACGGAAATTACAGAATGCTCGAAATGAACGAAACCTCGACCGAGCTTGGAACAGAACCAATTCAACCGCAATTCAATACAGCCTGCGACCAGGACGACCGGTTCAAAAACCTACTGGGGGCTGCGGCATGGACCCGTTTGCCCAAAGCAATCCGGCGCAGATTCAGCAAACGGTTGCTGGGTGATGCCAGCCTTGCCTATCAGGGGCGCGTGAACCACATGCAGATGAACTTCGTTGGATGCGCTTTGGCCATTGTCCTGCGAGTTATCGGTGCACCGCTGCCTTTCGATCGCACCTCAGTCGGTCGCTCCGCCGTGGTGACCGTCACAGAAGATGCGGCAACGGACGGTCAATTTTGGATCCGGCAATATGGCCGGGCCAAAGGGTTTCCGCAGATGGTTGGCAGTTCCAAACGCTTTGCCGGACCAACCGGGTTGGAGGAATATATCGGCTTTGGGATCGGCATCTCGCTCAGACTCAAAAGCACACGGACCGGCCTCTACTTCGTCAGTGACCGGTATTTTCTGAAACTGAGGCAAAGACGGCTGTCTTTTCCGCGATGGGTATGCCCAGGGCGTCTGGTGGTCGGCCACGAAGAGCTTGGTGGCGGATATTTCCGATTCACCCTGGAACTGTCACATCCGTTGTTTGGCGCGTTGATCTGGCAAGATGCCACCTTTCGCGATGCGGAAATAATCCGGAGCATCAGGTCATGAAGGTCGTGATCATAGGGGGATACGGCGTTTTCGGATCTCTGACCGCCCGCTTGCTGGCGCGAGACGGACATCAGCTCTGGCTGGTGGGACGGCATCCCGAAAAGGGCCGCGCTCTGGCTCAGGACCTGAATGCGCAGACCTTAAAACTGGATGTCAGCGCAGCACCCGAGGCGCTGTTTGATCAGAAACCGGACGTGGTTATTGATGCCGCAGGACCGTTCCAGAACTACCGCGGCGACCCCTATACAATCCCAAAGCTTTGTATCGCCAATCGCTGCCACTATCTTGACCTGTCGGATAGCGCGACCTTCACACAAGGCATCGCAGCCTTGAACTCCGATGCCAAGGAGGCCGGTGTTTTTGTGTTATCAGGCGCGTCCAGCGTGCCCGGCCTGTCCTCGTGTATCGTCGCAGACCTGATCAAAGGTCTAGAAGACGTTGACACGATCGACATTGCAATCCTACCCGGCAACCGGGCACCGCGTGGCATGTCCGTTATCAAGAGCATCGTGAGCGGCGTCGGGCGTCCATATCAACAATGGCGTGATGGTGCCTGGCGGACGGCCATCGGATGGACGGATCGCAAACTGTATGAACTGGAGCCGGGTATGATCCGCGCTGGATACAGCGTCAACGTTCCCGACATAGCGCTTCTTCCAGACCTGACTGGCGCTCGGACCGTAACCTTCCGCGCTGGCCTTGAACTGCCGGTGATGAACGGGGCTCTCCGTCTTATGGCGCAGCTCAGGCAACACGCGTGGCTCGAATTACCAGAATGGGCCTATTTTTCACTCTACATGCTTTCGCAAGCGCTCTACCCCTTCGGGAGCGACTGTGGGGGCATGGAGGTGAGTGTTTCTGGCAAATGCAACGGACGAGGCGTAATCCGCAAGTGGAGGCTGATCGCCGAAGAAGGTCACGGTCCGTTTGTGCCCGGGATCATGTGCCGCACGATCCTACGAGAGTTGCCAAACATCAAGACCGGTGCGCGTCCGTGCCTGAACGAGGTTCCACGGCCCGTGGTTGAACACGCGATGGAAGATTTGCAGCTTCGCACCGGGGTGTTCGAACACCTAGATCCGAGAGACACTGAAGAGACGGTCGGAACCATAAATCGTACCCTTAGAAATCAGATGTGCCAAAGTACCGCCCAACGATAACCCCGCGCCGAACGGCTGAGAGTGCCAAGAATATATTTTCCGCGGGTTGCGAGATGAGTTGCAGCTGGAGCTCGAAGTCTGAACAGCCACGACAGATTTCGGCTTAATATTTGTTTTTAAATGGTTTTGAGATTGGCCTGTTGTCGTATTTCCAAGAGTTTTGGATCATAACACAACCAGTTGCTCGAGTTTCTTGAGGTTCGGGTCTAAGAAATGGATGATTTCGGCCGCTCCAGACTTTGCGAAAAAACCCGTTTTCCAGGTCCACAGGTCATTCAAAGATTGTCGCGGCTCAGTCGTATCGCAACTCAGTCGCCTTGCCCCGAAAGATCGTGTAAGCCATCACCGTGTATCCGGCGATCACCGGCAGAACAAAGACCGTCCCTATCAGAATGATGAACAGGCTTTCCGGAGCGCTTGCGGCTTCGTAAATCGTCAGTTGCTCGGGCACCACATAGGGATAGAAGCTGTAGGCCATCCCGAAAAACGCCAGTGTGAACAGAACGATGGACGCCGCGAAGGGAAACCAGGCCCAACTGTCGTTGCGGGTTGGCAAGTGACGCAAAGCATACCATAGCAAAGCGATCAGAATGCCCGACATGAGGGGCAGAGGCAGCAGCAGGAAGAACTCGGGGAAGGTGAACCATTTGTCAAAAATGCGCGGGCTGACCCAAGGGGTCGCCAGTGACACCGAACTGATGCCGATGATCAGCCCCCAGATGCCACCTTTGGCCCAGTCAACGGCTTTTTGCTGCAGCACCCCGTCGGTTTTGAGAATGACCCAGCAGGCCCCGATGAACGAATAGCCGACGGCCAGAAACACGGCAGTGATGGCGGCGAAAATCCAGGTGCCGAACGTGCTGTCCAGCCCCATGATGTATTTGCCCAGCATGAAGCCCTGCGCCAACGCCGTCATCACCGAACCGGCAAAGAACGCCATGTTCCAGCTGCGTTTGTGATGCGCCGGGGCTTTGACCCGGAATTCGAACGCGACACCGCGCAGGATCAGGCCAATCAGCATGATCGCCACCGGCAAATACAGCGAGGTCAGGATAACCCCATGTGCGGTTGGGAAGGCCACCAGAAGGATGCCGATGGCAAGCACCAACCACGTCTCGTTCGCGTCCCAGAACGGCCCGATCGAGGCAACCATTCGGTCCTTTTCGGCCTCATCGGCAAAAGGGAAAAGGATCCCAACGCCCAGATCAAAGCCGTCCAGAACCACGTAGACAAGGATTGAGAGCCCCATAAGCGCCGCAAAGGTCAGGGGCAGCCACTGTGTCGGATCACCAAAATAGGTCATGGTTCTTTACTCCGCTGGAACTGCTTTGGGGTATTTCGGATCTGGGCGGGAGGGTTGGTCGCCCTGCGCCGCCTTCCGCGCCAAATAGAACAGAACACCGATATAGGCGGTCAGAAGCAGGGCGTAGATCAGCAGGTAGGCTGCCAGTGTCGTTCCCACCATCGGCGCGGGGACATCAGCCACGGCTTGTTCAGTTGTCAGCACACCATGAACCAGCCACGGCTGACGGCCAATCTCGGTTGTGTACCACCCGGCCAGCGTTGCGACCCAACCCGAAAAGGCCATCGGGACCAATGCAATTTGCACGAGTTTTGGTACTCCCGCAGGACCGCGCCGCATGAACAGCAGTGTCGCCCAGCTGAGCAGCAGCATGACCATACCGGTACCAACCATGATGCGGAACGACCAGAAGACAGGCGCAACGGGCGGGTGCAGCACGGTGCCGTCCGCGGCGACAAAATCATTCAGGCCTGGCACCACACCCTCTGCCTTATGCGTCAGAATGATCGAAGCGAGGTTGGGGATGCTGACCTGATATTGGTTCTCACGCACGGTTTCGTCGGGAATGGCAAACAGCACCAGCGGTACGTTTGATTTGGTCTCCCAATTGCCCTCCATCGCGGCGACCTATTGGGGTTGGTATTCAAGCGTGTTCAGCCCGTGCATGTCGCCCATGAAAATCTGCACCGGGATCAACAACGCGCCCAGCCAGGCGCCGGTTTTGAAGGTTGCCCGCACGTCCTGCCCACGATCTCCGAGCAGCCAGCGGAAGGCCGAGAAGCCAAGCACCAAGAATGCCACCGTCAACCCGCTGGCCAGCAGCATATGGGCCAGTCGATACGGCATTGATGGGTTGAAGATAATTGCCGACCAATCGGTTGCAAAGGCAACGCCGTCCCGCATTTCGAACCCGGCAGGGGTGTGCATCCAGCTGTTCAGGACCAAAATCCAGAATGCAGACATAGTCGTTCCGAACGCCACGAGGAAAGTCGCGGTTGTGTGCAGCCAGTTGGGCACGCGTGAAAAGCCGAACAGCATGATTCCCAGGAAAACTGCCTCGAGGAAGAAAGCCGTCAGGATCTCATAAGCCAGCAACGGCCCGGCGATATTGCCCACGGTCTCCATAAAGCCGGGCCAATTTGTGCCAAACTGAAACGACATGGTGATGCCCGAGACCACACCCATCGCAAAGGACAGGGCGAAAACCTTCACCCAAAAGCGGTAGGCATCCATCCATTTGGTGTCTTTAGTTGCGTTGAAGCGCAGTTTGAAAAACAGCAGCACCCACCCCAATGCGATCGTGATCGTCGGGAAGAGGATGTGGAAAGATATGTTTGCCCCAAATTGAATGCGGGACAGCAGAAGCGCGTCCATTTTTCACCTGTAGAAGTCTTGCTTGAAACTCAGATAGGTGTGACCGATTTGGCGTTAAGGGATGTGCGACAGCCGGTCATGCGGCAGGGTGGCGCATGGTTTTGGTAGTCATGGATCCGATGGTCTGATCGGCCGGGATTTGATCAATCAACTTCGGCAACATGGGGGCATCCATTGACCCGCAGGTACATCCGCAGGATGCTACCGAGAGGAGGCCACATTGCTCATCGTGACCTCCACCGCCCTCACTTCAAGCGTTTCCTCGTAGACCCCTATAGGTATATTGCGCCAGATGCGGCGCTTTGTGCCGCCATGCTCGCGCCTGCTCCAACGCTTAAAAACTGACAAAAGACCAATCGGCGGCTGCTACGAGTGTTCGGTAGTTTGCAAGCAGCGGGTCTTTTCGCCTAGCTTCTTACCTATGCACAAATTTTGCTAGAAATCTTGTGAATTCCCCAGGCAGCCGAAACGCATCATAGCTGTGAGTGGCAGGTGTTTTCTGCATGTTTTTCTTATCGCTCAGCCAACTCAATTTTTCAATTCTCCTTGCTTCACCCAGAAACCGAGAGGTTCAATATTTTGACCGCAGAGGCCGGTATCAACTTTGAATTGTGAAAAGAAAACCAAGGCGGGGTTTTGAAAATACACACTTGGCTCAATGTGCCGTTGCGGACTTTCAAACAATCTGAACAGAGGCGTCTATCGAAGAGACTCGATGATTGGCCCGGATTGAGATGCATCGGTGAAAAACGGGGGTAGGAACAAATTCTCTTCTTCTTATGCGTGAAATGTGCAAAGTTTTAAGAACGATCAAGAATTAATCAAATTGAACATGACATAGGTCAATTTTTGGCCTGCGACAGTTCGATAAAGAGTTTGGTAAGTCTCGAGATCAACAGCGGACCGCAAGCCTATGAATAAGCTAGCCAGCCGCCGTGCCTTTCTGCGTGGCGCTCCGCTGCGCGAAGACCGGACAGCAATCATTCCGCCCGGCGCGGATCAGGACCACTTTTTTGAGTTGTGCGTCCAGTGCAATGATTGCGTCTCGGCTTGCCCCGAACACATCATCACCTTTGATCAGCAGGGCTGGCCTGTTGTCAGCCTTGATGCCTCACCCTGCACGTTCTGCGGCGCCTGCGCTGAGGCCTGTACGACCGGTGCTTTGAAACCCGAAAACCTGAGTGATTGGCCGTGGCGGGCCCATGTCACAGCAGGATGTCTTTCGATGAATGGCGTGACCTGCCGTGTGTGTCAGGACGCCTGCGACAGCAACGCGATTGGGTTCAAACTGTTGCTTGGGGGACGGTCGGAGCCCGCCGTTGACCAACAAGCCTGTACCGGTTGCGGCGCCTGCGCCAGCGCGTGTCCAGCAAATACAATCCGATTTAAGCGCCACGAAACACTCCCCCAGGAGAGCTTGCAATGAACATCTGCGGATGCCTTGTCCATGTCGCTCCCGACGTCGCGCAAACCGCCCAGGAGGCGATGCTAGGGTTTGACGGTGTCGAAATCCATGCCACTGCCGAAGATGGCCGTGTTGTCGTCGTGGTCGAGGACACGCCCGAAAAGTTGGCCTCCGAGACGATCATGGATCTGCACCAGATCCCGGGCGTGATCTCTCTGACCCTGACCTATCACCATTTCGAAGACCTCGCGGAGACACGTCCGCATCTTAACGCTTCCTGCCAGACCTGAAACCGGAGACCCATGCTATGACCATCTCTGAATCCCGCCGGACCTTCCTGAAATCAACTGCTGCCGCCGCGACCGCTTCGGCGGCTGGTCTTCCGCTGGCCACAGGCACAGCGCAGGCGCAAGTCGGCACGTCTGACATTCGTTGGGACAAGGCGGCGTGCCGGTTCTGCGGCACGGGTTGCTCGGTTCTGGTCGGCACCAAGGAAGGTCGTGTGGTGGCCACCCAGGGTGACCCGGACGCGCCTGTGAACCGGGGCCTGAACTGTATCAAAGGCTATTTCCTGTCCAAGATCATGTACGGCAAGGACCGTCTGACCACGCCCTTGCTGCGCAAGACCAATGGCGAATACGACAAGAACGGTGAATTCGAGCCGGTGAGTTGGGACGAAGCCTTCGACGTCATGGCCGCCAAGTGGAAAGAGGCACTTGCCAAGAAGGGTCCAACCAGCGTTGGCATGTTCGGCTCTGGCCAGTGGACCGTCTGGGAAGGCTATGCGGCTGCCAAGATGATGAAGGCCGGGTTCCGCTCGAACAACATCGACCCCAACGCGCGGCATTGCATGGCATCGGCCGTTGTAGGCTTTATGCGGACCTTCGGCATTGATGAGCCGATGGGTTGCTATGACGACTTTGAGCACGCGGACACTTTCGTGCTGTGGGGGTCGAACATGGCGGAGATGCACCCGATCCTGTGGTCGCGCCTGACCGATACGCGTCTGACCAAACCGGGTTCCGAGGTGCATGTGCTGTCCACTTTCGAACATCGCTCGTTCGAGCTGGCCGACAATGGGATGGTGTTCGCACCTCAGACCGATCTGGCGATCCTGAACTATATCGCCAATTACATCATCCAGAACGACGCGGTGAACGAAGACTTCGTCAAAAACCACGTCAACATCACCAAAACCGTCACCGATATCGGTTATGGCCTGCGCGACAACCATCCACTGCAGGAAGCGGCCGAGAACCCAAATGGCGGCAAGATGGAACCGATCAGCTTTGAGGAATATGCCGAGGCGGTTTCGAAATACACGCTGGAATACACGTCCGAGCTGTCGGGTGTGCCCGCCGACCAGCTGGAGCGTCTGGCCCAGCAATATGCCGACCCCAACCGTAAGGTCATGAGCCTGTGGACCATGGGCTTCAACCAGCACACACGCGGGTCGTGGGTGAATTCACTGATGTATAACGTGCACCTGCTGGTCGGGAAGATTTCCGAACCGGGCAACTCGCCGTTCTCGCTGACCGGTCAGCCGTCGGCCTGTGGCACCGCACGGGAGGTTGGCACCTTTGCCCACCGTCTGCCCGCCGACATGGTGGTTACGAACGACAAACACCGTGAGATTTGCGAGACCGCATGGAACATTCCTGCTGGCACCATCCCGGACAAACCCGGATTCCACGCTGTTCTACAGCACCGCAAGCTGAAGGATGGTGACCTGAACGCCTATTGGGTGCAGTGCAACAACAACATGCAGGCCGCGCCCAATATCAATGAGGAAGGCTTTCCCGGCTATCGCAACCCGGAAAACTTCATCACCGTGTCCGATCCTTATCCGACGGTTACAGCCGTGTCTGCCGACCTGATCCTTCCCACCGCCATGTGGGTCGAAAAGGAAGGCGCTTATGGCAACGCCGAGCGCCGCACCCAGTTCTGGCGGCAACAGGTGCAAGCGCCGGGTGAGGCGAAATCGGACCTCTGGCAGCTTATGGAATTCTCGAAACGCTTCTCCGTCGAAGAGGTTTGGGGCGAAGAGCTGCTAGCCACCATGCCCGAGCATCGCGGCAAGACTATGTATGACGTGCTCTATGCCAACGGCAAGATCGACCAGTTCCCGCTGTCCGAGACCGCTGAAGGGTTCCACAACGACGATGCGGAACACTTCGGTTACTATGTCCAGAAAGGCCTGTTCGAGGAGTATGCCGATTTCGGGCGTGGCCATGCGCACGATCTGGCACCGTTCGAAATGTACCACGAGGCGCGCGGTATGCGCTGGCCGGTCGTGGACGGCAAGGAAACGCTCTATCGCTTCCGCGAAGGCTATGACCCCTACGTGCCCGAAGGCGCGGGCGTGAAGTTCTATGGCAAGCCCGATGGCAAGGCTAGCATCATCTTTGCGCCCTACGAACCCGCCGCCGAAGAGCCCGATGAAGAATTTGATCTGTGGCTGTCCACGGGCCGCGTGCTGGAGCACTGGCACTCGGGCTCGATGACCCGCCGGGTGCCTGAACTACACCGCGCCTATCCGAACGCGGTTGTCTACATGCACCCGCAGGATGCCGAAGATCGGGGTCTGCGCCGTGGGCAAGAGATCGTTCTGTCCACCCGCCGCGGTGAGGTCACAAGCCGGGTCGAGACCCGCGGGCGCAACAAGGTGCCGCGCGGTCTCGTTTTCATGCCCTGGTTCGATGAGCATCAGCTGACCAACAAGTTGACGCTGGACGCAACCTGCCCGCTTTCGAAAGAGACTGACTTCAAGAAATGCGCCTGCAAGGTCGAGCGCGCTTAACCGGGAAGGATCGCAAAGGTTGTCCCCATGTCCCTGACCGGTACTCCTCTCTCGCCGCAACGGCGCCGATTCCTGCAGGATTCCGCGCGCGCGGCAGGTGGCTGTGTGGTCGCCGGGTCGTTGCTGGCCTGGTTGGCCCGCGACGCCCGCGCATTGCCGGCGGAAGCCTTGCGCCCACCCGGCGCATTGTCGGAGAAAGAGTTCCTGTCAGCCTGTATCCGCTGCGGGCTCTGCGTGCGGGACTGTCCTTACGATACCCTGAAACTAGCGGAACTTGGGGTCGATGCCGTTGCAACCGGCACGCCCTATTTCACCGCCCGCGATGTGCCGTGCGAGATGTGCGATGACATCCCCTGCGTCGCCGTTTGCCCCACCGGCGCGCTGGACCCGGGCTTGGACAATATCGACGACGCCAAAATGGGCGTTGCGGTTCTGGTCGATCAGGAAAACTGCCTGAACTTCCTCGGTCTGCGCTGCGATGTCTGTTACCGCGTCTGCCCCGTTATTGACGACGCAATCACGCTGGAAACCGCACACAACGCGCGTTCAGGCCACCATGCGATGTTCATTCCCACCGTCCATGCCGACCGCTGCACCGGCTGCGGTATGTGCGAGAAAAGCTGTGTTCTACCCGAAGCTGCGATCAAAATACTGCCCGCCCGATTGGCGCGCGGCAGCAGCGCGGACCACTATCGAAAGGGCTGGGAAGAAAAAGAAAGCCACGGCGGTCCGCTTGTGGACGGATTGATCGACCTACCCGACCGCCTGCCAGGGCCTGGCACAGACAATCTGGCCGCGCCGGGCGGCTTTGCGCCCTCCTATAACCTACCGGGGGCAGGCCAATGAGCGCTCACACTCATGTTCCGGTTGGTCAGGAAGCTATTGAGGCCAAAGGCTGGGTCGGTGCGCACAAGTTCCTGCTGCTGCGTCGGACAAGCCAACTGTTCTTTTTGGCGTTGTTTCTGCTGGGGCCATGGTTCGGTCTCTGGATCGTGCAGGGAACGTTGGCGGGGTCGCTGACCCTTGGCATTCTGCCCCTGACCGATCCGTTTGTGCTGCTGCAAAGCTTTGTGGCCGGGCATTGGCCGGAACTGACCGCCTTGATCGGCGGAATCATTGTTCTGGTCGCCTATGCGCTGATCGGCGGGCGCGTCTATTGTTCGTGGGTCTGTCCGATCAACCCGGTGACTGATGCCGCCAACTGGTTGCACCGCAAGCTGGACTTGCCTAAAGGCTGGCAACCCAAACGCACCACCCGTCTGTGGATACTGGCGACGGTCCTGATCGTCTCGGGCTTGACTGGCGTCATTGCGTGGGAGTTGGTCAATCCGATCACCATGCTGCATCGCGGACTGATTTTCGGCGCGGGCTTTGTCTGGGCGCTGATCGCTGCGATCTTCATTTTTGATCTGGTCGTCGCCCGTCACGGTTGGTGTGGCCATATCTGTCCCGTCGGCGCCTTCTATGGCCTGATCGGTAGTAAAAGCCTGCTGCGTGTCAGCGCCGCCAACCGGACCGCTTGCAATGATTGCATGGATTGCTACGCCGTCTGCCCGGAGAACCAGGTCATCTCGCCAGCGCTGAAAGGCAAACCGGACGCGACGCCGCTGATCCTGTCCCCCGATTGCTCGAATTGCGGCCGCTGCATCGATGTATGTGCGGTGGATGTCCTCAAGTTTACTCACCGGTTCGACGATCAGGTCGTCGCGCCTTTCGATCCTGTTCCCGCGTCCGATGCGGGCACGGCCAGACCAATCTAAGGGAGTGCACAGATGAACAAGCCAATCCTGACAGGCGTCGCCGCCCTGATCCCAGTCGTACTCCTCAGCGGGTTCGCCCTTGCGCAATCCGCACAAGTTGAGACCCTGCGAGGCGGCGAAGTGGATGAAACGGTCCCGCTGGATCAAGTCCACAAAACGATGGAAGGTCGTATTGTACGGAACTACCGGCAGCAGCCGCCGCTGATCCCACATTCTATCGAACAATACCAGATCGACACGCGGACCAACCAGTGCCTGTCCTGCCATGACTGGACAGTTGCGGGCGAACGCAACGCGCCCACCTTGTCGATGACCCACTATCTCGATCGCGACGGCAATGAGTTGGATCACATCGCAGGGACCCGGTATTTCTGCAATCAGTGCCACGTGCCGCAGGTAAATGCGCCTACCTTGGTCGATAACTTGTTTGAACCATCCCACAGCAACTAATCCAACGTATGACTGAAAGGAGCACCAAGATGGCAGACTCTCCTGAAAAACGCGGCTGGATCGGTCGCTTGTGGAACGCGTTCTGGACACCGGCTGTTTTGTTCAGTTCGGGTTTTTTGATCTTGGCCGGTTTTCTTGGGGGTATCCTGTTCTGGGGTGGCTTTCACTGGACGCTTGAACTGACCAATACCGAAGAATTCTGCGTTTCCTGCCATACGATGGAAACCAATCTGGGCGAATACCGCGAAACGATTCACTATAACAACCATTCGGGCGTGCGCGCGATCTGTTCGGATTGTCACGTGCCGGATGAGTGGAACCACAAGATCAAAGCCAAGATCATGGCCGTGAAAGATGTCTATCACGAACTCGCAGGCACAATCAGCACCCAAGAGAAATACGAGGATCACCGTCTGGCAATGGCCTCGGCCGTTTGGAAGAAGATGAAGGAATCCGACAGCCGCGAATGCCGGAACTGTCACAACTTCGACTATATGGACTTTACCTTGCAGGAAACACGCGCCGCTAGCGAGCACCAGCGTGCGATTGACACCGGAATGACATGTATCGACTGCCACCAGGGCATCGCTCACAGCCTGCCGCCGGGATATCTTGAGACCTATCAGGACATAGCCGAAGCGGTTGACGGCAAACCGCTGCACAAACAAGCGGCGGTGTCTGGCAATGACATCCAGTCCTTCCTCAACACCAGCGCCGATTAACAAGGGGTCAGAGATGTTAGATATACTTGGGACAATCGGTGGAAACATCCTCAGCCTGCCCGGCATTCTTGGGCTGGCGTTGGGGATGATGACCAGACAAATATGGCTGGGCGCGGCGCTGGGCGGGCTTGTCGGCGTGTTTGAAACACTGGTCTTTGCCGGTTTTCAATTTGCGCAAATCGAAGCTCTTGAGCTCGTGATTGCTATACTGGTTGGCGTGTGTGCGGGCGGTCTAGGGAGCCTTATCCGAATAAAAGGAACGCAAGTCAGACCATAGAGTCAGGATGCATTGATTTTCGATGCGCTGCATCATGCACGTCTTGGAACACGGAGCGATGGCATGAGCGATCTGATCCGGCGGAGCGACGAGCAGATGGCCAAGCTTTCCCATTTCTTCCCGAAGTCGCACGGCAGGCCACGGGTCGATGATGGAGATGATGGACAAGTGCTGAGCGAGATTTTCTTCATCAATCGTAGTGGAACACGATAGCGAGCCGCGCACGAGGTCTACGGTCCGCACAAGACGCTCTACAGTCGATGGAAACGTAGGAGCGAGGAAAGCACTTTTCCCAAATGATGGTCGACCCAGCTGTCGAACATGGCGAGGAATAAACCATGGTGATCCCCTTTCGGGACATCACTGCGCGATGCACTGCCAAGCAGTGATGTAAGATCATGTTTGGTAGGTTCAGGGATTGGATGCGCGTGGCGACACGTTATGATCGCCGCCAAAGTCTTCCTTTGTACAATCGCCCTCGCAGCGACAATCATTTTTAGGATTTGCATCCTGACCCTAGGTGTTGGGTCACAGGTTGTGATGCTGGACCTTGCGCCCTGTACTTAAAGTGGAAGGCCCCCTTGCGGCTCTTGGGGTTTTGGCGTTTCAGCTATTCCGGGTTCCACACGCTCTGAGAGTTGCACCTCTTGTTCGTCCTAACTTAAAGATAGTGGCGAAACCGGATCAGCGACGGGCGGATCAATTGAAAGACAAGACCAAAAACTTGCGCACGGCTGATCAGGGCGGAACGTCCGATGTTCAACTGCGTTTGCAAGATGCGGACATGAAGCTTTTGCAGGTATTTGCCCATGTCGTCGAGGCCGGAGGGCTATCCCCCGCGCAATATGGGCTGAACATGAGCTTGTCTGCCGTCAGCGCCGCAATCTCGAACCTGGAAACGCGGCTGGGCTTTCGCCTGTGTGACCGCGGACGCGGTGGGTTTCAGCTGACCGAAGGGGGGCTTCTTGTGTATCAGGAACTCCGCTCGCTCAGCGTTGCGATCGGGTCCTTCAACAAGTCGGTTCAAGCCTATACGAGCGACATGCAGGGTCAATTCAACATCGCGATGGACGATGCGATTCTGACCAATCTCTCGTGTCCGATCTACAAGGTGATCCAGAGGTTTGCCGCGCAAGCGCCGGAGATTTCGCTGAACATCGCCATAATGAGCGCCCCTCAGATGGAGCGCGCCTTGCTGAACAATGAACTCAACATTGCCATCGGGCCATTTCAGGAATTGTCCCCCTCGCTTCGCGCCGAAACAGTCTATGTCGAACAACAGCTGTTGTGCTGCGGGCGGTTGAACCCGATTTATGATCTGCATGACCCCGACGAAATCGAAAAGGCAGTGACCAAAGCGCAGTATTCCAAACGCAGCTTTGATGATCGCGACAGGCATCAGGCGCTTGGGCCTTTTACCTGCACCGCAACAGCGGCCACGATGGAGGCGATGCTAGCGATGGTCCTTAGCGGCCTTTACCTCGGCTACCTTCCCCGCCACGCCTGCGCGCCATGGATTGAGCGAGGTGAGCTGAAATCAGTTCTACCGCAGGTCTTTGCCTATGACACCGATATTCAGTTGGTCTCCCGCAAGGCCCACGGGGATAAACGTGTCGATTTGTTCCTGACAGCGCTGGCTGAAACTCAAAGCTGAGCGCCGTCACTTTTGCACCGCCATAAGTTCACTTCAGAAAAAATGGATTTTCTCGCGCCCGGTTTCTGACATGGTGTCCCGATGGCATCGAACGCAACGGCAGGACCCCTGACATGACGACCCCCGACAGCTATGTCTCGCTGCAAGAGATCATGAGCACCGCGCAGCGGATCGCGCCCATCGTGCGCAAGACACCCCTGGCGTTTTCTGAGGCCCTATCGGAGCGCGCAGGTTTTGAAATCTGGCTGAAGCTGGAGAACCTGCAAACCACAGGCAGCTTCAAACTGAGGGGGGCCTCAAACCGTATTCTGCAACTGACCGCCGAGGAACGCGCGCGCGGGATCATTGCTGTGTCCAGCGGCAATCACGGCAGGGCCGTGGCCTATCTGTCCAAACGTCTGGGGATCACGGCTCGTGTGGTTGTCTGCTCGCTTTGTCCGGAAAACAAGCGTCAGGCGATGCGCGACCTCGGGGCCGAGGTGATCGTGCATGGCGACACTCAGGACGAGGCGCAAGATCACGCGGATCGGCTGATGGAGCAGCACGGCTATACCTGGGCCGATCCGTTTGACGATCTGAACGTTATCGCGGGGCAAAGCACGATCGCGCTAGAAGCGCTGACCGACTTGCCCGATGCGGACATGATCATCGCGCCCTTGTCCGGGGGCGGTCTTTTGTCTGGCATTGCGCTGGCCACCAAGTCGATTTCACCCAATATCTCCGTTGTCGGGTCGTCGATGGAGGTCGAACCGGGCATGGTGCGCAGTCTTGAGGCGGGCAAACCGGTCCATGTCGAGGAATTCCCAAGCCTTGCCAGCAGCATCACGGGGGCAATCGGCCTGCGCAATCGCTATACCTTTCCGATCATTCGCGATTTCATGGATCGCGCCGTTCTGATCCCCGAGGACGCGCTGGTGCCTGAAATGGCCCGGTTTGCCGATAGCGAAGGCATGATTGTCGAGGGCGGTTCGATCACCTCGGTGATCGCAGCGCTCAGCCCTGAGGTGCGCGAGATGGCCCCCAAACGCGCCATCGTCGTCATCAGTGGCCGCAACATCGGCCTGCCGACGTTTCTGTCGGTGATCAAGGACGCAGGGGTCTGATCCCCACGTGGATGAAAGGGCATTCCCTGCCCGCGTCCCTCCCGCTAAGACACATCGGGGATTGCCCCGCACCGAAAGACCAAGGACTCCGTCATGACCGACACCTCAAAATCCGCAATCGTGCTGAACGCCTCAGACGTTGCCGCGCTTTTGCCCTCAGTTGACGCGCTGGCCGCGATGCGCGCGCTGTTTACCGAGCTTGGGCGCGGGCAAGCCGTGCAACCGTCACAAACCCTGACGCTGTTCCCCGAAGACAAGGGCGATTTCATCACCTATCTGGGGGCAAGCACCGGGGCCGATCTGTTTGGTGCCAAACTCTCGCCTTATCTGGTGCGCCCCGGCAAGCCCGTGATCACGGCATGGACAGTGCTCATGTCGATGGAAACCGGCCAACCCCTGATGCTGTGCGACTCCGGTGAGTTGACGACCGAACGCACCGCGGCCACGACCGCTTTGGCCGTCGACCACCTCGCCCGTCCTGAGGCAACGGTTCTGTCGATCATCGGCTCTGGCAAGGTGGCGCAAGCACATCTGAAACATGTGCTGGCCCTGCGCGACTGGAGCGTTATTCGCGTCTATTCCCCCAACCTTGCGCAAAACGCTGAACTGGCAACGCAGTGGCAGGCGACAGATAGCCGCGTCCAACTGGCCGACAGCGCGGAAGCCGCCGGTCAGGGCGCGGATGTCGTCATGCTCTGCACCTCGTCCGGTACGCCCGTGTTCGACACTGCGTCAGTGGCCGATGGAACATTGGTCAGTTCGATCAGCACCAATGTCGCCAACGCGCATGAGGTCGACCCGGCCTTCCTGACCACGGCCGAGGTCTATTGCGACTATCGCGCCACTACGCCCGGTTCGGCCGGAGAAATGAAAGTGGCGGCCGAGGCCGGTTGGCAACCCGACAACGTTCGTGGTGATCTGGCCGAATTGCAGGTTGAGGCCTGCGAGACGCCGTCAGGTGACAAACCGGTCTTCTTCCGCTCAATCGGGTTGGGGCTAGAGGACATCTTCATGGCCCGCGCCGTCTATGACGCGGCTTCGGCGTAACTGAAAGCAGGAGGAAAGACCCATGGACATCAAACCTTTCGGCGTCGAAATGTGGATGAATGAGTTCGAGACGAAATGCGACCTCAACCTCGCGGAAACCTGCGTGGAATCCATCACTCTGGGTGAGTTGTTCGAGATGGCCGGGCAGCATAACAGCATCCTGAACGACCTGTCAGCGATGAAGATGACCTATGGCGCGATCGAAGGCTCGGACCGGTTGCGCGATGCGATTTGCAGCCTGTACGAAAACCAGACACGCGAAAACATCCTGACCACGCATGGCACCATCGGGGCGAACTCGCTGGTGCATCAGACCCTCGTGGCGCGCGGGGATCACGTGATTTCGGTGATCCCGACCTATCAGCAGCACTACTCGATCCCCGAAAGCATTGGGGCCGAGATCGAGTTACTGCACCTGAAGCCCGAAAACGCGTTCCTGCCCGATCTGGATGAATTGCGCGCCATGGTCCGCCCCGACACGCGCCTGATCGCGATCAACAACCCGAACAACCCGACGGGCGCGTTGATGGACCGCGAAATGCTGGAACAGATCGTCGAGATCGCGCGCAGCGTCGGTGCGTGGCTGCTGTGTGATGAGGTCTATCGCGGTACCGATCAGACAGGGGATGGCTTCACGGCGGCAGTCGCTGATCTTTACGAAAAGGGGATCAGCACGGCGGGGATGTCCAAGGCTTATTCTCTGGCCGGTCTGCGCGTTGGCTGGATCGCGGGACCCAAGGACATGCTGCATGACGTGATGATCCACCGCGATTACAACACTATCTCGGTCGGTCAGGTCGATGAGCTACTGGCCGCTATGGCACTGGAAAATCGCGACAACATTCTGGATCGCGCGCAGCGGATAACCCGTGAAAACCTGCAGATCGTCGAAGACTGGATCGCGCAAGAGCCTCTGATCACGTGGGTCAAGCCGAAATCCGGCACCACGGCCTTGCTGAAATACGACCTGCCCATGTCCTCGCGTGAACTGTGCGTGACTTTGCTGAAAGAAGACGGCGTGATGCTGACCCCCGGCAGCGCCATGGATATGGAGGGCTGGCTGCGTCTGGGCTACACAAATCCCACAGCGGATCTGAAAGCGGGTCTGGACAAACTCTCGGGCTTTCTGGCCCGCCACAGCGCCGCCTAAGAGGGGCATAGATGATCCAGCTGGACAAGGCGCAGATTCAGGATCGGTTCGTTTTTTCAAAGGCCGTCGATGCGATCCGCGCGGCCTATGTTGCCGTCGCACAGGGACGGGTTCAGACCCCGCCAGTCACTTATCTGGGCTTCCCCGAGGCCGCCGGGGATTGCCACGTCAAATCCGGCCATATCGAGGGTGACGATACCTTCGTCATCAAGATCGCAACCGGGTTTTACGACAATCCCTCCATAGGCTTGCCCAGCTCGAACGGCATGAACATTGTCTTTTCGGCTAAAACTGGCGCGCCGGTGGCCTTTTTGCAGGACGAAGGCTGGCTGACCGATATCCGCACCGGTATCGGCGGGGCATTGGCGACGCAGGCGCTTGCGGTTGAGGGGTTTGAGCGAGTGCTAATTGTCGGCACCGGCTTGCAGGCGCGCCATCAGGCAAAGTGTCTGCAACAGTTAATCCCGGATCGACCTCTGTCGTTCCTGATCTGGGGGCGGTGCCCGGACAAGGCCAAGGCGGCAGCCGATGACCTGACCGCAATGGGGCTAAAGGCTGAACGGGTTGATGATCTGCCCTCGGCCAGCAAGACGGCGCAGGTCATCATCACGACAACACCCTCTCAGAGCTTTTTGATCGCAAACGACTGGGTGCAACCGGGCACGCATATCTCGGCCATCGGAGCGGACTGCCCCGGCAAACAGGAGCTTGAGGCTGATCTGATCGCACGCGCCGATCTGCTGGTTTGCGACTCACCCGAGCAATGTCTGGATCACGGAGAGTTCCAAACCCTTGCCAAGACCGGCCACCTGACCGAGGCCGATGTCACCACACTCGGGAACATTCTGTCCGGCGCTCATCTTGGCAGGCAATCGACTGATCAGATCACTATCGCGGATCTGACCGGGCTGGCGGCTCAGGACATTGCGATCTCAAGCGCGTTGCAAATAGAAACCGGGCAACTGTCCTAGCCAGCTTAGTCAAGGATGGCAACGGGCTGACCCAAGACTTCGGTGTCGGGGGTCACCCCAAGCCCAACACCTTCGGGTGGGGCAATGCGGCCATTTTCGCGAACGGGCCCATCCGGCGCAAGGCGGGGGCCGACATAGTGGCTGAGGTCACAGGTATTCATGATCCCGCGCGCCGGGGTCGAGGCCGCCAGATGCAACAGCGCAGCCGTAGTGATATCGCTGCCCCAGGTATCCTCGATACACATCTGCGTGCCCAGGGTCAGACACAGATCGCGGATCTGACGCATCGCGGACAGGCCGCTCATCTTGGACAGTTTCAACGCAACGGCCTGCATGCAACCCAACTGATGCGCCTGAAGGACCGAGGCGATATCCAAGGCGTTCTCGTCGATCTTCATCGGCAGACCGGTTGAGCGCTGCACGTGGGCGCATTCTTCCAGCGTCGCGCAGGGTTGCTCCAGCATCACATCCAGATGGGCCGCCGCACGCCCCACGCGGATCGCTGTCAACGCATCGCTGCCGCAGTTCCAATCGCCATAGACCAGCGGGCCGGGGCCGACGGCCTCACGCACTTTGGCCAGGCGTTCGACATCCGTTTGCCAGTCTGCATCTGCGCCCAGCTTGACCTGAAACTGGCGCATTCCTTTGTCAAAAGCGTCTCGCGCCATCCCGGCCATTTCATGCGGGGCAACGCAGGTGATCGAATGATAGAGCGGCATATCTTTGACCTGACGCCCGCCCAACAGTTTGTACAAGGGCAGACTTGCCACCTGCGCCGTCAGATCCCAAAGCGCCGTATCGATGGCCGATTTCGCATAGTCGTGGCCCGGAAGGTATGCGTTCAGTTTCTCCACCAAAGCCTCGGGTCCAACAGGATCGGCCCCGATCAAGACCGGGGCCAACTCGGTCACGGCCGGAACGACACCCTTGGCATAGGCCGGCAGATAATGAGGGATCGGGCAGACCTCCCCCCAGCCCTGCAAGCCTGTATCCGTATCAAGCCGCAGAACCACGGATGTCGTTGTATCGCAGGTTTTCCCATCCGCCATGTAGTAGGTTTCATGGCTGGTCAGAGGGACTTCCCAAACGGCAATGCGGGTGATCTTCAACTTAGACTTCCTTTTGGCGCAGAACTTGTTGAAGGGGCAGAAACGCGCGCCCTGCCCCCTTCGTATTTATGCCGGAACTGCGGCCGGAGCATCCGTTCTGGGACGCTCGGACTTCGGATCATAAGCCGCTTCGCCAAGGATACGCCCCTTGCGTGGGCAGCCGGCGATCACGACCTCGACCTCAGTGCCGGGGACATTCACATGCGGCTTGACGAAGGCAAAGGCGAGGATCTTGCCGACGCTATGACCATAAGCAACCGAAGCGGTCGCGCCCACGACCTCGCCGCCGATGCGGATTGCCTCACCCCCATGACCATCTTCGATGCCGTCTGGCTCGATTTCCAGATAGGCGCAGATCCAAGGCATTTGCCCGGCTTGGGCCTGTTCGGCGCTGGCGCGGGTGGCTTCAACCCCCAGATACTCTTTGTCCAGCTTGAAGAATCGGCTCACATTCGCCTCGGGCAAAGTGACCTCATTTGTCAGTTCTCCAGCGCCAGGGAAGGCTTTTTCCATCCGCAGACTGTTCATCGCGAACGAGCCGTAGTTCTCGATCCCGAATGCCTCTCCTGCGGCCCAAAGCGCGTTGTAGACGTCAACGCAAGCCTCATCCGGCATGTGGAATTCCCAGCCTAGTTCACCCGCATAGGACATTCGGAAGGCCCAGACCCTGTGCCCCGCGATGGTGATTTTCTGCGCCGACAGCCACCGGAAACCGGCATTGGACAGGTCGGCATCGGTGCATTTGGCCAGCACCTCGCGGGATTTTGGCCCGTTCAGGGACAAAGCCGACCAATCTTCGGAGAGCGTTTTGACGGAGACGGTCTCTCCCGCGAGGTTCTGGTTCAGGTGATCCACAAGGCGTTGCTCGAAGAACGCGGCGCAGACCAGATAGTAGCGATCTTCGGCCATGCGCACGATCGTGGTTTCAAGCTCAATCCGCCCTCTGCGGTTCAAGAAGTGCGTCAGCGTGATCGAACCGTCTTTCTGAGGCATCTTGTTCGCGGTCAGGCGATCCAGCAGCGCATGGGCATCCGGCCCCGAGACCTCAACCTTGGTGAAGGCGGTCACGTCCATGATCCCTACGCGCTCACGCACGGCCTGGCATTCCAGCGCAACCATCTTGAATACTTCGTTGCGGCGGAACGAGTAGTGGTCGCGCTGTTCCACGCCATTACGGGCAAACCAACGGGGACGTTCGTGGCCGAAAACCTCTTCGTAAACCGCACCTTTTTCCTTGAGGATCTCATATAGCGGAGACGGTTTGATCGGACGTCCCTCAAGACGGTTGAAATGCGGAAAGGGGATCTCGTGGCGCAGCTTGTAGTCTTCATGCGCCTTGACGACCTGCCAATCTTTCTTGGCGTAGCTGCCAAAGCGGCGCGGGTCATAGTCGCGCATGTTGATATCGGCGGCCCCGTGAACCATCCATTTCGCCAGTTCGCGGGTCAAACCCGGACCCCAGCCGATGCCGATCTGCGTGCCGCAGCAGCACCAGTAGTTCTTGACGCCCGGCGCCGGACCAACCATCGGGTTGCCATCGGGCGGGTGGCTGATTGCACCGTGCACTTCGCGGGTGATGCCCAACTCGGCAAAGATCGGCATCCGTTCCAGCGAGTTCTCCAACCACGGCATAACGCGGTCATAGTCGGCCTCAAAAAGCCAGTTCTCGTACTCCCATGGGCATTCATCGTGCCAGACAGAGTTCGAGTTCTCTTTCTCGTAGATCCCGATCAGGCCCTTCTTCTGCTCCATCCGGATATAGCCCGAGACCATCTTGTCATCGCGGATCACCGGCAGTTCCGTGTCCAGATCCTGAAATTCGGGCACATTCTCGGTGACAAAATAGTGGTGCGTCATCGAGGTCATGGGCAGTTGAAGATCCGACCATTCCCCCATTTGCCGCGCATAGGTGCCGCCTGCGTTGACCACATGTTCGCAGGTGATCGTGCCCTGTTCGGTCTCGACCACCCATTCGCCTGCATCGTTCTGCGTTATGTTGGTCGCGCGGCAGTGGCGGAAGATCTTCACGCCTTTCTGCCGCGCACCCGCCGCCATCGCCATAGTCACGTTCGAAGGGTCAACATGGCCATCATCGGGCGTATACAGCGCGCCTAGGACTCCATCGAGATTGTAGAACGGGTGCTTTTCGGCAATAAACTCGGGCCCCACCAGCTCAATATTGAAGCCAAGGGCGCGACCGACGGACAGTGTGTGGCGCAGCCAGTCCATCTCATCCTCGGTATAGGCCAGCCGGAACGAGCCGCAACCATGCCACGTGACGGCCTGTCCGGTCTCTTCTTCCAACGTTTTCGAATAGAGGCCGATATTGTAGTCGACCATCTTACCCAGCCCATAGGAGCTTGTGGAATGAGTGATCTGACCTGCCGCGTGCCAGGTCGAGCCGCTGGTCAGCTCGGCCTTTTCCAGGAGGATGGTCTCCTCTCCCCATCCTTCGTGGCCAAGGTGATAGGCTAGGCCACAGCCCATGACCCCGCCGCCAACAATGACGACCTTTGCGCGTTCGGGCAGTTCTTTCTTGGACATCGCAGGATTCCTGTTCCAGAGTCGCAGATTTCTGTGGATTTGATAATCAAACAAATGTACCACGGTCAACACATAACGACACAAATGAACGCTACCCAAGGCAAGCCCCTCGGTTTCCAAGTTGAGGATCTATCATGACCAAGCCGCTCACCCACTCGCTCGAGGCCCGCTACTACACCGATCCCGCCGTCTTCGAAGATGAGATGAACGGGCTGCTGGCGCGGACATGGCAATTCGCAGGACATGCGGCCGATATCCCGAATGTGGGCGACTATTTTGCCTTTCAGATTGCTGGTCAGAACTTGTTTGCCATTCGCGGCAGGGATGAGGTGGTGCGCACTTTCTACAACGTGTGTCAGCACCGCGCGCATGAGATGGTGACCGGAACCGGCAACACTCGGGTCGTGGTCTGCCCCTATCACCAATGGACGTATGAGCTGACGGGCGGGCTGCGCGCAGGGCCCAACATCAAGTCGGTCCCGGGCTTTGAACGGGAGAAAATCTGTCTGACCGAAGTTCGGACCGAGATTTTTCTCGGCTTCATCTTCGTCAATCTCGACAAAGATGCCGCCCCGATGGACGACTGGTATCCCGGCGTGCGCAAAGAAATTGCGGAATTCGTTCCGCAAATTGATGACCTCGCGCCGTTGGAATGGGTCGAGATTCCAGAGAATTGTAATTGGAAGGTCTCGGTCGAAAATTACTCGGAATGCTATCACTGTCCATCGAACCACCCGACCTTTGCCGAGGGCGTGGTGAAGCCGGAAACCTATGACATCCGGCCAGACAAGCAAGGCGGCTACGTGCTGCGCCACACCACCGAGTGTCAGGCGCTGGACAAGATGACCTATCCGATCGACCTGTCGGTGCCCCATGCCGGAGACTATCAATCGTGGTTCCTGTGGCCCATGTTCTCATTCCAGTGTTATCCGGGGAATGTGCTGAACACCTATCACTGGCGGGCCGAAACCGTGGACACATGCACCGTCTGGCGGGGCTGGTATACGGAAGGCGGCCATGAAAGCGATGTGATCCGAGGACTAGCCGTACAGGATCGCGAGACCACCGTGGCCGAGGATATTCGCTTGGTCGAATCCGTGTATCGCGGCCTCAAGTCCAAGGGCTATGTGCCCGGCCCACTGGTTCTGGACCCCAAATGCGGCGTTATGAGCGAACATTCCATCGCCCGGCTGCAACAATGGATGCGGGACGGCGTAGACAAACCCGCCTGACCTTAAACTCTTTTGGATTCCGTACGGTAGAACCTGCCACTGTGCAGGTTGACGTGCGACTCATTGCTTTTGAATTTGGATATAAAGGCAAGTCCCATCTGGCAGGAGACCCGTCTGCCGGATTGGCTGACCAATAGTCAACGGGTCGCATAATCACGAGGAAGACCTATGGATGACACCCTGTTCGAAACCGGGCTGAAGCAACGAAAATCGACCCTGGGCGCAGAATATGTGGAAAAGAACCTTGCGGCGGCCGATGACTTTACTCGCCCGTTTCAGGAGGCCATGACTGCCTGGTGCTGGGGCTTTGGCTGGGGCGACGACACAATTGACGCCAAAACGCGCTCGATGATGAACCTCGCCATGCTGGGTGCGTTGGGCAAAATGCACGAATGGGAAATCCACTGCAACGGCGCCCTGAACAATGGCGTCACCAAGGAGGAAATCCAGTCGATCATTCACGTGGTTGGAATCTATTGCGGTGTTCCTCAATCGCTTGAATGCTTCCGCGTCGCGCGCAAGGTGTTGGAGGAACGGGATCTACTATGACGCCCGCTTTGAAACAGCGATCAGAGGTGTCGATTCTCTCCACTGGCACCAGCGCAATCACGCTCGACCAGACGTCTTTGGCGCAACCGCGCACGGGGGCGGTTCAACATGAGACCATGTTGAAAACAAACAGCAATTCCCGGCAGAGCCGCCAAATGGATTTTGCGCGCCTGCGCGCCCAATTTCTCAGCTCTGCCCCCGGTTTATACAGCGCCGCAGCACAATTTGTTTCGCTGTTTCACCATCTTGGGTCTATTGTCTCAGGTATCGGTCAGACAAAAAGTCGGGCCATATAAAAAATGATCATCACAACAGGGAGAACATAAACCAATGATCAAAAAGTATCTGCTCTCAACGGCCTGCGCCGGTCTTGCCGCGTTCTCGGCATCACAAGCAGCGGCCGCGGATGAAATCACCGTCGCCTATTTCCTGGAATGGCCAATGCCGTTCCAATACGCCAAGGCCAACGGCACCTATGAAGAAGAGATGGGCGTCAAGATCAACTGGGTGTCCTTCGACACCGGGACTGCGATGTCGGCTGCTATGGCATCCGGTGACGTTCAGATCGCTGTAAGCCAAGGCGTTCCGCCCTTCGTTGTGGCCACATCAGCTGGTCAGGACCTGCAGGCCGTCGATGTTGCGGTTAGCTATTCGGACAATGACAACTGCGTCGTGGCCGAAGCGCTGGAAATCGACAAAACCAACGCCGGAGAGTTGAACGGCAAGAAAGTCGGTGTGCCGATCGGCACGGCCGCGCACTATGGGTTCCTGTCGCAGATGGCCCATTTCGGTGTGGATACCAGCTCGCTCGAGATCGTCGACATGGCACCCGCCGACGGCGCGGCAGCCTTTGCTCAGGGTAACCTGGACATGGTCTGCGGCTGGGGTGGCGCTCTGCGTCGTATGACTGAACATGGCAACGTATTGCTGACCGGAGCTGAGAAGGAAGAGCTTGGCATTCTGGTGTTCGACGTCACAAGCGCACCAACCGCGTTCATCGAGGAAGAGCCGGAACTGCTGTCCAAGTTCCTCAAAGTGACTGCTGACGCAAACGCGCAGTGGAACGCAGGTGAATCCAAAGACGAGATGCTGGCCGTGATCGCAAAGGATGCAGGTATGGACCTGGCCGATGCCGAGGCAACCATCGCGACCTTCACCTTCCCCTCCGCCGAAGAGCAGCTGTCTGACAAATGGCTGGGTGGTGGCGCGCATGAGTTCATGGGCGGCGTTGCCAATGTCTTTGTGGATGCGGGCAGCATCGACTCGGCGCTGGACTCCTATGAGGGCGCTGTAAACAGCGCGCCGCTGGCGGCCGCGTCCAACTAATACAACATACATATTCCGGGGGCCGGTCATCCGGCTGGCCTTCGGAAACAACTGCAGGAAGGAAACGGAATGCCTGAACTGGACATCATTGATTTGTCCATGCGCTTTGACTTGCCCAACGGTACCTCGGTGCAAGCCCTTCAGGACGTCACGCTCAGCCTAAAAGAAGGTGAGTTGGTCTCGGTCCTCGGGCCCTCGGGATGCGGCAAGACAACGTTGCTGAACATCGTCGCGGGCTTCCTTGCGCCCACCTCGGGCCGGGTCGAGCTAAATGGCCACGTGGTCGAAGGGCCAGACGCGGAACGCGGCATGGTGTTTCAGAAAGGCGCCTTGTTCGAATGGATGAACGTGCGCGAAAACGTGGAATTCGGCCCGCGCATGAAGGGCATGCCCAAGGAAGAGCGCGACAAGATCTCGGACCATCTTCTTGAGGTCGTCGGCCTTCAGGACTTCAAGGAAAAGGCCGTCTATGAGCTGTCGGGCGGTATGCAGCAGCGCGTGGCCCTGGCACGGTGTCTGGCGAATGAGCCTGACGTCATCCTGATGGATGAACCTTTGGGCGCGTTGGACGCGCTAACCCGGGAAAAGATGCAGGGGCTGGTCCTGAAACTCTGGAAAGAGACGGGCAAGACCATCATCCTGATCACCCACTCGGTCGAGGAGGCCCTGTTGCTAGGCGAGCGCCTGATCGTGATGGCCCCGCGTCCGGGGCGAATTCACAAGGAATACAATCTGCCTTTCGCGGAACGCGGCGTGAACGCCGACCTTCGCGATGTCAAAAAGTCCGAAGGTTTCGCCGAAACCCGAGATGAAATCCTATCGATGATCTGGGAAATGGAAGAAGAAATCATGGGCCGGACGGAGCAAGCATCATGATCGTACTTCTGTTTTATATCGGCCTGTTCGGCGGCGCGTTTTTGATCGTTCACCTGCTGCGCAAGGGCCTGCAAAGCCGTCAGGACTTTACCAGCCTGAAAACCGTGACCTTTGGCGATGAAAGCGCTGTGCGCGCGGATCGCGCAGCCTCGATCATCTCGATTCTGGTTATCTTCGTAATCTGGGCGGCATTCACAGGATCGAAACTGATCCCGCTACATGTTCCGGGGCCGTTTGTGGGGGAAACCCAATTCACCTACACGGTCGAGAATGCAGACGGCACGACTGATGACGCCACCGTCTTCATCCGCGTCCCACCCTTCGGAGAAGACGCCGAAGATTTCGAGGTTGATCCCGGTACGGGCTTCGCCAAAGACGATGCATTTGCTGCCCCAACCGGGCGGTCCTCGACCATCTTGTTTGACAAGAACGACGACGCCAAACGCGCAGATGGCGCAAAGATCATCGCGATCAATGGCAATCCGATCGGTCCTGACGCAAAAGTCAATGTTGGCGACGGCACTGTATCGCTGACCGGTAAGGGCGCCATCAGCTTTACGCCAGCACAGGGTTTGCAAATGAACCCAATCTGGCTGCCTGCGCCTGAAACGGTCGTTGCGCGTTTCTTCGAGATCGCCAATGAAGGCTATCAGAACTTCTCGCTCTGGCAGCATCTGGGTTGGTCGTTGCTGCGGGTCATCGCAGGCTTCATCGCAGGGGCCATCGTGGGCATTCCGCTAGGCTATGCGATGGGCTTGTCGGGCTGGTTCCGCGGTTGGTTCGACCCGATTGTCGAGTTCATGCGACCCGTCCCTCCGCTGGCGCTGATCCCGCTGGTCATCATCTGGTTCGGAATCTGGGAGACCGGCAAGATCGTTCTGCTGTTCCTTGCTGCCCTTTGGATCATGACCATTGCGGCCCGTGCGGGGGTTTCGGGGGTGAACATCTCCAAGATCCACGCGGCCTATTCGCTGGGTGCATCCAAATGGCAGATCATGCGTCATGTGATCGTCCCGAACTCTCTGCCCGAGATATTCACGGGTGCGCGAGTTGCGATGGGAGTCTGCTGGGGCACCGTTGTTGCGGCGGAACTGGTCGCAGCGCAGAAAGGGGCTGGTATGATGATCATCGCGGCTTCGAAATTCCAGCTGACCGACATCGTGATCATGGGCATCGTCCTGATTGGCATCATCGGCTACGGCATCGATATCCTGATGCGCAAAGCCGAGAACGTGCTAGTTCCATGGAAAGGTCGTAGCTGACCTAAAATACCAAAAACACCGGCAGATTGACCCGCTCGTCGATCTGCCGGTTTTTCTGTCCAAGCGTTTCTCTCGCCAACTACACAAGTTAGAGCGCAGATTGAAACCAACTGGCAACTGACGGTTGCAGCCCCTAGACTTGACCTAGAACCTGACTGTCCGCATTGCAGCGCCAGTCGCTATAGGCCGCCGTGGAGCTTCAATGCGTGTCACCGTTGGGATCGCTGTGTCAATGCTCGTCGCTTTGTCCATCGGCGTGTCAACCTTCATCGTGCATTCTCTGTGGTGGACAACGGCGCGGGACAACAGTCAGATGCTGGCCGCCGAGATCAACAGCCAGATCTCGAACACGGTCCGGATTGAGGTTGGCCTGACCCTCAGATCCGCCGAGGCTGCCTGGGCCGCAGTCCGGACGATCTTCATTCAAAACGTGATCGAGACACGTCAGGCCGACAAACGCGAATTTGTGTTTCTGTCTCAGCTGCAATCTCAACCAAATATCTCGTGGATCACCTTCGGCTGGCCCGATGGTAATTTCTTTGCGGCCCACCGGCTGGGGGATAGCGGGCTTGAGATGATCGAGATCGACGAGAACATTCACGACAGGAAGCTGCGCAGAGACCGCTATATCTTCATCCCTGGCGACATCCAGTTCGAAGAACGCAGCTTTGCCGAAACAGATTACGACCCGCGCGAACACCCCTGGTATGACAACTTCATCGACCGCGACACGCCAGATTGGATCGAAGTGCGCGATCTGCCAAACAGCGACAAGACGGTGTTTGCATATTCCGGCCCAATCGATGTACGTCGCCAACGGCAAGGCGTGCTGTCGGTTGCCATTGATACCGACCGCCTTTCCCGCTTTCTGGGCTCCCTGCGCCCCGGTGAGTTCGGTGCGGCCTTTATCCTCAGCGCCGATGGCAAGGTCATTGCCGTGCCCGATCCCAACGCGGACGAAATCACCCCCGCCCGCATGGGTGAGGGAGAGCTTTACGAAGTGGCGAAACTCTCGGGACAGAAACTGCTGACCGACGCAGACGGGGTCGTTGCGGGCACCCTGACGAAACGGATCGTCTACGACGACGTGGCTTATGCGGTCGCTTTGACACCGCTGGGTTTTTACGGTTGGCGTGTGGCGACGGTTATCCCGGAATCGGCCTTTCTGTCCGGGATCGACCGGACGCTGGTCAATCTGGTCTACATCCTGCTGGGCGTGGTGGCCTTGGCGACCATCGCCGCAATCTGGCTGGTGCGCCGGGTCGTTGCCAACCCGCTGTCACGCGTCGCTGAAGACCTCAGCCGGATTGAGCGGTTCGATGTCGAGCAGGTCTCACGTCGTCCCTCGCGTTTGGTCGAGCTTGAGAACCTCTCGGCTGCGACGGCGAGCATGGCGGCCGGGCTGTCGGCCTTTCGGAAATACGTGCCGACCGATCTGGTGAAAATGCTGGTCGCCGCAGGTGTAAAATCGCAACCCGGTGGCGAGACTAAGCAGATCTCGGTTCTGTTCTGCGATGTGTCTGGCTTCACCGGTCTGGCCGAGAAACACGGCCCAAAGGTCGTGGAACTGATGGAGCCGTTCTTCAATGCGGCCTCTTCAACGATTGAACGCCATGACGGGACGCTCGACAAGTTCATCGGCGACGCGGTGATGGCCTTCTGGGGTGCGCCAAGGCAGAATCCGAACCATGCAGAACACGCCTGCCGCGCGGCTTTGGAACTGGTGGAAGACATTGAAAACTCATCAGCCCTGCAAAGCCAGTCGGAAGAGGCTCTACATGTTCGGATCGGGTTGAACAGCGGTGAAGCGCTGGTTGGCAATATCGGGTCCGAGCATCGCCTGAACTACACCGCCATTGGCGACGTTGTGAACGTGGCCAGCCGGTTGGAGGGTGTTAACAAGACATACGGCACCGCGATCCTGATCGGCCCCGAAACCCGGCGCGAAGCGGGCGACGCGATCATTGCCCGTGAATTGGACACGATGGAGATCGCGGGCCGCACCGAGGAATTGGTCGTGTTTGAACTGATCGCAATGGCCGGCGACACGCCTGAACCGCCAGCTTGGATCGCGGCCTATGAATCTGGCCTGACCCATTTCCGGGCCGGGCGTTTTGCCCAGGCCATCGACGCGTTCAAATCTGCCGACACTCTACGCGGTGGCGACCCGGCATCAGTGGTGATGATCGAACGGGCGCAGGCCGCACTTTGACAGACCACATCACGAGGCCTGTCGTTTAAGGCCCTGAATGACGACCCCGCAGGATTGAATTAGCTTGTCCAACTCAGCGCCGTAATTCTCGGCGCCGCTTCGCAAAAGCCCCTCGACCGATTGTGCCTTGGCGGCCAATTCCGTCTCTCCAAAACTGGAGACGCTACCATAAACACGGTGAACGAGAAACTCGATCCGGTCCCTGTCACCCTGCCCCTGCGCTTTCTTAAGCTCGACATAACAATCTTCGAGCGACTCACGGAATGTCAGGAAAACCTGATCCAACTCTTCATTGCTCAGGAATTTCCTCAGGCGTTCTTTGGTGTCATCGGTGTTTGGAATATAGGATATCGCGGACGACGGCTGCCCGAGTGAGGCTCGCATGGCACCATACAGTACCCGCTCGTCCAAAGGTTTGGACACAACCGCATCAAAGCCAGCGTTCGTGTATTCATCCAGATCTTCGGGCATCACGTTGGCCGTCACGGCGATGGTCGTGATCGACTTGTCCAATCCCGCTTCCTTGGCAATCTGCTTCAGGTCACGGGCCAATTGAACGCCGGTCGTGTCGGGCAGTCGGATATCGGTCAGAATGCAATCGGTGTCATCTGGACGGAAGCGCGCAATCGCCTCTTTGCCGTTGGCCGCTGCGGTGACCGTGTGACCATCCCTCTCTAGCAGGCTTTTGAGGATCTCCATGCTGGTCGGGTCGTCCTCGATGATCAGAACATTTTGCTTCGTCCCGACCGTGGCTGCAAATCCTGCCATCTCGGATTGCGGGCTTGGTGCCGGAGCTGCGTGGAAGGGTACTTCGACCCGGAACACTGTCCCCTCGCCCAGATTGCTTTTGACCGACACCTGCCCGTTCAGCGTTGATACAAGCCCACGCACAATCGAAAGCCCCAGCCCGGTTCCACCTGTTTTGCGCGAGTCGATGTTCGAGGCCTGCGTGAAGGGTTCAAAGATATCTTTGACCTGATGTTCGGGCACACCAATCCCAGTATCGCTGACCGTAAAGGCCACCGACTGCTTTGATTGCTCAAAAGACAACGTGACTGAGCCTTCATTGGTGAACTTCACCGCGTTGCCTAGAAGGTTCAGCAGGATGTGCCGCAGGTGGCCGCTATTGCCGCTGAGATAAACGCCATCGTCAAACTGCGGGATGATCAACTGTACGTTCTTCGACCGAGCCAGCGGGCGCAAGACGGCCTCGAGGTCTTGCAGAACTTCGGACAGGTTGAAGGTGCGGAATTCGCGATCTTCGGGCTTTTCCTCAAGACGCGCGATGTTGAGGACATCGTCGATCAGATTGCGCATCGCAAGGCTCGAGCGTTCAATCTCATCCAGTCTCTGGTCCAGAGACTCGGGATCCTGCGGGGTCAATTTGATCAGGCGGATATTGCCCACGATGCCATTCAGAGGCGTGCGCAGCTCATGACTTGCGGTTGCCAGAAACTGGGATTTCGCCTCATTCGCCTTTTCCGCATCGTTGCGCGCCTTTTCCAGATAAACACTCTGCACGAAATTCGCTCGCAGTGTGCGCTCGGAAAAGAACTTGGCATAGAGACCGATCAGAACAGTGGAAGCCAAAACGAAGGAGGGGCCAATCCAGGTATCAATACCGCTGCTCAAGCTCGTTTTGTCGAACACCAGATAGTACGAGACTGGAACGAACAGCAAAAGTTGCAAAGCCGCCGAGTGGGAGAAGACGAAGGGCAGGAACACAGTGCCCGCAAGGCTGATCAGCGCAAATCGATACAGAAAATCCTTGGATTCATGATCCCCGGAGAAGGCGAAGGCGGCCCAGATTGCCAGATACATCATGGACCAGCCGGTAGAGATGATCACAGGCAAAGTACGCGCGGGAAGTTTGTGTGAGAAAAAGAACAGCCCGAAGATAAACGAGATGATGAACAGCCGTGCGCCCCAAACAGCCAGATCCTGACCCGAGAAGCTGCGGGAATGAAGAACAAAAACTTCGAGAAAAGCAAAGACGACATAGAAAGACGCACCAAACAGCAGCGCTGTGCGGAATTGCCCGCGTGTGGATTCGAAGTACCAATCGCGGTATTGGGCCTCGAACTTCTTGTCCAGAAAGTTCTGGGTGACCGCGTTGATCGGCTCATCATATATGAAGGCGCGGGGTTTCACTGTCGCGTCACCCCCAGTCGATAGCCCACCCCGTGGACCGTCACGATGATCTTTGGACCATCGCCGCCATCCGACAGCTTCCTGCGGATCTTGGCAACCAGAGCGTCAATTGTTCGCTCTCCGACGTCATGATCCGGCGACAGGGCGACCGCATCCAGCAGCACCGAGCGGGACAGCACCCGACCGTTCGCGTTGACGATGGCCATCAGCACGTCGAACTCGGCCCGTGTGACGGGTATGACCTCGTGCTGGGCGTTCCAGACCTGTCGACTGTCCAGATCAATCTCGATCTCTCCCAGCCGGACTTTGGTATCTTGACGGGGCATCTGAGCCTGGGGGTTTGTACGTCTGAGCACTGCGTTGATCCGGGACAAAAGCTCATCCGGGTCGAACGGCTTTGTCAGATAGTCGTCACCCCCGATGTCCAACCCGCTGATCTTGTCGCTCGCGCTATTGCGGGACGACACGAAGATGATCGGCGGATGTGCCGATTTCGCCCGCATCGAACGCGCAAGCACCAGACCGTCTTCATCCGGCAATCCGAGGTCCAGCAGCGCGATATCCACGGATTGGGACGCAAGCGTCGCGCGCGCATCCGCAACATTGGACGCCTGAAGAACATTGTAATGCGGTCGAAGGAGCGCGGACGTCAGAGCAAGCAATGACGGGTCGTCCTCTACCAACAATACGTTCAGCTTCTTCAACTCTGCGGTCCTACATGTCTGTTTCTAAACACAGCTTGGCACGTGTGAGTGTTTTCGTCCAAACCATCCCCACACTCTTTTTGGAATATGTTCAGCCACGGACACAAGCCTAGCGTGCGTAAGAACCGGGCCTGTTAACATCTGGTTAACATCTGCATCGCGGTTTGGTGACAATTTGATTTTAATCTCTGTTTCAACGTCCCGATTTGTTGGTGCAGTTATGTTGAATACATCTTTTGAAATTATTGAACCCATCGACGATCCCGAACTGTCTGAACTTCGGGCGCCATGCAGCAAGCATAGCACTCTGGCAGTCGTTGATATGGAGAGTAACGAACCGGCGGTCGTGAAGACCTTTCCGGTTCGCCCGACGATCATCCACCCTCAGCCGAGCGCATTGATCGACCAAACGTTCGAGGACAATATCGCCGAATGCGCGGCCGATGGTGAAAACAAAAGCCTGTTGGTCACGATCATGATGACCGATGTGGCGAACTCGACCGAGATCGTTGCGCGTCTGGGCGATGCCGAGTGGCGCGATGTCACGGATGCTCTGGATACGGCAGCGCTTGAAACCGTTGCAGAACACGAAGGCACACTTGTGAAACTGATGGGCGACGGCATGCTGGCGATCTTTCCTCGCCCCAGTGCCGCCATCGCCTGCGCTAAGGCCTTTCGGGTCACAGCAGACGCGCTTGGCCTAAAGCTTCGGGCCGGTATTCATTGTGGCGAGTGCTTGCGCACCACCAACGATGTGACAGGCATCGCAATCGCAATCGCGGCCCGTGTTCTCAGCCTGACACCCGGTGGGCAGACATGGGTTTCCAGCACCGTGCGCGATCTGGTTTTGGGCCTGGGGCTGGAGTTTCAGGAAATTGGACCCAAACAACTGAAAGGCCTGAGTGACGATTGGGTTCTGTATCAACTGGAGGATGACGACGAGACTTAGTCGCCTCCATAGTGTTTCTTGCCTCCCACCGGCTTGAGGGGGAACCGGGTCTCCGACCAGATTGGAACCGCGGTTCGCAGGTTAGGCACGAGGTAAAGAAAGTGATGCGCGGGTGAACGGTTTGTTAGGGTATTAGAGTGGTTTTTTATTGGTCCCGTTCACCCAGCGCAGCACAGTCCACAAAGGCCATGATCTTGCTTGCAGCGCCGATTTGAGCGGCGTGAACACGATCATCATGACAATGCCCAGCGAGAACAGACACCAGATCGCAGGCATTTCCGTAGGGCTATCGGTTGAGGCCCAGGCCAGCGTGGGCCCGATAAGCAGTTGAAACCCCGCGACTTTCCATGCGCCCAGAACGGCGGGCAGCAGAAACATCACCGTAAAATAGACCGGGAAGTTCAGATCATATTGCTGCCCAAGAATCGTTGCAGGCAGGCTTTCACCCAGATCATTCAGTGGCAAATGCCACCCTATGTGCCAGCTTTCCGCCTTCACACACAGATGATCGCTGCACAAAAGACGACCCGGTCGGCACGGGCCTGCCCACTCGAACGGATAAATTTGCAGCAACAGATACGCTCCAGTCACTGCGCCAAGACCTAAGACCACGGGCGCTATCATACCGCGTACATCCTTTGGGATGAAATACAAGGCGAGAATGCCGGTAAACAGCGGCTGAAAGGCGATATGTATATAGGCCAGCAACGCGGCGACCTGATTTTGGGGCAATGCGCATTGCCCCTCGACAGAATAGGAATAGCCCTGCAGCACCTCAATCGCGGTGAAATACACCAGCGGAGACCAAAGCAGCGGGCTCTCGCCTTGGCGTATGGCCTTGACGGTGGCGATCACCCCGACGGCGGCAATGGTATAGGACGCTGGCCCGCTCCAACACATTGTTATATCAATCCTTCAAACCACTCGTCTTGGGATCAGTATGCATTCGGTCAGCCCTCAAGAAAGCCTTTTTTCGGTCGACGACATTCTTGAGGATTTCGCGCGGTTCGACTTTCCCCTGAAAGACATCTGGCTTAGCGCAGCTCGGTTTCATTTCCAGAATCTCGACCCTGAAATCTGCGCCCTGCCCCCCGGCGCGCGCGCGCTGGAGATCGGCTGCGGGGCAGGTATCCTGCTGACCATGCTGCGCCAGCGGAACCCTAACATCACGCTGGACGCCATTGAGCCTTTCGCCGAAGGCTTCGCACCGATGGAGCATGTTCTGGATCACGCCGCCAAACTGGGCGGGGACATCCACCGCAGCACCTATGAGGCCTACACTCCGTCACAACCCTATCACCTGATCTACATGGTCAACGTGCTGGAGCATTTGCCGGATTGGCGGCATTTCCTGGATACGCTGCCGCGTTTTCTGGCCCCACAGGGCCGCTGCCTGATCCTGTGCCCTAATTACGGCTTCCCGTATGAGCCGCATTTCAACATCCCCGCGCTTCGCTCAAAGACCCTGACACGGCGATTGTTTCGAAAGCGGATCACATGGGTTGAGGACACCTACGAAGTTCATGGGTTGTGGAACAGCCTCAACTTCGTTCGTCTTGCCCAGATCAAACGCCACCTAAAAGGGTCAAGCCTGCGCCTGCGCGTGCGGTCTGAGATCACCGACCGCATGATCGACAGGTTCAGCGACGACCCGGTTTTTCAGGAACATATCGGAGTGTTCAACACGATCGGGCGCGGGGCACAGAAACTGGGCCTCACGCAGGTGGTCCGCGTTTGGCCATTCGAAAACATACAGCCCTATATGTTTCTGGAGCTGTCCCGAACCGACGCCTGAGCCGCGCACCTCAACGAATTTGGCGGAAATCCAAAGCCGTGCTAACGATTGGGGACGCCAAGCAATTTCATAGTCTCAATCATTTTCAGTGACGGTAATGAGTTCGATCAAGGTTCCGAAGGAATTTACAAAACCAGATGATGGGATGGCGTTCAAAGCGCTGGCGATCAGCGCGGGCGTCGTCGCTGCAGGGCTTGCTATCCCTGCCCTTTTTCCCGGGGCATGGCTTTCCCTGACCTTAGGTTCGTTTCTGTTTGGAGCCGGTATACTTAGGCTCTACTCCATTCAGCATGATTGTGGGCACTACAGCTTTTTCACAAACCGCACGTGGAATGATCTCCTTGGGAACCTCCTGTGCCTCTTTTCCGGGATCGCGCATAGCGTTCTGAGGTATAATCACAATTTGCATCACCAGCATCTGGGCAATCTGGATCACCGGGACGCCCACGAGGTCTATGTCATGACCCGGCGCGAATACGAAGCCGCGCCCCTGTCCAGGAAACTTTTCTACCGCGCCTATCGGCACCCCATCACATTGTTCCTGATCGGCCCGGTCCTGATCTACTTCGTCCAATACCGCTGGCCCCGAAACACGCGACGCGTCAGCGTCCGGGATGTTCTTTTGCAGAATTTCGCAATGTTCGCTTTTTGGGGCCTGATCATCACACTTCTTGGCTGGTGGAGTTTTTACGCCCTGATCCTTGGTAGCCTTCTTGCAGGCAGTTTCGGAATATTTGTCGTCTATGTCGGGCACAACTTCGAAGAAACCTATTGGCGGCAGTCGGGCGACAAAACCGCCCATGCAGCGGCTCTGCACGGTGCGAGTTCGCTCCGACTAGGACCGGTTGTGGATTTTGTTCTGCTGAATTTCGGTTTCCATGACCTGCATCACCTGAACGCCAAAATCCCCTGCTATCACCTCAAGGCCTGTAACGCCTCAATTGCGCAGGACTGGAACAGCGCGGCGATCGACGTCCGAGGCGCGCTGAGTTGCCTGAAATGGAGGCTGTGGGACGAGGATACCAATCGGATGATCCCCTTCCCTCATAGTCTGCGCCATGATCTCAGTCTGGACTGGCGCGGCCCGGCACCTTCGGCGGAGCTTTAGACCTGGCGCTACTGTGACGGCAGGCCGGTGTCGGGCATGGTGAAATCGTCCGGCAGGATCACGATATCCTTGGGGTCGACTGTCAGCCTCATCGACGTGGGCGAGGTCACCTCGACCACATTGTGGAAATGGGCGTCATAGTCTTCGGGCAGAAGCATGCGATCGTCCCGGTCCCTCGGGTCCGCGCGCAGCCAGGTATCGAACCCGGTCAAATCGTCGAATTCATCTGCGAAATAGTCATGCAGGCGCCGGAAGAGCTTGGGCCAGATTGCCAGATCCTGATAATTCGCAGGGGTTACTTCGAAGTCTTGACCGGGGGCCGACGCATCATCGGGATACAGGCCATTTCCAGTCGCGCGGGCCTGATCAGCAATCCCTCCGAGATGCTGCGCAAGAGATATCGGCAGCGTCAGGTAGAACAGTGGATAGGACTGACCAGCCTCCAGGCTGCGCGCGTTGAAGCTCAGATCCACGCGGTCCGGCATCAGTTTGAATACCTCACCGTCCGGTTCGGGCGCATCACCCGAGTAGACAAAGGCCACAATCCGGCCGTGGCCGTCCAGACCATTGGTCAGGATGTAGCCGCGAACCGGGTTGTTTTCGACCTGCTTCACCTTGTTGGGCTTGTCCTCCCAGAACACCACGTCTCCGAACCCGGCCCAATCCAATAGAAAATCGCGCGACGCCTCCGCAAGGTGTTTGTTCTGATGCGCGCTGCGGAAATGGGTTTCGAGCGAATCCAGCCCTTCAAAGCGCAGATTGATCATCCCACGCCCATTGAAGCCGGGCCGGGGCTGGCCCGAACGCCAAAGGTCCTGAACAAGCGACGGGTCATCTGGCTTGAATTTCAGAGTATCTCCGTCAGGTTCCGGGCCCTGCTTTGGAATGTCTGGGTAAAAAATATGAAACTCGCCCTTAATCAGCTTATAGGCCATTGCGCCCTCCGTAATTCATCAATCAACAATGATCGGATGGTGACGGCTGAGCGTAGTAGTTTCAAGTCAAAGCGACCCCAGAGCGTGGGTGCCTTAACCGCGCGGCAGGGCCATCACCTTGTCACGTGCCAGTGTACTCGCCTCGGCCCGATTCAGCGATAGCAACGTTTCTTCCGGCGTAAGACCCTTGGCCAGCGCTTTGACCCAAATCCGGCGCGCCGAGACGGGCGACCATGGCAGGGCCGCTTCGGACAACCACTGCCGCAACGGGGCGGGCAGGCTGTCAAAGACGGCCATGGGATCACCCGCGCGCTTCCTGCGACGCAAGCTGCTTTGCCCCAGACTTCCGGTCATGCAGCCTCTTCCGGGTCGGTGATCAGATCCAATACCAGTACGAGCCGGGTCTCGCCGGTGCCTTCGATCGGAGGGGAACGGTGCAAAAGGCCCGACCGCGGTGTTTCCGGCCAGCGTGTCCCGCGCAATAGGATCGGAGAACCGGTTTGCACCGTAAAGACACGTTTCGGCTCAGCGCCATCACGCGAAATGCCGTATTGCGTACCAGTGCCGCGATAAGTGCAGACCAGTCGCGCGGTGATGGCGTCGATATGGAACTTGCGGCAAGCGTTGGTCGTGACAACATCCAGCCGCAACCGCAAATAACGGGCCGAGACGAGATCTGAGAACACCTCTGCCAGTAAGGCGATATCCGCCTCCAGCCAATCCCGCTCAGGGCATGCTGGCAAACCGGACATGTCGCAAAGATGGCCGATTGTTTCGGCCACCTTGCCCAACGGAAGGATCACCCGCCCGTTCGGCAGGTCCTCGGGGTCAAGACTATTTAGCCAGCTTTGAACACTGGGCGGAGTTTGACGCCGCCAAAGTGCCGCGGCGCAACCCGGGTTGAGAAAGGTGCTCAGCGCCTCGGGCGTATCCGCAACGCCAACCCCAACGGCCGCACCGATCACGGTTTGGCGTACAACGCTCATGCCGCCGCCTCAGCCCGACGCCAGATCGGGAACGGGTCGGGATATTCGGGCAAATTGTCGGGGCCCAAAGCCGCAACGGCGGGTACGAGGCAGGCATCCAATCGCGCCCGAAGGGTCGGCCAGTCGATCCCCGCACCGATGAACACAATCTCTTGCCGGCGGTCTCCCCATGGTTCTTGCCAATGAGCCTGCATATAGGCGCGGGCGCTGTCATGGGTCGGTCGGCGTTCTTCCGGAACCGAAGCCCACCAAGTGCCCAAAGGCTGCACGCTAGAGAGCGCCCCGGCCAGCGAAAACTCAGCCACCCAATCGGGACGCGCAGAAATCCAGAAATGCCCCTTGGCCCGGATCACACCCGGCAGATCGCCGTTCAGAACCTCAAAGATACGCTCGGGCACGAAGGGCAGGCGCGCCCGGTAGACATAAGACGCAACACCATATTCTTCAGTCTCCGGCACGTGGTCGGCAAAACCATACAACTCCTTGGCCCACATGGGATGCTCATGGGCTTTATCGAAGTCAAACAGCCCGGTATCGAGAATTTTCTCAGCCGCCACAGCGGAGTGATTGACCTCGACGATCTCGGCATCCGCATTGAGGCTGCGGATGATCTTGCGGGCCGCGTCGACCTTTTTCGGCCCGGCATCGTCGACCTTGTTCAGGATCACGACATCGGCGAATTCGATCTGATCGGTCAGCAAATGGACGAGGGTGCGTTCGTCTTCCTCGCCCATGGTCTCACCGCGATCCTGCAGGAAGTCATGCGAGGAGAAATCCCCGAGCAGGTTTACCGCATCGACAACCGTCACCATCGTGTCCAGCCGTGCAACGTCGGACAGGCTGTCACCATACTCATCGCGGAAATCAAAGGTCGCAGCCACCGGCAGGGGTTCGGAAATACCCGTCGATTCAATCAGCAGATAGTCAAAGCGCCCCTCGGCCGCCAGTCGGCGGACCTCATCCAGCAGGTCATCGCGCAGGGTGCAGCAGATACAGCCGTTCGACATTTCAACCAGCGTCTCGTCCGTGCGGCTCAGCTCGGTATCGGCGCGCACGAGGTCGGCGTCGATATTCACCTCCGACATATCGTTCACGATCACCGCGACACGGCGACCTTCGCGGTTGTTGAGAACCCGGTTCAGCAATGTGGTCTTGCCAGCCCCAAGAAATCCGGAAAGCACCGTGACGGGAAGGCGCGTATCTGACATATGAGTCTCCATAGCTCTGGATGCGGTTCTTGTAACTTTCATAGTTACTAGATTAATGCAACAGCCAAAGTTACGTTGCCAGCAGGTTAGGAGAACCCCGTCATATGAAGCGCAATAGCCGCCTGTCACTTGCCCTGCATACGCTCAGCCACATGGCCGGAGAGCCGGACCGTGTGCGCACCTCAACCGAAATTGCCGACCATGCCGGAACCAACCCGGTTGTTGTGCGTCGTGTTTTGGGAAAACTACGTGCCGCCGGTTTGCTGACGTCCGAGAAAGGCCATGCCGGGGGGTGGCGTCTGGCCCGCGTGCCGAGCGAAATCACGCTAGCCGACGTCTACCTTGCGCTGGACGAGCGCCTTGTCGCAAGCGGCCTTGAAGATGAGGCGCCAACCTGTTCTGTCGAACACGCCCTGCAAAAACGCGTGCGCGGCGTTCTGGAAGAGATCGAGCAAAGCCTGGTGGAAAGACTGTCAGAAACGTCGATCAAAGAGGTCTGAGACAAGCTCCGGCCCGGGCGTCAGCCCAAACTCAAAGCCACCTGCGGCAGTAGAAAGGCATTTGTGTCGGGACCTCTCTCCCTCTTACTGCAAAATCGGGTAAGAGGCGGTGTGTAGAATATCAACAACCAGTACGACGCCGACGAACTCTTCGCGACTTCTGAAACCTCAGGCCGTATCAGCGTCAATGGGTACCGCGCGGGACAAAGAAGGGCTCGATCAGAAGGGTCTCACTGGCCTTAGCCGGTTCAGCCAGACGTTTTTCAAGCAAGGTGATCACATGTTCGACCGAAAGATCGATCGGATTGTTGATCGTGCTGAGATCGAACGCGGGCCACCCAGCCATTTCAATATCGTCAAAGCCCACAATTGAGAGTGTTTCGGGCACGTCCACGCCCAACTCCCGTGCCGCGGTCAATGCTCCGATGGCGCTGGCATCGTTGGCACAGATCAGCGCATCGAGGCTGTTTTCTCGCAGCAGTTTCTGCGCTGCCTCGTAACCAGACCCAACCGTGAAATCTCCGACCTCTTGCGCAATCAGGGACAATCCTGCCGCCGCCAAAGTGTTGACCACACCGGCCCTGCGATCATCTGAAGATCCGAACTCGGCCGCGCCCGCAATGAACCCGAACCGTGTGCGGCCCTTGTCCAACAAAACACGGGTCGCGAGGGTCATCCCCTCAGCATTCTTGCAGCACACATTGTCGATCCCCGCCGCCTCCACGATCCGGCCCGACGAGATCATGGGGACACCGAATTTGCTGCATTGCTCCACAAGCGCGCCGGGCATGCTGCCCCCGCGCAGAATCAGAGCATCCAGCGGATAGCGCAAAACCTGATCCATAGCTGATTCAGCGCTCTCTCCACTGCCATCAATCAGAATCGGCCACTTGTTCAGAGCGTTCAACTGCCCGACCAACCGGTTCACAAACTCCGAGTCGTAGGTGCTCCGCTTGTTGCCCACAAAGACCGCTACGAGGTGCGATCGCCCCCCCTTCAACCCCGCCGCCAACGCATTCGGTTGATACCCCATACGGTCGGCCATCCGCATGATTTTTGTACGTTTTTCCGCATCAAGGTAAGCGCCGGGCGTAAACGCACGGGACACGGCGGAACGGGATACGCCTGCCGCATCGGCAACCGCCTGCGCCGTAACGCGGCGCGGTCTTTCCAGTTGTTTTTTGCTTTCATCAACCACGCCCAAGCTGTCCATCTTTTTTGTCGAATTTGTCAATATTGCTAGAAATCTTTCATCGAACTGTCATACGTTAACAGTATGTGGTCACGTGTGCAGTTTGCGGACGCGTTCCACTGATGCGGGTCGGAGGCTGCGCGCGTAAAACGCCGCAGGGGAGCCTGCATGAAAACTGGCACATAGTGCCAACGGCCTTTTTGCTGCAAAGGGCCGACACCGAACCGGAGGATCGAAATGAACAATCTGAAGTTTTGCGCAACAGCTGCCGCGCTCGCGTTCACCGCGACCGCAGCTTTTGCAGAAACCGAAATCACTTGGTGGCATGCCCATGGCGGGCAGCTGGGTGAAACCGTCAACAAGGTTGCCGAGAAATTCAACGAGTCACAGGACGAGTACACAATCACTCCGATCTACAAGGGCAGCTACGAAGAAACGCTGACCGCCGGGATCGCTGCCTTCCGCGCGGGCGAGCAGCCCAACATCATGCAGGTGTTTGACGCAGGCGCCGCCACCGTGATCGCTGCCAAAGGCGCAACCGTTCCGGTTCAGGACCTGCTGGCTGAAAACGGCGTCGAATTCGACATCAACGATTACATCGCCGGCGTGCGTTATTTCTATGCCGACAGCGATGGCAAGATGATCGGGATGCCGTTCAACTCGTCGACCCCGATCCTGTATTACAATGTCGACGCTCTGGAAGCCGCAGGCGTGACCCCGCCGAAGACATGGGAAGAATTCCAGTCGACCACCGCACCGGCGCTGAAAGAGGCAGGCTACATCCCGCTCAGCCAGTCGCACCTGCCCTGGATCTTCACCGAGAACTTCATGTCGCGCCACAACCTGCCGTTTGCGACCAACAACAACGGCTATGACGGCATGGACACCGAGATCCTCGTCAACAACGACGCGATCAAGGCGCACTTCACCGCCGTGACCGAGTGGAAAGACAACGGCATGTTCGAATGGTATGGCACCGGTTGGGGTGACAACGCAAAACCGTTCGAAGAAGGCAAAGTTGCGATGTGGCTGGGCTCGTCCGGTTCCTTCGGCGGCCTGCTGCAGAAAGACCTGGGCTTTGAATTCAGCGCGGTTGAGCTGCCCTATTGGGAAGCTGTCACTGCTGAGCCGACCCAAACCTTCATCGGTGGCGCAGCTCTGTTCGCGATGTCGGGCAAGTCGGACGAGGAAAACAAGGCAACTGCCGAGTTCTTCCGCTTCCTGACCGCACCTGAGACACAGTATTTCTGGCACCAGGAAACCGGCTATGTCCCGATCACCGAGGCCGCTTATGAAGCCGCCAAGGCAGACGGCCACTATGACCGCTACCCTGCCGCCGAAGTTGGCGTAAACCAGCTGCAAGCCAAGGCCGGTGACAACACCAAGGGCTACCGCATGGGCTTCTACGTTCAGATCCGCGACATCATGAACCGCGAGTATGGCCGTATCCTGACCGGTGAGACCGACGTGGAAAGCGCTTTCCAGAACATTGAAGCCGAAGCCAACGAATTGCTGGCACGCTTCGCCAAGACTCAGGGCTAAGGTTCTGGGATCACCCCCAAGATGGTCGCGCCTTTGGGCGCGGCCATCCCCCATTTTGCAACTGGACTAACAATGAAACGCGCGGGCTTCGACACTATCTGGCTTCCTGTGGCGCTGCTGCTGCCGCAGCTCATGATCATCGCCATCTTCTTCTACTGGCCCGCTGGATGGGCGCTGCAATCGTCGTTCTTTTTGCAGGACCCGTTCGGGTTCGGCTCGACCTTTGTGGGGGCGGACAATTACACCTCATTGCTGGGCAATGATCAGTACAAACGCATCGCGTGGTTTACGGTTGTCTTCTCCATTCTGGTCACTTTCTTTTCACTGGCCATCGCGCTGTTGCTGGCGGTCAAGGCTGACAAGGTGATCCGAGGGGCGAGATCCTATCGCACCCTGCTGATGTGGGTCTACGCGATCGCACCCCCGGTAGCAGGGTTTCTGGGCATTCTGTTCTTTGATCAAAGCACCGGCCCCATGACCAAGTTCTTCGGGCTGTTCGGCTGGGAGTTCAAACTGGGCGTTGACTACAACGCCACCGCAACGGCAATGATCATCGTCGCGGTGTGGAAACAGATCCCGGTCAATTTCATCTTCTTCCTTTCGGGCCTGCAATCCATCCCACGCTCGGTCCGCGAGGCGGCCATGATCGACAACCGTTCATCCACGCGGCGGTTCTGGGATGTGACCTTTCCTCTGCTGGCCCCGACCGCGTTTTTCCTGCTGATCATCAACATCACCTATGCCTTGTTCGACACATTCGGCATCATCGACGCACTGATGAAGGGTGAGCCGGGCAACAACCCGATGACCCTTGTCTACAAGGTGTATCTGGATGGCTTCCGCGGCAACGACCTTGGCGGATCATCCGCGCAATCCGTTGTGTTGATGGCCCTTGTTCTGATCCTGACCGTCTTCCAGTTCCGGCTGGTGGAACGCCGGATTCACTATACCTGAGGGAGGATATCATGGCCGACACCACACTCGACACACCCGCCGTGACCCGCAAATCCCGCCGAATCCGCTGGGAAACGATCGGAGACCACTTTGTCCTCATCCTTGGGTCCTTGCTGATGATCCTACCGCCTCTGCTGGCGCTGACCACGGCCAGCCACGATGCGGTCACCATCCACCGCGAGGGCATCCAACTGGGCCTTGGCGACGACCTGGGCAAGAACTTCAACGCCGCCATGTTTGAAAAAGGCGGATTCACGCAGACAGTTGATGGAACCTTGATGCTGATGAACTCCTTCATTTTGGGCATCGGCTTTGCCGTGGGCAAGATCATCATCTCGATGATGGCCGCCTATGCCATCGTCTATTTCCGTCTGCGTTTTGCAACGCTGGCCTTCTGGGTGATCTTCACCACCCTGTTGCTGCCGCTTGAGGTCCGCATCCTGCCTTCCTACGAAGCGATCCAGAAACTGGGCCTGACCAACACCTATACCGGTCTGATCGTTCCCCTGATCGCATCTGCCACAGGCACGTTCTTCTTCCGGCAGTTCTTTATGTCCGTCCCCGAAGAACTGGCCGAGGCGGCCCGGATCGATGGCGCAGGGCCGTGGAAGTTCTTCATCGACATCCTCGTCCCGCTCAGCCGCACAATGATTGCAGCGATCTTCATCATCATGTTCGTCTTTGGCTGGAACCAGTACCTGTGGCCGACGCTGATCACGACGGATGAAAGCTTCTTCACGCTGGTCCGGGGCATCAAGCAGATCGTGCTGACCTACACCGACAGTCAGATCCCCGAGCATGGACAAGCGTTGGCGCTGGCCATTGTTGCGATGATCCCGCCGGTGGCGATCGTCATCTTCTTCCAGAATTGGTTCGTCAAGGGCCTCACAGAATCCGACAAATAAGGAATACGCGCATGGCTCAGGTATCATTAGAGGGCATCCGCAAGGTCTATCCTAACGGCTTCAAGGCCGTTCAGACCACTAGCTTCACCATTCAGGACGGCGAGTTTGTCGTTCTGGTCGGCCCTTCGGGATGCGGCAAATCCACTTTGTTGCGGATGATCGCGGGGCTTGAGGATATCACCGAAGGTACGCTGAAAATCGGCGACCGGGTGGTCAATGATGTGGACCCGGCGGATCGGGACATTGCGATGGTGTTCCAGAACTACGCCCTCTACCCGCATATGACGGTGCGCAAGAACATCGGGTATGGCCTGAAGAACCGCGGGACGCCCGCGTCCGAGATCGCCGCCAAGGTCGAAGACGCCGCCAAGATGCTGAACCTGACTGAATATCTGGACCGCAAACCGGCGCAATTGTCCGGTGGTCAACGCCAGCGCGTCGCCATGGGGCGCGCGGTGGTGCGCGACCCCGCCTTGTTCCTCTTTGATGAACCTCTTTCGAACCTCGATGCAAAGCTGCGCAACCAGATGCGGATCGAGATCAAAGCCCTGCAGCGTCGTCTTGGCACGACGGCAGTTTACGTAACCCATGACCAGGTCGAGGCGATGACGATGGCCGACAGGATCATCGTTTTGAACGCAGGCCGGATTGAGCAGATCGGTACCCCCTCCGAGATCTACCACAATCCGGCTTCTACCTTCGTCGCCTCGTTCATGGGTGCCCCACCCATGAACCTGATCGAGGCCGAAGCGTCAGACGGACAGGTCCGCCTCAACGGCTATGACGGGCTGATGCCCGCGCCACAGGCCGTCAGCGGCCCGGTGACCATGGGTGTACGTCCCGAGGATGTCGAACTGGATGAGAACGGATCCGTCTCGTTCCAGGTCGACATCCTCGAAGAACTTGGCGCGCATCGTCTGCTGCACGGCACACTTGCGGATCAGCCGTTTACCGTCATGGTCGGCAAGGACCATAGCGTGCACACGGGCGAGACCCGCATCACCCTGAAACACGACGCCCTACGCCTGTTCGACGTGGAAACGGGAAAAGTCCTTTGATCACACAAACTGTCGCGACTTTGCCCGCTGTCACATCTGACCAGCGGGCTGAAATCCTGGCCGCCCCGCGCACAACGCAGGCGCATCGCTCGCTGATGGCATCCTTGCTGGCTATGAACGCGCTGCAATTGGGCGGCGAGGCGACCGCAGCGCAACTGCCCGCGCAGATCACCGTCGCCGCCTGGAATGTTGAACGCTGCCTATTTCCCGAAGAGACTGCCGCGCATCTGGACCCGATTGCGCCAGATATCGTTCTGCTCTCCGAGGTCGATTGCGGCATGGCCCGCACCGCGCAACGACACACCACCGAAGAGGTCGCTCGCGCCCTTGGCATGACCTACGCCTTTGGCGTCGAGTTTCACGAGCTTGACCTGGGTGGCCCGACCGAGCGCGCCTTTTGCACCGATGATTTCAACACAACCGGCTGGCACGGCAACGCCGTTCTATCCTCGGTCCCGTTTGAGCGCACAGCTTTGATCCGATTGGACGACCACGGCCATTGGTTCACCCCCGAAAGCGGGGCAGCAGACCCTGAACAACCCCGGGTCGGCGGGCGCATGGCTATTGCCGCCGTTGTGCCAACCGAAAGGGGGCCGATCTGCGTGGTCTCCACGCATCTGGAAAGCAATTCCGCCGCTGAACACCGGCAAGTTCAGTTCGAACTTCTGCTACGGGAGATTGACGCCTTCGCCCCCGACATGCCAGTTCTGATCGGAGGAGATCTGAACACCGGCAACCACCTTCCCCCCGATTTCGACTGGCGCCGCGAAACCTTGTTCGCACTGGCCGAAGATCAGGGCTATTCGTGGGAGTTTACGGCCGAGGGCGACACGACCCGCCCCAGTCTGATTACGCCACACCCGGACCGAAAGATGAAACTGGATTGGCTGGCCGGGCGGGGTTTCACGCCCGCAGACAAAGGCGTGCTGAGTTCAATCTCGGCCACTGGCACACCGCTTTCTGACCATGACTGCGTGTGGACAAAGGCCGATATCTCCGCACGTTCTGACACATGATCCAATTCCGGTCGCAGTCTGGCACGCGTCTAAGCGTTTTGAAGACATGAGGGGCGCTTAGCCCCTCAACCCTCTGCGCGAGCGATGGGTTTTGGCGGATGCCTTCAAATGGTTTGCGACAATTCAAGCTGCCACACTGTGCAGGCGTCATACAATTTGAAAAACCGGATTGACGTGGCGCGACGCTTGAGGGAAGCCAAGGGGGCCATGACACTGCCCGCCCAACACCTCTCTTCCCTGGAAACGCGCTCCGATGAGTTCCTGATGGACGTGGTGGCCATGGACATCGGGTCTGCGACAGCGACTGCTGTGATCGCGAGGTTTGATCAATCTCGTTTTGAAGATGGCCTTTTCACGACGTTGGACGTCGACCGGCCGGATCGTTTGGACAGGGCCGTTGAAAAGAGAAAGGCCGAGTATCTGGCAGGCCGTGCCGTAGCCATGGCCGCTTTGGCGTCAACGGGGCATGCGTCGACGCAGATCGCCACAGGTCCCAACCGTGAGCCGATCTGGCCCGCAGGCGTCGCAGGTTCGATCACGCATTCAAAGGGGCGCTGTGCGGCGATTATCACCGATCAGCCCGGCACCTTGGTTGGCGTCGATATAGAGGACATCGCCGAAGGATCCTCACTGGATGCGATTTTCAAGGTCGCTTTGCAGCCCGAGGAAACCCGGCTGATCCGGGAAAGCGACGCGCAGGCGTTGAAGGCAACGCTTGTATTCTCGGCCAAAGAAACTCTCTACAAGGCCCTGTTCCCTGCGGTTCAACAGTTCTTTGGTTTTGACCATGCCGAACTCTACGGCGCGCCCAGTGAAACCGTCCTGAGGCTGCGGTTGACCAAATCGTTGAATAATACGGTCACGGCAGGGGCGGTCTTCGACGTTGGCTACCGACAACTGGACCGCAGCGTTATTACCTGGCTTATCACACCCACGCCTGCAGACTGAGCCTCGGCAGTCCGGCCAAGGCCTTGTCCTTCTAGTTCTTTGTCGCCGGATTGCACCTGCGACACACCCTCCGTTATTGGCCATGGCTCAAGCATATGCTGATCTCGACTGCGCAAAACCGACGGTCCTTACATTAAGCCGTAAACTCCAGCTTCAACCCCGGACGAGGCCATCTGGCCTTGTAGATTTTGCCCGTGCTGGAGGCGGTGATCCATATGTCCTGCATGTCCTCTCCGCCAAAACACATATTGGTCGTGAAGAGGTCGGGAATGGCGACATGTTCGGTCGACCCGTCAGGGCTGAACACTGTGATCCCGCCGTTGAAAATTGTCGCCACGCAGACCCGTCCGTCGGCCTCGACCTTGAGACTGTCGAGCCATTGATACCCCGGCAAGGTTTGCACCACCTGCCCCGGCATCCCCGGAATCGGACCGGGCTCGACTTGGCCCTTGCCGGTGATCTTCATTGCCCAAAGCCGCCCAAACACCGTGTCCGAGACATAGACGGTGCCGCCATCCGGCGACAGCCCGACCCCGTTGGGCATCGGAATCGTGGCAGCTTTGATCAGGGTCTTGCCGTCGATCGTGGCATAGTACAGCCCGCCATAACGCGTAGACTCTGCGTCCTCGATCCCGGTATCGGTGAACCAGAACCCGCCCTCCTTGTCGAAAACCAGATCGTCAGGCGCGATCAGCCCTTTCCCCTCATAGGAATCGAACAGCATCGTGACCTCTCCGGTCTCAAGATCGACCCGATGCACGGACCCACCCTTATAATGCGGGCGAATGGGGGCGGGAACAGTGATATCGTCGGGTCCGTAGGGCACGAAACTATAGACACCGCCATTGTTGCAGACATAGGCAGCGCCATCCGGTCCAATTGCCACGCCATTCGGGCCGCCGGGGATTTCGGCCACCACACTGACGGTGCCATCGACGGTCAGGCGCACGAGGGTCTGCTCTTTGATATCCACGAACAGGACCGAGCCATCATTCATCGCAACCGGACCTTCTGGAAAGCCCAGCCCGCTGCACATCTCATGTAGTTCCAACGCCATAGCCTCAACTCCCTGATTGCGCCGTGGCCCCGGTGGGGTCGGCCATTGCGGGCCAAGCCCGTCCTTTTCGCGGCGAACTGTGCTTGCAAATACAGGTTTTCGCAAGGCTTTTTCCAATTTGCTATGCGGGACAAGCCTCAACGGGTCGCAAAACGGCTGGCTTTTCCCAGCCCAGTTATCCTAAAACCCCTTACAACTAAAAAGCGATGAGGCGCATCGAATGGTATTCAAACTTGTGTCCTGCGATGGCGGGGGGATCAGGGGCTACCTGACCTGCCTGATCTTGCAAAGCCTGCAGGAGGAGACCGGCGTTCTGGACAAGGCCGACGGGTTCGCGGGGACCTCGACCGGTGGGCTGATCGCCGTGGCGCTTGCGGATGGCCGGACGCAAGGCAAAGATATGGGTCAGCTCATCGGCGAGCTTGCCGCGCATTACCGCGAAGATGCCGACAAGATTTTTCGTGAAAACGAACACAGCTTTCTGGACAAGGCACTGGATGAGGTGCTGCGGCGGTTCAAACTCGGCGGCGGCCCGGGCATCACCGCCTCGCAATACAATGCCACCGGGCTGGAGGAGATCGGGCGCAGTCTCGTGGGAGACCGCAAAGTCAATTCTCTTTCGCCGGATCTGGTTCTGGCGGTCAACACCGTATGCCTTCATCGCAGCGACAAGGTAGGGTGGTCGCCGTTTACTATCACCAACCAGACGCTGGGCTACGAAAAATGGCTGGATATGAGCGATGTCGGCCTGCTGGACGTCGCCATGGCAAGCTCGGCCGCGCCATCCTATTTCCCGCCGCATCAGATCATTTCTGACGGGGTGGACTATGGCTATTTCGCTGATGGCGGGGCCTTTGCCAACAACCCGGTGATGAACGGCATCAACGTGGCCATCGCGGCAGGCCGAGCCGAGGGTTTGGCACATATCGAGGCTCTGTCGATCGGCACCGGGCAACAGCCCACAGATATCTCGGAGGAGATGATCAAGAACCCCGACGACTGGGGCCTGTTGAAATGGTTCGGCATCACGTCGGGCGCGCCTCGGGGGGCTTTGATCGAACTGCTGCTGACCACATCGGCTGAGAACCAGCATTGGATGGCCCATCTTGTGCTGAAAGAGCGGATGGTGCGCCTGAACCCTTCGCTACCCAAGGTCGTGGGGCTGGCGACACACCGACCTGAATCCTACGATCTGATGGAGAAGGCATTCTACACCTGTCGGCAAAGTGAATACTGGACCCATGCCAAAGAGATGCTGAACAAATGGTAGCCGCCCTCAGTTTTGTGTGATCAAACAGTGGCTTCGCCGGGTTTTATGTATTCTTCCTGTTGCCTTTGCCCGACCAGTGTTTATGGTTAACGCCACATTTTTGGGGTAACTTCAGTTAACAGGTGGTCAAGTCATGAGCGATCCCGGCCTTGCCGAGAAGCTGGTAGAAGTTCTGCATCGTCCTGATGGTGATCTGGCCCTGCGCCCCGTTCACACAATCGGGATCAGTGCGACCGGCTATTTCAAGCCCACGCCCATCGCCCGGAATTTCTGCGCCGCGGATCACTTCACCAATGAAAAGACGGATGTGATTGTTCGGTTTTCGAACGGATCGGGCTGCGCTGTGGTGCATGACGGCTGGTCCGATGTCCGGGGGCTGGCGGTTCGGTTTCACCTGTCTGATGGCTCCGATACCGACCTGATCGCGATGAATCTGCCCGAGTTTTTCACCCAGACCCCCGAGACGTTTCTGGATTTCGCCGAAGCCGCCAAGCCCAAGCTCTACAATGGTCAGACCCCTTGGCAGAAAATCTGGAGCTACCTTCAGCTGATGCTGCCTGAACGCGACCCCTATCCGGGCGAGACGATCAGCCCGGACGAAGGTGCCATCGGGTTTGCCGACCGAAACGCCTATTCTCAGCTTGGTGTGTTACAAGCCGCCCAGATCGGAGCGCCGACCAGCTACGCGCGGGCGGCCTATCACGCCTGCCATACATTCATCGTGACCGGAGCCGAAGGCGTGCGCCGCTGGGTGCGGTTTTCGTGGCAACCCATCGCAGGTGTGCTGAACACCGACCCGGATGAGACACCGGTGGATGACTATCTGCAGGCTGAACTTAGGGAACGTCTCGCCAAGGAACCTGCGCGGTTTTCGCTAATGATGACAATCGGTGAGGTCGGAGACGATTTCAACAACTCCGCGCGCCCCTGGCCGCCTCATCGCAAGCGGATCTTGATGGGTATGCTGACGCTGAATGCGGTGCCCGAGGATCAGGTGGAACAGTCCGAAAAGCTCAGCTTCAATCCCGGTTTGCTGCCCCCCGGCATCGAGGCTTCGGATGATCCAGTGCTGAAAATGCGCATCGACTCGTACAAAATCTCAAGCGCTTGGCGCGGCGGGTCCCCCTGCCCGTTTTCGAAGGGGTAAGGTCATGACTCGTCAGAACAGTTGGTTCAATCGCTATGTCAACACCCTGCCGGATCGGGGATGGTTCAAGTTTCTGTCGCGCTACATCGTTGTGCCCTATTGGCACTGGCGCGACCCAAAGCCGAAACTGCCCGGTGGCCCGCGCCCCTCGCCGCAACCCAGCGAGAACGTGCAGCGCATGATGAACCTGATCATGCCACTGAAAGACCCCTCGCCCGCTGGACGTGCCCATGCTGCACTGGCCATCGCGCAAAATGTCGAAGAGATATTTGCAGGGCTCGACAATGTCGGAACGGTGCATTTCGCCCGGTTTCTGCTGATCGACGACAAGATCTGCATGATTTCGGTCTATGACGGCGATTTCAGCAACTACATTCGGGATTTCATCACCACCATCGGCAGTGTGTTCAACGACGTCATCTCGCTCGTGGACGGGGCGGAACACCTGATCCCGACCGAGCACAACGTCGAGGAGTTCATCGACTGGGTCCATGAACACGACCTGTTTCAGGCCCCCGATTTCCCGACCGACCTGTTCGGCCTTCAGGATGAGGCCAAAGGGCTGCCTCCGAACCAGCCGCCGCATCGTCTGGAAACCCTCCCGCGTGCGTTTGTTCTGCAACTCTACGCGAACCCTAACCTGTCGCTGGGGGGCGGTTATCGCGCCTATCCGGGCGTTTCCGCCGCGCAAGTGCGCCAAAAATTTGGACAAGGCTGGTGACTGCTAAACTCGATCTCGCCGACATTCAGGGCAACATCCTGCGCGGTTACCGCCGCGATCTGGTGCGCCATCTGTTTCTTGAAGTCACCGACCGCGCCGCGGCCCGCCAGTTTCTGGCAACCGCTATCGATGGCGGCAGTGACACCGTCCCCGAAATCACCCGAGGGGTGTTGTGGGAGGTCAAACCGCCCTTCTGTTTCAACATCGGCCTCACCTATGCCGGGCTGCGCGCCCTTGGCACTGCGCCCGAGGATCTGAAAACCTTCCCCAGCGAATTCATGCAGGGCATGACGAAACGCGCGATGAAACTGGGCGATTTCGGCACCAGCGCACCGGATCACTGGCCGGCTCCGTTTGATCAACCTGACCGGGTTCACATCATGGCGTCGGTCTATTCCGACGTCCTGGATCACCTCGACCTGGTCGAGAAACAGGTTGGCGCGGCCTTCACCATTCTGGGCAAACGCGACGGTCGCAATCTGGCCGACAGCAAGGTGTTCTTTGGCTATGTCGACGGTATTTCCCAGCCCCGGTTCGAACAGGTCTATGACCCCGAGCAAGCCGGTGTCGACGAGCCAATCGACCCACTTGGCACCGCCCTGCTGGGCTATCCCACACGGCAAGAGGGCGTGGTGTTTCGCGTCCCCTCGCCCAATGCGCTTGGTTTCAACGGGTCGTTTAATGCGTTCCGAGTTCTGGCGCAGGATGCAGCCGGTTTCGAGGCCTATCTGGACAAAGCCGCCGATGATCTGATGGATCACCCGGATCGCGACAAACTGGTCGATCCGAATAATCTGGATCGCATCGGCGAAGACCTGGATATCCACGGCGCGCTGCGCGAGGTCGTCGCGGCCCAGATGTGCGGGCGCTGGCGCAACGGCGTCCCCTATGAGCTGTCACCGGACGCTCAATGGCCCGAGCATGAAGTCTCACTGACCAATTTCAACTACAACGCCCACTCCCGCTGTCCCGCCGGCTCGCATCTACGGAGAGGCAACCCGCGTGGCGGTCGGATCGTGCAACGCATCGCCAATTACACGCGACGTCTGGTGCGGCGCGGCATGTCCTACGGCCCGGATTTCGACCCCCAAAACCCCGACACCGCCGAACGCGGCTTACTGGGCAGCTTCATCGGCGCCAATATCGGCGCGCAGTTCGAAGCGGTGATGTGCGACTGGATCAACCTCGGCCTGCACGACCCGTCAATCACAGGGGCCAATGACCCTCTGCTGGGGGCGAACACGCCGGAGACCAGCTGGTTCGACCTCAGCCTGCCCGATGGCGGCACGATCCGACTGCACGGCTTTCCCCGCCTGATCCATACACGCGGTGGTGCGTACACGTTCCTGCCAAGCCTGACGGCGATCAAATATCTGTCCGGATTGGCGAATTAGGCAAGGCTGAATATCTCGACCAACACCGCTATTCAGGCAGAGTCACAACCCTGCCCCCTGCGGCTTCGGCATCGGCGATGTCGTGCGTCACCAACAAAACCGGCAGCCGTGCCGCGCGGGCTCGGGTAAAGACGAGCTCCCGCATTCTGTCCCTAAGACCAACGTCGAGACGCGAGAAAGGCTCATCCAAAAGCAAGGCATCGGGCTCCGCCAGAAGCATCCGCATCAGAGCCACTCGGGCGCGCTGACCTCCGGACAGGGTCTCTGGATCGCGGGCTTCAAACCCGTCCAGCCCGATCTCGGACAGGGCGGCCTGAATGCGCGCGGCCCGGTCCGGGGTACGGGGCGGCAGGCCAAAGCCGACATTCTGACCAACAGACAGGTGTGGGAACAACAGGTGGTCCTGAAACAGGATCCCCACGCGCCGCTTCTGAGGCGGCAGGGCATTCAGAACCCGCCCATTCAACGCTATGCGCCCTTCAAGACAAAAGGCGGGCGACAAAGTTCCGGTGATCGCTGAAAGAATGGTGGATTTCCCAACCCCGGACGGCCCCATCAGGCTCAGAACCTCTCCGGGCGCAATGTCAGCTGATAGCTGCACCAGTCCTCTGCCATCGGCATGAGAGATCGAAAGCTGATCCAGTGAGAGGCCCTGTTCAATCATGGCGTAGTCCGCTTTTGTTGCGATAGACAATTCTGGGGATCATCAAGGCCAGCAGAAACGGCAGCCATGCCGTGAACGCCAGTGCGATGGTCCAGACCCCTATCGCACGGCGATCGCCGCCTGAGAACAGGGCCAGAGCCTCGGTCGTCAACGTGTTCAACCGCCCGCCCGAGGCCAGAAGAGTGGCCAGATATTGGCCGACTGACACCGCCATCCCCACCGCAAGCGCCGTCAAGATCGGAGCTAGCAACATTGGCAGCCGGATACGCCAGAGCACTCCAACCGGTCTCAGCCCCATAGCGGCCCCAATCGTGGCATAGCGGCGGTCGAGCGCGCGGTAGGGGCCCGCCATGGCCAGAAACACGTAGGGCAGAACGAAGACCAAATGGGTCAGGATCACGGGAAGGATGCCCTGTGCCGCTCCGATCTGGATCATCAGGATCTGCAGGCCCGGCAGGAAAGCAATCTGAGGCAGGATGAGCGGTAGGTACAATATAACCGTCCCGGTTCTGTTCATTGCACGCCCGGTGCGGAGTTCTGCGTTCAGGCAGCCGATCACCAGAACCAGGGCGATCAGTGCGGTGGCAAAGGCTAGTGCCAAGGTGACCAAGGTGACCTCTACCGCGTCCGGGCCGTGGCGCTCCCAGGCCATTAGGCTGAAGCTGCTCGGTAACGCGTCGGGAAACCTCCAACGTCCGGCGAAAGACCAGATGAGTTGGCTGATTAGCCCGCCAAACACCGCGACCCCAGCCGTGAGTGACACCACGAGGCCAAGGGTTCTGAGGATGGTGTCGCGCAAGCCCATGCCGCGCGTTCCGCTTTCCACACCACGGTTGATCAGCGCGGCCACGGCCCTTTCACCCCCCCGCCAGACCATGATGGCTGCGGCCACCAGCCCCAATTGAACCAACGCAGCCGCAGCAGCGGGTGCGCGCAGGGCCAAATCGGGGTCCGTCATCCAGCGCAGGATGAACATGGACAGCGTCGGCGGGCGCGACGGCCCCAATACCATTGCGACATCCACATTCGACATCGCGTAGGCCAAGACTGCATAGATCGGCAGCCGGATCTGCGTATAGAGCGCGGGCATCACGGCCAGAAACCACCCTCGGACCCTGCCGTAGCCCAGCACTTGCGTCACGCGCATCCGCTCGGCCGATTTGATCTGAGGCAGCGCGGCCAGCGACATCAGCAACAGGAACGGCAACTCTTTAATCATCAGCCCAGCAATCAAAGACCACCCGCCGGGGTCTTGCAGGATCAACACGTCGGGAGGGCGGGTCCATCCCGTCAGACCAGGCGAGATCAGACGCGCAATCCAGCCAGACGGCGCAATCAGGAACGCCAGCCCCAGCGCGGCTGCCGCATGGGGTACAGACAAAAGGGGCGACAGCAGCGCCTCGAGCCGCGAAAACGCGCGCGTGCCCTGCCAACCTGCGATCAGCAGAAAACACCCGATCAGCGCCCCAAGCGTTGAAAGGAAACCGGTTTTGAACGACAACCATAGGGCTTGGCCCACGCCGGGCTCTGCCCAGAGGCGCGCCCATGGATCAAACGAGAACCCGTTTTGCCCGTCCGGGCGCATGCCTCCGAAGGCCGGGAGGATCGTTCCCAAAAGCCCAGCTGCGATGGGACCCAGCAGCAACGCTATCGTCAGCGTCGGTGCCAGCCCCCATCGTTGGCCGGGGCTGAGGTCAGTTGCCAACGCCGTAACGCTCGGCCCAATCCGCTTCGATCCGGGTCATCCAACTTGGATGCGGCTCGGGCAAGGCTTGGCCAAGCTCAGCGGGCGAAAGGGTTGCCACGCCCAGCTCCAACGCGTCGAAGCCGGCGCGATCGTCAGCGGGCAGAGCGGCCATGTCCAGCACGGTGCTAAAGCCCAATACATCCGGGTCTTGCGCTCGCAGTTGCGCCTCGGGGCTCATCAGGAAATCTGCAACGACCATGGCACCCGCCTTGGCCGAGGCATTGTAGGGGATCGCAACAAAGCTGGCATTGCCCAGCGTTCCATCCTCTAGAACGAAAGTCCGCGCGCTTTCCGGCAGCTGTTGGTTGGCAATGGCCGTTGTCGCCTCACCCGGAGAGAAGCTGATCGCCATGTCGACCTCTCCATCATTGATCAGCTGCAGTTGGCTTGGCCCGGTTTGCGGATAGGCGCGACCTGCACGCCAGAGGTCCGGCGTGACATCCTGCAGCCAGTCCCACAGCGGCGCCGTCACCTGCGCATAGTCGTCACCAGCGGGCTGTTGCAGGATGGCCGGGTCTTCGACCAGTTCAATCAGCATCTGTTTCAGGAACGTCGTTCCCAGAAAGTCAGGGGGCTGAGGGAACGTGAACCGACCCGGGTTCGCAGCCGCCCATTCACGAATTGCCTCAGAGGATTTAGGCGGTTCGGGCAGAGCCTCGCTGTTATAGATGAACACGACCTGCGCCATGGCCCAAGGGCTTTCGAACCCCTCGGTCGGAACGGTGAAATCGGTAGTGACGGTCTTGCCTTCCACATCTACGAACCGCCAGTTGGGCAGAGCCTCAGCAAAGGGGCCGAACAAAAGATCTGCCTCTTTCATGGCACTGAAATTGGCACCGTTGATCCAGATCAGATCAATCGCTCCATCTTTGTCCTGACCCGCAGACTTCTCGGCAATCACCCGGCTGACCGCATCGGCCGTATCGGTGAGTTTCACATGCTCAAGCTTGACGCCATGCTCCTCTTCGACGCGGGTTCCGACCCATTCGATAAAATCGTTGATAGTGGTCGAACCACCCCATGCGTTCCAATAGACGGTCTGGCCATTGGCCTCATCCAGAACGTCCTGCCAGTTTGCGGGATCAGGTTCAGCCCATGCTGTTCCGGCCAGCGCCGCGCAGAGGGCAGCAAATAGATGTTTCATGGGTTTTCCTTGCGTTTATTCCGAGTGAGTGAAGACCTGCCGCGCCAACAGGATGCGCGAAATGGCGGTGACAAAGCAAACCGTGCCAAACGCCCATGCCATCGGGCCGAACCAGTTGGGCAGCAGGCAAATTGCGATGAAGAAGGCAATGGTTTCAGTGCCTTCCAGAAGACCACCAGTGAAGTAGAGCGACTTTGCACCGTGTTTCTGCGTCTTAAACCCGCGTTTTTCGGCCAGGATCGCATAACCCAGAAAGGTCGCGCCGTTAAAGTAGAAGCTGACCAGCAGCCATGCCCCGGCCATGGCATTTGCCGACGGGTCCGCCCAGACAAACGCCATGGGAATCGCGCCGTAGAACAGAAAGTCACAGGTGATATCGAGGTAGCCGCCAAAGTCGGTCTTTCGCCCAGCGCGCGCGATTGCCCCATCCAGACCATCCGCCAGACGCGACAACAGGATGAACAGGACGGCCAGAACCTGCAGACCCAGCACGATCGCCCCAGCGGCCAAGAGGCCGAAGCCCAGACCCGTCAGAGTCACAAGATCAGCCGAGACACCACGCGCCGCCAACCCCCGCCCAATCGCGTTCAGCGGCGGATCGATCAGAGGGCGGATGCGAGCATCAAGCATGGTTGGCCTCCGGGCTGCGGACAATTGGTACGGAGACGCAGCTTTCACATGCCGTGGCATCGGGCAGAATCGAAAAGAGAAGGCCGTTTTCCAACCTGAGTTGCCTCACTACCTATTTGCACGACATCCGCAGGATCGTGCCATTTTTCTTGGGTACGAATAAAGAACGATAGGGCGAAAGAAAAAAGGAATACCGTATCTTCACGCTGTTGTGTCATCTGCAACACGAGAAGATTGTGGCGTACCGGTTAGTAGGTGCGGCTTTTCGTTGATTTGATTATTTACCAACAATAATTTCAAATCATTGTAGCTAATTCACGCCTAGTTCGCGCCGAGGAAACATGCCCCGCCATTCAGCCTCCAAAGACCTGAACCTTAAAGGCTTGGAGTTGTTTCAGATCTGCGCCCAGAAAGGATCGCTTCAGGCCGCAGCTGAAGAGACCGGCCTGACCATCAGCACTGTCTCGCATCACTTGCGCAATCTCGAAGACCACCTTGGGGTCGAGCTGTTCAACCACTCGCGCAGGCCGATGGTTCTGACGCCAAAAGGGCAGGTCTTTCTGCGCAATATCAGCGATGCGCTCTATGCCATCCGTAATGCCAAGGCCGAAGCATCCGCCGGGAATATTGCCGAAGCGAGTTACCTCAGGATCGGCACGATCGAGGATTTCGACAGCGATATCATCCCTGAACTCGCCGTCTTTCTTTCGGGCCATATGCCGAGCAGCGATTTCATGTACCACACCGATTCCAGCCACGCTATTGTCGAGATGCTGCGCAACCGACATCTTGATCTGGGGATCACGACCACCCCAGAGGAACGGCTACGGGACCTACAGGATCGCCCGTTGTTACGAGACCCGTTTGTGGTCGTCCTCCCTCGGTTTAGCGAGAAATCCCTTTCGGACATTGTCGAAGGGCGCACCAAACTGCCGTTCTTGCGGTTTTCCGGCAATCTGATCATCGCCCGTCAGATCGAGTCCCAAATGCGGCGGCTGGGGCTTTCACCGCAGTCCAATTTCGAATGCAGCAACAACCAGACTTTGATGGCGATGGTCGCCGCAGGTGCGGGCTGGACCATCACCACCCCTTTGCTGTTCTCGCGTGCCAAAAGGTTTCACCCAAAACTCAGCATGCACAAGTTTCCGGGCAAAAGCTTTGCCCGCACCCTTGCGATTGTCTCTACACCCGATTGTTCGCGGTCCGTGTTGGACCTGATAGATGGCAAGATGCGCGCACTGATCCGAGATCACGCTTTGACTGCGCAATATGAGAAAACTCCGTGGCTGGCGGATAGCTTCAAACTGGTAGAATGATCAGATCAGAATTTTGAACCGAGACCGGATGGCCTCCTCCTGCTCAGGCGTGAGGTACGAGGGGTTGTGTTCGCGAAGAATCTCGCCCGCGCGAGCCCTTGCCCTACCCCATGCATCTTGCGCGCCATTTTCGGCCCATGTGCGCGGCTCAGCTCGATCAGCAAGTGTGGGGTAGAAGTAATCACGCTCCATCGCGGCATGAGTGTCCTGGCCACCCAAGAAGTGCCCATCGCCCAGAACGGCATCACAAATCGCATCGAACCCGAGGTTGTCGTCCGTCACCTCGACCCCGCGCAAGGCGCGATAGGTGTTGGAGTGCATCTCATCATCCAGCACGAAAGCCTCGAAACTGGCCCCCAACAGCGATGCAGTCATGCCAGAGCTTTCGTAGATCAAGTTTCCACCCGCCAAAGCCGCAGCCATGGAGGTTATGCCTTTCTCCATCCCATATTGCGCGTCTATGGCCTTGGCATCGGTCATCGAACAGGCCACGCCAGACGGCAAACCAAGCCAATTGGACAGCTGCGCCGACGCGGCATTCAACACCGCTGTCTCTCCGCTGCCGCCAGAAAATGCCCCAGTGCGCAGGTCGATGACCAAAGGCCAGTTCGAAAACACCATCGGAAAACCGGGCTGGATTGCGTGGACCATCAATAGGGCCGCTAAGGTTTCCGCCAGAGATTGCGCCAGAAACCCCGCCAAGGTCGCAGGCGCCGTTGCTCCGGCCTGCGCCGCCGTGATGCACGAGATCGGAATATTGTGTTTGATGCATGCGTAAGTGACATCCACCGCATCTTCGCCATAACGCATGGGCGATATCATCGGGCTGATATGCGCCTTCATGAACGGGCGTTTGGCAAACTCTCCGGGCCCTCCTGCGGCGATGTCCAGCATCTCGACTATCGGAGCGACATATTCGGCCAGCGTGAAGGACGTCGCCGTCGGTTTGGTGGTGTTCTTGAGCAGCGCGAAAACGGTGTTAACATCCAGATCATAGTTGTCCGGCACATCGGTCGCCACGCAGCAACGTGTGAACCAGCTGATATTCGCCAGCGTGTCCTGTAGCCGCGTAAAGGCATGCAGGTCCTTTAGGGTCGAAGGCCGATAGAGCGCACTTTCCATATCAAGCGTCTGCACCGCAGCGCCGCCGGTTCCGAAATACACTTTGTTGCCACCAACTTCGATCGACCTCTTGGGATCGCGGCCATGCAAGGTGAAGGTCTTTGCGGCTTGATCAATCGCCTCTTCGACGAGCTCAGGCGGGAAAAGAACGCGTCCTCTACCGTTGTCCACGGCACCCACGGCCAACAGATCGTTGTGCAGTCTCTCCGGCACCTCACCGATACCCAGTTTCTCAAGCAAGTCGAGGGCAGTATCATAGATGCGGCGCAGGTCGGCTTCGCTGAGCGGCTTATACATCCCACCGATCTGACCGGGCGGACATGGATCAAACGCGGGCTTGGCTGCCCGTTGTGCCAGACGCCCTTCGCGCCCACCTCGCTTGCTACGCTGTCCAGCCATTCCCAGTCCTTTGAAAAAGGGGGTTTGTGACATCAAGCAAGAGGAATTGTTGCCCGTGGCGCAAGATCATCTCTTTTACTTCGAAAAAATAGATTTCTAATTTTGATAACGTCTCAATATATCACTCTACAATTGCACATGGTGACAAACGGACTTCGTATGCGGGGCAAGCGAACTCCGGAGGCTCACCCGTCATGAAATCCCGTACCAAAGTTGTTGTCATCGGCGGCGGCATTGCTGGTTGCTCGGCGCTCTACCACTTGACGCAGGAAGGCTGGAGCGACGTGGTTCTGGTCGAGCGGAACGAGCTGACAAGTGGTACCACATGGCATTCGGCAGCGCAGGTGACAAATTTCGGCATGAACCAGACCATGGTCGGGCTGAAGACGCATTCGATCAACCTGTACAAAGAACTCTCCGAAAACCCCGAATATCCGATCAACTACCACCACGCCGATGGCGGCATCCGCCTGGCCAATACCGAGGCGCAGATGCAAGGCTATCGCCACTTCGCCTCGATGGCGCGCGGGATGGGGGTGCATTTTGAGGTGATCGATGCCGAGGAATGCGCCCGCCGGCACCCCTTGATCTCAACCACCAACTTGTTGGGTGGATTGTGGGACCCTCTGGACGGAGACATCGACCCGGCCCAGCTGTGTCAGGCGCTGGCCTATCACGCTCGCAAAGCTGGCGCCGAGGTCTATCGCAATACGCCGGTCACCGCGCTGACCCAACACAAGGATGACACTTGGACTGTGCATACGGAACATGGCGACATTGATTGTGACATCGTCGTCAATGCCTGTGGCTACCGCGTAAACGAAGTGGGCGCGATGATGGGGGTTCACCATCCCGTAGCCTCGATGGAGCATCAGTATTTCCTGACCGAAGACATCCCCGGTATTGCCAAAGCCGGTCACCGGATGCCTCTGCTGCGCTGCCCAATCAGCGATTATTACTGCCGTCAGGAAAAGGGTGGGCTGCTGGTCGGGTTCTATGAGCAGGATTGCAAAACTTGGGGCATGGACGGGATTGATCCGAACTTTGTGAATGCCCTCTGCCCGGACGATCTGGAGCGTGTCATGGACGTTCTTGCCGGAGCGTTTGAGCGTATGCCTGCTCTAGAAGAGACCGGCATTCGGTCCATAGTGAACGGGCCGATCACTTATACCATCGACGGAGCCCCGCTGGTGGGTCCGATCCCCGGCAAACGCAACGCCTTCTGCATCATCGGCCTGCGCGCGGGTCTGGGCGAAGGTGGCGGCCATGGCTGGCTGCTGGCGCAACAGATCGTGCATGGTGAAGCCTGTTATGACACATGGTGCCTCGATCCGCGGCGGTTCACCGGTCATACGAATGTGGAACTGACCTCACTGAAAGCTATCGAGGACTATCAGAACGAATTCCGGTTCCACTTCCCGCATGAACATCGCCCCGCCGGACGCCCGGCCAAGACGACCCCGCTGACGCCCGTACTGGCAGCAGAAGGGGCTGAGTTTACCGTTGTGAACGGGTGGGAGCGGATGGACTACATCAAGCCATCGCCCGATTTTCACCCGACCCTTACCTACAACTTTGACGAGGCGTTCGACATCGTCGCCGCCGACGTGAAGAACGTTCAGGAGAATGTTGGCCTGTGCGAAGTCAACGGCTTCAACCGGTTCGAGATCACCGGTACCGATCGCCACAGCTTCCTCGATCGTATGATCTGCGGCACGGTCACGAAGCGCGGCAGCCGCGTGGGTCTGGGCTACCTTCTGAACCACCACGGCATGGTCAAAGCTGAAGCCACCGTGGCAAACCTGCCTGCCTCGGATCGGGGGCCAGAGCGTGTGTGGTACGGCTCGGCTGCGGCCAGCGAATATCACGACATGGATTGGCTGACCCAGCACATTCGCAAGGATGAGGATGTTCAGATCCGCTCCTTGACCAATGACCAGACCATTCTGGTTCTGGCTGGCCCCAAGGCCCGCGATGTCCTGTCCTCCTGCGCGCGCGGCGACTGGTCGAAAGAGGCCTTCCCCTGGCTGTCCGTGCGCGAATGTTTCGTCGGGTTCGCCCCGGCCACGGTCATGGGTGTCAGCTTCTCGGGCGAGTTGGCCTATGAAATCCACGTCCCCAACGCCTCACTCTACGCGGCCTTTCTTGCCTTGCGCGCGGCGGGCGAGGCCCATGACATGAAGCTGTTTGGCGCGCGCGCGGTGGAATCCATGCGGATGGAAAAGGGTTTTCTGCATTGGAAATCCGACATTCTCACGGAATTCGACCCATATGAAACCGGCTTGGATCGGTTCGTAAACCTGAACAAAGGCGAGTTCATCGGCAAGGAGGCCCTGTCTGAACGCCACGCCAGCGGAAAGCGCAAGCAACTCGTGACGCTGCAGATCGACGCCACCCAAGCACCGGCTCATGGCGGGGCCTCATTGATGCAGGGCGACACTGTGGTGGGCACCGTCACCTCGGGCGATTGGGGTCATCGGGTCGGGCAGAACCTGGCCTACGCGTTCATTGATCCAGCGCTGGCGGGCGAAGGCACCCGTGTGCAGATCGACATGTGCGGCGATTTGATCGACGCGCAGGTCATCCCTGCCTCACCCTATGATCCTGAACACGTACGGATGCGCGCCTAGGCCGTTTCAACCCCGGCCAACAACTCACGAGCGAGGCGCATCTCAACCGTTTCATCCCCGCCCGAGATCGCCTCAGCCGCCGCCTGAAGCTCTGTTTTTGCAATCGCCGCGCAGTGAAACCGCTCGCAGGTTCGGGCGAAATCTATGGCCGTATGCAGGGCAAACATCCGCGCCCTCTGGTCCTGTGCGCGAGACAAAGCCTGCCGGAACTCCGCCTCGGCTGGACTGGTCGAGGATTTCGCCAGCGCAAAAACCCGGTCGGTTTCTGCCTGTGCCCACCCCTCGTTGGTCAAACGCTGATATTCACGCGCTTCCGCCAAAGCGGTCAACGCACCTTCATGGTCGCCCATGGCAAGCGTGACTTCGGCAATCAGTGTCATGAAGAACGGTTTGTGATTACCCGCTCCGCTGGCCCACCATGCTTCAGACGCCTTTCTCAGGTCGCGGATCGTTTCCGGGCCGGGGGATGCATAGGCCTTGACCCAGCTTCTCCAGACATTGGCTGTCAGTGTCATAAAGGTGAACGCGTGCTTGTTCGACAGCTCTTCCAGTTGCTCCACGGCCTGCGTCACAGCGTCCGGATCGCGGCGCAGTAGGTGCAGCATGCACAGGTAAGTCAGAGCCTGCGCAACGCTATGGGCATGTTCAAGGTCGCGGGCAGCCTCAACCGCCCGAGTCTGAATCTCCAACGCCTTGTCCGGCTCACCACGTATCCAGGTTGCGAGGCTCAGGAAGCAAGAGGTTATGGCCGCGTGGTCGGACCCATAGACATAGGCCAGATGCGCATCGCGTTCGGGGCGGTACAGCGCCAGCGCCTGTTCGAGATGCGTGTGGGCGGGGTCCAGCTCTCCGATATGAAACAGCACCGCGCCCATCGCCCGATGGGCTACCATCTGATGTTGCGTTTCGCCTGATGTGTCCGCCAAGTCCAGAAGTTGCCGCGCCACGACCCGCGCCAAATCATACTCACCCCGAACCAGGTGAAAGGAATAGAGGCCGTTGAGGACCGGGAACAAGTTCTCTGTCTCATCCATGCGTTCGCACAAGTCCCGTATCCGGGCATAGGTCGAACCGGTCTCATCTGCGGCGATACCTGCCGTCGAGCGCAGAACCCCTGCGCGCAGGGTCTGTATCTCGATCTCTCGCTTGTCACGCTCAGGACTGGTCGTCTGGTCGCCCAGCAGATCAAGCGCCAGGGACAGCTGCGTATTCGCCTCGGTATTGGCCGAGCGTTTGACGGCGCGCTGACCGGCCAGATAGCGACAGTCAATCGCCTCATCCACCATACCTGCAAGGGTATAGTGATGGGCCAGAACTTCGGGGCCTGCATCCTCGACCGCTGAGGTTTTCTGGTCCAGCGTCTTGGCGACCCGCGCGTGCAGAACCCGGCGTTCGGTTTTCAGAAGACTGTTATAGGCGGTGTCGCGGATCAGGGCGTGGCGATAGCTGAAGATCTGCAACGCATCATCGCCCGAGGTCGTGACGATGCCAGCCTCAACCAACAGGTCCAAACCGGACCGCAACACGGTGTCGCTAAAACGCGACACTTTCGAGATCAGCGGGTACGAGAATTGAGGCCCGATCACAGCCCCGATCTGCGCCACTTCCTTGGCCGAGCTCAGGCGGTCCAAACGTGCCATCAGCGCATCATGCAAGGCACTGGGAACCGAGCTTGCAGCAGAGGCCCCTCCGCTGGCGCGGGCGATTGGAGCATCGGGCATATCGCCGGATTCCAACAGATCCTTCGTCACCTCTTCTACGTAAAGCGGCACGCCATCGGATCGGGCCGCCACCAGTTCATACATGGCGTCGGGGATGTCCTGCCCTCGCGCTACCTCATTTGCGATGCGTTTAACGTCCTGAAAATCAAGCTGCCTGAGAACCACTTTTGTCAGGTTGGATTGCAACGCCCAACCTGGGTCAAACTCGGGCCGGAAGGTCATCACGACCATCACCGGAAGATCCCTAAGACGGTCCACAAGCCGATCCATTAGCGCCTTTGTCGTCGGATCGAGCCAATGCGCGTCCTCAAACAACAGCAAAACCGGCTTTTCCGATGCATGGGCTAGCAAATGGTCCAACAACATCTCATGTGTCTGATCCATGATCTGCTGCGGCGTCAGGGTCAGTGGCCCCAACCGATCCTCGAACGGGACCGACAATAGGGACGCAGCCAATCGCAGAACCTGATCTGAAGGGTCTTTCAAAACCGACGATATCTTCTCCAGCTTTGCCTCATCCGAGTCCTCAGATCGCAGGTCGGCAACATGGTGAAGCCGCCGGATGATCGGATAAAACGAGCTGGCAAAATGGTACGGCGAACACTGCAGTCGGATTTGCTCATGCGCGCCTTGAGGGGCTTTCTGCCGCAACTCCTCGATCAGTCGCGATTTCCCGATCCCCGGCTCTCCGGACACCAGCACGATTTGACCTTCGCCCTCACTGGCCAGCTTCCACTTGTCGCTCAGCGTCTCATATTCTGTCATGCGACCGATCAGAGGGCCGAGCGAGGCACCCTCAATGCGCCTGAAACGACTGTCCGTGTCGCGCGCGCCGATCACTTGCCACGCCTCAACTTCTTTCGTGAACCCCTTCAACTTGAAAGACCCTTGCAGCACATAGTCGAAGGCCCCACCGGCCAACTGATGGGTCCGAGGTGACACGATCATGGTGCCGGGTTCCGCCATCGCCTGAAGACGGGCGGCCAGATTGGGTGTCTCACCCATCGCGGTGCCGTCTTCGAACATCTTCTCACCGCGCAAATCGCCAACCACGACCAGACCGGTGGCGATCCCGATCCGCACCTGGAGTTTTGCGTGAGTGCGGATCTCAGGCACTTCACGGATGATACGCAACCCGGCGCGGATGGCACGCTCGGGGTCTTCTTCATGGGCGAGCGGAAACCCGAAGAACACCATGATCCCGTCGCCGTAATAGCTTGCAATCTGACCATCAAAATCCGCAACGGATGCCGCGCAGGTCTCTTTGAACAGCCGGAGAACCTCGGCCAGATCTTCGGGATCGACCCGCTGCGAAATCTCGGTCGAGCCGACCAGATCAATGAACATGACCGTCAGCTGACGGCGTTCGGCCACGATCGACGCGCCCAGTGCCGTGTTTTGAGGTCGGGGGGTGCCGTCAGTGGTTGCGCGCACCGCTTTCATGAACCGCCGCCGTGGCCCCAGAGGCAACCCAATGGTCACCAGATCTTCGTCGGTCAGCTCTGTCAGGTCGCCCAGCTCAATCTCATTGTCGGCGAAGGCGCTGGCGTATTTGGCCAGTCCGTGCTTGTTCAGCCAACGTTCGATTTCGGCCATTACATCCCTTCCACGGCTGCGGGCGTCCCCTCAAAAACTGAATGCAGTGAGGGTTGCCCATCGCTCGAACCTACGAAAACAAGGGGCTAGGGATTGGTCAAGGGCCTAGGCACCCGAAGGCATAGCCGTCACGCCCCGGCGTTGCAGATCAAGTCATCGCTCGCCAGATGGTCGATCAACGCGCGGACCCGCGTGGTCAGGCGTCGGTTCTGCGGGAAAAGTGCGGCCACAACGTAAGGTGTGACACGGTGTTCGGCGAACAGCTCGACCAATTCCCCGGACCTAAGGGCATCGGCCACCGTGTAGGCCGGGCATCTGGCAACGGCCACTCCTGCAGCGGCTAACCGCGCCGAGGCCGCAGGCGCATTGGCCTGAAGGCGACCATTGACGTGAACCACCACCTCGTTGCCATCGACATCAAACCGCCAGACCGCAGGGTCGCTCATATTGCCGTCCAGAATGCACTCATGCGTGGCCAGGGCACTTGGATGCGCGGGCACACCTGCACGTTCGAGATAGGCCGGAGACGCGCACACAATCAGCGGCATCGGCCCCAACCGGCGCATCTTGAGGGAACTGTCTCGTGTCGGCCCGATCCGGATCGCCAAATCCAAACCTTCTTCGATAATCGACACCCGACGGTCTGAAAGGTTGAGATCAATCTCGACCTCAGCGTGCTTTTCGACAAAAGCCGCCAGCGACGGGGCCAGCCGTAGTGAGCCGAACCCTGTCGGCGCGGAAATCCGTATCACACCGCGCAAAGAGGTCTGCGCATTGCGCACCGCCTCTTCCATTTCGTCAAACCCGTCCAAAAGCGGTTCGCACATCGCCAAGTAGGTCGTCCCCGCATCCGTCAGGGATACACTGCGGGTGGTTCGGTTCAGAAGCTGAACGCCCAGCGCCTCCTCCAGATCGGCCACGTATTTGCTGACCAGACGAGACGACCGCCCAAGCCGCTGGGCCGCCAATGTGAACGAGGCATTCTGCGCCACCAGCGCAAAGGCGCGCATTCGGTCGATCTTGTCCATATTATTGCGCCCTCCTAGGGCTTAATGATCCCCCAAAACTGCGCATTATCGCCCATGATGGCAAGCTGTATCTATAGCCGCAGAAGCAAATCCGCGCATGACAGGAGCTGACAAATGTCGAACGCAGTACGTATCCACCACTTCCCGAAATCCGGCCACGCGCACCGCGCTCTGGTCTTTGCCAAGTTGGCCGGTATCGCCCATGAGGCCGTTTTCGTCGATCTGGCCGCAGGCGCACATAAATCGCCTGAGTTTCTGGAGATGAACCCCAACGGGCAAGTCCCGGTGCTTGAGGATGGCGATGTTGTGGTCTCGGATTCCAACGCGATCCTGGTATACCTCGCCCGGCAATACGCGCCTGACTGGATGCCGACCGACGTGGTGGGCGAAGCGGCGGTGCAGCGCTGGTTGACCCTCGCCGCGGGTGAGATCGCATTCGGATCCGCCGCGGCGCGGTTGATCACGGTGTTCGGAGCACCTCTGGACGTCGATTTCGCGGCCGCGACCGCAGCCAAGGCAATGCAAAAGCTTGAACAGGGATTGGAAGGCCGCGACTGGCTGGTTGGCGACCGACCGACCATCGCAGATGTCGCCGTCTACTCCTACACCGCCCACGCACCCGAGGGGAACGTCTCGCTCGACCCCTATCCGAATGTGCGGGCATGGATCGCCCGGTTTGAGGCGCTGGATCGGTTCGAACCGATGCCTGCCACCGCCGTGGGCCTCGTCGCCTGAACGTTCGCGCCAGACACCCCATCGGAGACGTGCAATGACACAAGAAGCCCCCCGTCCCCCTCTGCCGCCCTTCACCCGCGAAACCGCGATTGAAAAAATCCGTCTAGCCGAAGACGGCTGGAATGGCCGCAACCCGGCCAAGGTCGCGCTGGCCTACACGCCGGACAGCAAATGGCGCAATCGGGCAGAATTCCCCGTTCGCCGCGCCGAGATCGAGGCGTTTCTGACCCGCAAATGGAACAAGGAACTGGACTATCGCCTAATCAAGGAACTCTGGGCCCATGACGGCAACCGGATCGCGGTGCGTTACGCCTATGAATACCGTGATGACAGCGGGCACTGGTTCCGGGCCTACGGCAACGAAAATTGGGAATTCGACGAGAATGGCTACATGGCCAACCGGTACGCCAGCATCAACGAACTGCCGATCACAGAGGATGATCGCAAGTTCCACTGGCCTCTGGGCCGCCGCCGGGACGACCATCCGGGGCTGAGCGATCTGGGCCTTTAAACATACACCAAGGAGTTAAGACGATGTCTGGCACGGATACTCCGTTTCACGCGGGCGAACTGGCGGCGCAAGTGCGGGCGGGTGCTGGCGATATAGCCCGCAGGGCCGCTCCGTACATTCGCGACCACTTGCCGGACCAGCATCGCGCCTTCTACCAGGCGCAGCCGTTTCTGGTGGCTGCGTCCAGCGATACAGAAGGCCGCGTATGGGCGACAATCATTGAAGGCGAGGACGGGTTCGTTCATTCGCCTGATCCCCGCAAATTGACCGTAGATACCGTGATCGACCAGCGTGATCCGTTGGCAGAAAGCCTGAGAAAAGGGGCTGATATCGGCGTAGTCGGCATCGAGCTGGCGACGCGCCGACGCAATAGGTTCAGCGGTCGGACCCGCCCAACCGGCACTGGTTTTGCAATCGACATCCGCCAGAGCTTCGGCAACTGCCCTCAGTACATCAATGAACGTGACTGGCGGCGGGTGGCCACCAATAATCCGGCAGAGGCGGTAGTCTCAGGCCGTCTCAACCCCGAACAGATCGCCCGTATTAGCGCCTCGGATACCCTGTTCATCGGGTCCGGTCGACATGGTCCGCAACAGACGGCGTCGAACGGGTTTGATGCCTCTCATCGCGGAGGGACACCCGGATTTGTCCGCGTGGTCGGCCCAAACCGTCTACGTATTCCAGACTATTCCGGAAACAATTTCTTCAACACGATTGGCAACCTGTTGGAGAACCCCCGCATCGGGCTGCTATTCGTCGATTTCACGACCGGAGGACTGCTGCATCTGTCCGGGCGGGCCGAGATCGACTGGGCTCCGGCCGAGGCGCGTGACCCCAACATTCTGCGCATGATCGACGTACAGGTCGACGCCGTGATTGACCGACCAAACGCGCTGGCTCTGAGATGGTCGGCTGAGCCGACCCCATCGAGACAGCTGGTCGTTACGGACAAGATTGCCGAGGCCGAGGGGATCACCTCATTTCACTTGCGACCTGCAAATGGAAGTTCACTTGCCGCTTTTGAGGCGGGGCAGCACCTGCCGATTGTGCTCAGCGTTCCGACGCATGACACCAAGCTGCGGCGGACATATACCCTGTCCGGCAACCCGGCCGACGACCACTACAGGATCACTGTCAAACGCGAACCGAATGGTGCTGCATCCCGCTTTCTGCACGACAAGGTGCAATTGGGCGACGTGATCGAGGCCAAACCGCCAGCCGGGGATTTCCTGATCCCGTCAGTAGACACGCCCCTTGTCCTCGTCAGCGCCGGCGTTGGCGTGACCCCGATGATCGCAATGTTGCATCAGACTGTGGCACAGCACCCTGACCGTCCGGTCTGGTTCATACATGCCGCGCGCAACGGACGGTTTCACGCGCTGCGCGGCGAAGTTGACGACCTGATTGCCACCAGCCCGATCGCACGGAAACGGATCTACTACAGCGCGCCTAAGGCCCAGGACGTGGCGGGGCAGGATTTTGACGTCAAAGGCCGGATCACAGCGCAGGCGTTGGTCGCATTGAATGCCGGTCCCAACGCTCAGTATTTGCTCTGCGGTCCGTTGGATTTCATGACCGACCTGAAATCCGGTCTTGAAGCGTTAGGGCTTGCGGAAAACCAGATCCATTTCGAGGTCTTTACCACCTGAGCGCGTCAGCGCCCACACTCTGATCCGACCATCCTGCAAGGCGTATTGATCGTTGTCACTGCCACGATTATCTATTTCAGATGATTGATAAAAACGGTAAACGTGTTGTTTTTTCGCGGTTCAAGGTCCTGGCGCTCTTCATAGCGGTGCTTTGGGTGATACAGGTTCTCAATTGGACGGTTGGGTACCGCCTGAACCTCGCGTTCGGGCTGATCCCAAGGCAGATCACCGGGTTGGACGGGATTTTTGGCATGCCACTCCTGCATGCCAGCTTTCCGCATCTCATTTCAAACACGCCTCCGCTGATCCTGATGGGGGCTTTGCTGGCGGCAACAGCAACACGGGCGCTGTTGGTCTTGAACGCCGTGATCATTGCCTTGGGCGGAGCGCTGGTCTGGCTGTTCGGAAATACGGCCATCCATATCGGCGCATCCGGGCTGGTGTTCGGGTGGTTCGGCTTTCTGGTCGCGCGGGGATTGGTTGATCGGTCGCCCGTGACCCTTGCCGTTGCCATGGTGGTTGGGGTGCTTTACGGATCAATCCTTTGGGGCGTTCTGCCCGGCCAGCCCGGCATCTCGTGGGAGGCGCATCTGTTCGGCGCAATCGCAGGCGTCGCTGCGGCCTTGCTCGTCCGAACCCATGTGCACGCCCCGCGGATTTTGAACGTGGACCAACCTTAAACAAGCACAGTGAGGCAAGGGGCCGATTGCGGATCGCTGACACCCCCTTGACGATAGGAATTGTCCGCACCAAAGGGTTTGTCACTAGCCCCTACGATATCTAAGTCTTCGAACAGGTCACGCAGAGCACCGGTCTGCGCGGCACCCGATCATAGTTCCTGCTATCGAAGCGCTGGAAAAAACCGCGGGCGATCCATGCGCCCGCGGAATAGGTCAGCCAGACCTACTGTGTTTTTGTCATCGCCGCACGTAGCAATTCCGGGCGATCCGATTGTGATGGCAGGAACACGGCCTGAGATCCGGCATCCAGCGCGGACAGGCTCGCATCATACCATTGCATCGCCAGATCGCGACGCTCTTGCACGCCGAAACCTTCGCGCAGGTGGTGGCCAATCAGCTCTCCATATGCTGGTTCACCCATGGCAACCAGCATCAAGGCCGAGCCTACGGCGCTGTCCATATTATCCTGACGGTAGCCCATCGCCAGACAGACCTTGCTGGTCGCGGCAAGGTCTTCAGGGCTGAGGCCAGAATCCAGAGCCAGCTTGCGCATCTGCGTTTCGGCATCGGCTTTCGACGTCAACGACAGCGATACAACCTGTGGCGCTAGCATCTCACCATAGGAGTCGCATTGCGCCGCTACTTGATCCGGTGTCAGGCCTTGAATGTCCTGCATCAAATCTTCACCCCGTGCCATGGCGTAGCTCCGCGCAAGACAGAACTGCTCGCTGAGGGCGAAATCGGGGTCCGACATGTTCGCCAGCGTGGTATAGCCGCCATTGGTCGAGGTTTGCAGCATCACCGCGCTACAACGGTTGGCCAGCGACGGGCCACCGGTACCGCCTGCAAACAGGCTCGGCAGGGCTGCAGTGGCCGTTTCGGTCACTTCAGGCTCGGGCGCCGGTTCAGCAGGTGCCGCCGTCGCAGTCACAGGCGCTACAGGTTGCGGCGCGGGTTGCGGAGCAGCGGCCACAGCCGTGCCAGTTTGGACTTGCCGACGATAGGCCATCAACAAAGGCTGACCGGAGAGCTGAGTGCTGGCCTGCCCGCCACTTGTGCCCCAGTAATAAGCCTGCATCAGGAAATCGCGCTGATAGGGTTGGAAATCATACCCGTTGACCGGGTACCCCATGGACGCCTGATACCGTTGGATTGCAGCTCGCGTGCCGCCGCCCACCTGACCATCAACCCGTCCGGCATTGTAGCCGAAATAGTTGAGCGCCGTTTGCGTCTGCGCCCCTTCCGAAGTAGATGGAATGCTTGGCCGATATGTCCGGGTGGTCGAGCGCTGCGCTTTCTTCTTTTGCTGATCTTTGCCGATTGCGTAGCCAACCACGCCTCCGACAACCGCGCCGCCAATGAAATCACCCGCATCTGCCCTGGCAATCTGAGGATTCGCGGTCGACAAAGCGAAGGTCAAACAAAGTGTTGCCAATAAACGAAAAATCATAAGTTACCTCCAAAACACAACAACAATTGGAGGAAATTATACCACAACGCCGTAAAGCATGCGCAAAAAAGGCGGATCAGTATCCTTGCAGATCGACCCGCCAGTAGATGCCGCCTCTGGATTCATGAAACCAGAGGCGGCACGCGTTGGTATCAGCCCCGTTGCCCCACATGGCGGCCCGCCCCTTGAGGGGTCGGCAGCTTGGCGTGATCTTCGGCAAAAGCGGTCAGTTTCGCGGCCACACCCTCGGTCGGCAGAGAGGTCTTGCGCGCGTTCAAATCCATATGCAGCAGCAGGGTTTCGACGGTGGCCGCGACCTCTCCATCCGGTCCGTACAGACGGTGGAACAGGTGCATTTTCTTGCCTTCGCCCCGCAGAACCTGCGTTGTGACGGTCAGACGATCCCCCGCATGCAATTCCGCGTGGTACTGCACGAAATTCTCGACCGTGAAATAGCTGTTGCCCGCCGCGATATAGTCTGCATCCGCGTCGATCATCAGCATGAAATTGTCCGACGCCTGGGCCGAGACCTCGATATAGTGGGCCTCGTTCATGTGGCCATTATAGTCTGTCCAGCTTTGCGGGATGACACGATCCACGGTGATCGGCAGATCATCACCTTCGGGGTCAGGCAACATCGCTTCATGCGCGTTCAGAACGCCGCCCGCACCGCTGCCGGTTTTCTTCAGCGCTCGCATCATCCCGATCAGGTTGTCATCGCGCAGACGCTCCAGTTCGCGGATCGACATATGGCCGGATTGCGCGTCCGACTGACCGGCGATCAGGTCGACCAGTTCATCGGTAAATTCCGGCACATCCATCAGCTTAGTCCAAGGCCATTGCAGGGCCGGGCCGAATTGCGCCATGAAGTGTTTCATCCCTGCCTCGCCACCCGCGACGCGGTAGGTTTCGAACAGACCCATCTGCGCCCAGCGGATACCAAACCCCATGCGGATCGCTTCGTCGATTTCTTCGGTCGTGGCGACGCCATCCTTGACGAGCCAAAGCGCCTCACGCCAGACAGCCTCGAGGAAACGGTCTGCGATATGCGCATCGATCTCTTTGCGGACGGTCAGCGGATACATACCGATGGACCGCAGGATATCAGACGCCTTGGCGCATGTGTCGGCAACCCCCACCAGCTCGACCAGAGGCAGCAGGTAGACGGGATTGAACGGGTGCGCGACGACGACACGACCGCCGTGTTCGTTCAGTTCAGAGGGTTTGAACCCCGAGGTCGAAGACCCGATCACCGCATCGGCAGGCGACAGCTTGTCGATCTGCGCGTGGATCTTGTGCTTGAGGTCCAAACGCTCGGGCACGCTTTCCTGAACCCACGCGGCGCCGGCCAAAGCCTCGCCCATATCGTCATGAAAAGTCAGAGTGCCCTCGGCTGGCAGCGCCTTGTCATAAAGGGCGGGCAAGGCGCGGCGGGCATTGGCCAACACCTCGCCGATTTTGCGCTCGGCTTCTGGGTCCGGGTCAAAGACCGATACGTTCCAGCCGTTCAGCAGAAAGCGGGCGACCCAGCCCCCGCCGATCACGCCGCCGCCGATGATGGTTGCTTTTTGTGTCATGGCGCGAGTGTCTCCGTATGGCCATCAATGGACAGAACCTGCCCCGAGATTTTGGTTCCCGCCTCTGAGGCAAGGAAATGAATGCTGTTCGCCACGTCCTGCGCCGTGACCCATGTTTTCATGGACACGCCGGTCACATAGGCGGCGCGCATGGTCTCAATGCTCTGACCATGGGCTGCAGCCTCGTTGGCCAACACACGCTCCATCCGGTCGCCTTCGACAGCACCGGGGCAGATCGCGTTGACGCGGATGCCAAAGGGACCAAGCTCCATCGCGAGGGTTTTGGTCAGACCGATCAGGGCCCATTTCGCCGCCGCATAGGGCGACCGCATCGGATAGCCCATGATCCCAGCAGTGGACGAGGTCATGACGATCAGGCCACTTTTTTGCGCCTTCATGACCCGCGCCGCCCAGCGGCAGGTCAGATACGAACCATTCACGTTGGTGGCGAGGCATTGCTGCCACGCGTCAAAGGCAAGGTCTTCGATCGGCCCGGCGGGGCCGCCGGTACCGGCATTGGCGCAGACCACATCAATGCCGCCCCATTCCGCCTCAACGGAACTCAGGAAGGCGTCCATGGCGGACTCCGAGGTGACATCGGCCACCACGGCGATACTGCCGGGATGCGCTTCGGCAAAGCTCTGAACCGCGGCAGGGTCTGCATCGCAGACCGCGACCCGTGATCCGTCTTGAATGAATTGCTCCGCAATGACGCGGCCAATGCCAGCCGCGCCTGCGGTTACAAGAACGCGCCTGTTCATTTCGCGACGGGAGCGCGCTTGGTCAAGCCCAGTTTCTCGCGCACGGCGTCCGGGCCGATGATCTTGGCGCCCATGTTCTCGATCACCGTCACGGCACGTTCGACCAGTTGCGCATTGGTGGCTAGAACGCCTTTTTCCAGAAACAGGTTGTCCTCAAGCCCGACGCGGACATTGCCGCCCGCCAGAACCGATTGCGCAACGTAGGGCATCTGATCGCGACCCAGCGAGAAGGCCGACCATGTCCAATCAGACGGCACCGCATTGACCATCGCCATGAAGGTGTTGATGTCGTTGGGGGCACCCCACGGGACACCCATACACAGTTGGACCAGAGCGTTGGGCTCCAGAATACCCTCTTTCACCAATTGCTTGGCGAACCATAGGTGGCCGGTGTCGAAGGCTTCGATCTCTGGTTTCACGCCAAGATCGGTCATCATCTGACCCATCGCCCGCAACATGCCGGGGGTGTTGGTCATCACATAGTCTGCCTCGGCGAAGTTCATTGTGCCACAGTCGAGCGTGCAGATCTCGGGCAGGCATTCGGCGATATGCGCCATCCGCTCTGTCGCGCCGATCATGTCAGTGGCCGCTTCATTGACCGGAAATGGGCTCTCGGTCGGGCCAAATACAATATCACCGCCCATACCGGCCGTCAGGTTCAGCACCACGTCGACCTCAGCATCGCGAATGCGGTCTGTCACCTCGCGGTACAGGCCCAAATCGCGCGACGGCACACCGGTTTCCGGGTCGCGTACGTGGCAATGCACAACGGCAGCCCCCGCCTTGGCCGCATCAATCGCCGAGTTGGCAATCTGCTCGGGCGAGCGCGGCACATGCGGAGACTTGTCCTGCGTCCCACCCGATCCGGTGATGGCACAGGTGATGAAAACTTCGCGGTTCATGGCAAGGGGCATAACTTTGTCCTTCGATCAGCAGGAATCGCGCCTTGGAAGGCGACTGAATGCGGCAACGCTACTTTCAAAACCTCGGAACAAACGATACATTTCTCGTCAGGAGGAATACTTTTGTCGTCATCCCCTCATGAGCATTTCGAGTTCCTGTTGCTGGACGGGTTTTCCAACATGGTTCTGGCCAGCGCGCTGGAGCCATTGCGAGACGTCAAGATGCGCGCGCTCTACGCCAGTCCGGGTTGGGAGATCACCAGCCTGAACGGCGAACCCGTGGAAAGCTCGAGCGAAATACAAGTTTCTCCCAATCGGGTCTTCGACCCAGCAAAATCGACCGGAACGCTGGTCATCGTGGCCGGTTACCGCGTCCGGCAGCAGATCAATAGAGAGCTTCTAGTTGCGATCCGACAGGCTGTTCGGACTGCCAAGCGCGTTCTGGCCCTTGATACCGCGGCTTGGATTTTAGCCGAAGCCGGAGTTCTGGACGGGCACCAAGCCACGATCCACTGGCAAGAGTTTGATGCCTTTCGCGAAAGCTTTCCCAAAGTGAACGTGTCCAGCGCCCGGTTTGTCCATTCTGGTCCGTTTCTAACCTGCGGAGGGGCCAGCACGGCGCTGGAACTAACCCTCGACCTGATACAGAGCCTGTTCGGGCCTGCTGCCGCATTTGATGCATCGAACATGTTCATATACGACCCCGCCCGCCAATCCGAGCTGAAGCGCGGTTCTCAACAATTGCAAGATCGTGGGTCGCCCAAACTGCTGGACGCCCTGAATGTCATTGCTGAAAACGTCGAGACGCCGCTGACGACATTTGAGCTGGCCGAACGCGTCTCGCTCTCCGAGCGCAGCCTCAGCCGCGCGTTTGCGGATGAACTGGGGATGACGACCGGCAAGTACTACAAGCTCTATCGTTTGCAACATGCACGCTATCTGGCGCAGGAAACACGCCTGAGTGTCGAACAGATCGCCCTGCGATGCGGGTTTTCCTGTTCGTCGGCCCTCGGGCGGTCGTTCACCCGTGAATTCGGCCGCCCGATCAGCGCCTTTCGCCCGCAAAACCGAAACGGGCCGTCCGATGGGACAGCCCGCTCCGTCTAACGTTTGGCAGATCACGCAGCAGCGATCTGACCTGCCTTTTCAACCAGCACCTCCGCCTGCCGGATCGAGGCATAGTCAATCAGCCGACCGTCCAGCGAGACAGCGCCCTTGCCTGCCGCCTCTGCATCGGCCATCGCGACGAGAATCCGCTTGGCCTTGTCCACCTCGGCATCCGAAGGCGACATGACCTCATTGGCCAGCGCGATCTGGCTGGGGTGAATGGCCCACTTGCCCTCACACCCCAGAACCGCTGCACGCTTTGCCGCCGCGCGATAGCCAGCGGGGTCTTGAAAATCACCGAACGGGCCGTCGATCGGGCGCAGGCCGTTTGCGCGCGCCGCAACAACCATACGCGCCAGCGCGTAGTGCCACATATCACCCCAATGGGTCATGCGGCCGCCCTCAGGATCCGCATCCGTCAGGACCGAATAATCCGGGTTCACACCGCCAATGATGGTTGTCCGCGCACGGGTCGAGGCCGCGTAGTCGGCAACGCCGAAATGCAGGCTTTCGTTGCGTTTCGACGCGGCAGCAATCTCGCTGACATTCTGCATGCCGAGCGCCGTTTCGATGATATGTTCGAACCCGATCCGCTTTTTGTAGCCTTTGGCGTCCTCGATCTGGGTGACCAGCATGTCGACGGCGTAAACATCCGCGGCGGTGCCGACCTTGGGGATCATGATCAGGTCCAGACGTTGACCGGCCTGTTCGACCACATCCACCACGTCGCGATACATGTAATGAGTATCCAGCCCGTTGATCCGTACCGACATGGTCTTGTTGCCCCAGTCGATGTCATTCAGGGCCTCGATGATGTTCGCTCTAGCCTGTTCTTTTTCGTCGGGCGCGACGGCGTCTTCCAGATCCAGGAAGATCACATCCACATCCGACTTGGCCGCTTTTTCAAACATGCCGGGCTGGCTGCCCGGAACAGCCAGTTCGCTGCGGTTCAGACGGGCCGGAGCCTGTTCGATTGGGTGAAAGCTCATGGTTTAGGGTCCTTGGTTTTACAGGTTCGGGTAGATAGGGAAGCGGGCGCAGAGGTCTGCGACTTCGGCTTTGACCTTGGCCTCGACGTCGGCATTGCCGTCTTCGCCATTGGCGGCGAGACCGTCGACCACTTCAATGATCCAATCCGCGATCTGGCGGAACTCGACCTCGCCGAAGCCGCGCGTGGTGCCAGCGGGTGAGCCCAGACGGATGCCCGAAGTGATGGTCGGCTTCTCAGGATCAAACGGCACGCCGTTCTTGTTGCAGGTGATATGCGCGCGGCCCAAGGCCTTCTCGGTCGCGTTGCCCTTCACGCCTTTGGGGCGCAGGT